>JAFXTM010000092.1 GCA_017535865.1 Oscillospiraceae bacterium
GGCGGAATCCGGCCACGGCCAGCCGGTCCTTGATCACCTTCTTCCGGGCCAGCGCGGTGGGGCTGATGCCCAGGGCGTCCGCCACGATGTCGCGGGTGCGGCCGCTGAACTCCACGCCCTCTTTTCTGCGCTGGATCAGCGCGGCGGTCATCTTCTCGGCCTGCATGGCGATCTCCAGCGGCGTCAGGACGCGCCCGGTGCTGTTCGCCTGGATGAGCATCAGCGTCTCCGCGGCGTCGCTCTCGGGCTTGGTAACCACGCGGCAGAGCGCCGTCTCGGCGTTGATGGTGTGCAGCGCCGCCCAGCGCCTGTGCCCGCTGATCAGCCGGAACTTTCCGTTCGCCATGGGATAGACCACCAGCGGATCCATGAGCCCGTTGAGGCGGATGCTCTCGGCCAGCTCCTCCACGTCGCGGATCCCGTAGAAGTTCAGCGGGTTCTGCCATATGTCGTCCAGCGGGATCTCTCGCAGGACCTCCGCGCCCTCGTCGTTTTTCTCTGCGACTGCAGAGTTTTTCTTCGCGTTCTCGAACATGTTGGCGACGTCGGCGCTGTCCCTCGCCAGAACGTCCTCAAGCTTTTCTTTTGCCATATTGTCCTCCTTAATCGTCCGGGCCGTCCGGCAGATATGGCCGGATGAGTGGCCCTCGTGTGAATGGGATCGGGTTGACCCCTGTCCTCTCGGCGATGTAGCTCTCGCAGAATCGCCGCACGCCCCACCGGCTGGGGAAAGTAAACTCTACGCGGTAGAACCGGCCCTCCGGGTGGACATATACGACCGTCCCGGTCTCCGGCGGCAGCATGGTGCCTCCGTTCATGCCGTATGCGATCCGCCGCCGCACTTTGTCTCCGACTTTCGGTATCAAAACGGAATCGCCTCCTCTTCGGAGATCTCCGCGAACATCGAGCCCTGCGCGGGCGGCTGCGGCGCCGGGTCCGGCTCGTCGGTGAACTTTGCCGGCGCGGATCGCCGCGGCCGATTGGTGTAGGCCCGAGAGTCCGTCGGCGTGAAGTCCATGTGCTCCGGGTCGAACTTGAGGCACACGCTGCCCAGCGGCCCGTCCTTGTTCTTCTCTACCTTGAGCCACCGCAGCGAGGTGTTGTCCTCCGGATCCGCGAGGCTCATCATGAGGATCAGGTCCGCGTCCTGTTTGAGCTGCTTCGACTCCCGAAGGTCGTCCTTGCCCGGCGAGGTCTTGGTCTTCTTGTCGCCGGCGGTGATCTGGCTCAGCCCAACCACGGCCACGCCCAGCTGCTGCGCCATGGTGTGCAGGGCCATGGAGATGGCCGTCACGATCTCCCAGCGCTCGCGCCCGGGGGCGCTGAGCAGCTGGACGTAGTCGATGTAGATCACCTCCAGCCGGTCCGCGGTCACCGCGGCCCTCAGCTCGTCCACCGAGACGCCCGCCGCGTCGTAGATCATCAGCGGCACCTTGTTCGACGCGCTCCCCAGGGAGATCACGTCCTTGATCTGCTCATCGCTCAGGCTCTTGTCCTTGATTGCGGTCATCGGGATCCGCGCCCGCTGAGCCACCAGGCGCCGGGTGAGCTTCAGCCCGCTGGTCTCCAGGGAGAAAAAACCGACCCGCCGGCCCTTGGCCGCCTGCGCCCAGGCCAGCTGCACGGCCAGCGCCGTCTTGCCGACGCTGCTGTCCGCGCCCAGCACGATGAAGTCCCCGCACTCGGCCGTGACCAGGTCGTCAAGCTGACGGATCCCCCAGGGGAGATACTCCGCCGGCGCCGGGGAGGACACCCAGTTGAGGAAGTCCGCCAGAAGCAGGGACACGGGCCGCCCGCGAAGCCCCTGGCGCTCCGCCATGAGGGTCTGCGCCTCGGAGAGGATCTGCCGGGCCTCTGCCGCGTCCGTCGCTCCGGTCAGCCGCAGCCCGATGCCCCGCAGGGTCTGCAGGGCGCTTTGGGATCTCACCACCTCGCAGTGGGTCAGCACGTTGGCCACGGAGGGCGTCTCCTGCATGCACTGCCGCAGGAGATCCCGGTACCCGTCGCCCAGAGCCTCCAGCGCCACCACGGTGTCCACGCGCTTCCCTGAGGCCCAGATGCCGCGGATCGCCTCGAACACGCTCCGCAGCTCGCCGGTGAAGTCGTCGGGAGCCACGGCCTGCATCACGTCTCCGACGCATCGCTCCGGGTCGATCAGCAGCGCCCCGATCACGCTCATCTGCGCGCTCTCGTAGATCTCGTTCTCCGTCATGGCTCTTCACCTCCGAAGGCAGGCCCCGAAACGAACGCCGGGCAGCGCCCGTCCTCACGCTTCGGGAGCTTGATGCGCGCCTTCCCGGTGATCAGCCCGTAGGCGCAGAAGGTCTCCGCCGTCCCGTGGTTGAGTGAGGCGCAGAATATGCACGAGCTGCACTCGGTCCTCAGCCGGACCTCTTTCTCTTCGCTCCGCGGCTCCGGCTCCGCGGGAGCCTGCTCCGGGAGAGGCTCCTCCCGTTTCCGCACCGGCCGCCCGTAGCCCCCGTGCGCCGGCACGTTCGGAGGCAGGGAGTTGTACTTGCGCCACTTGTACACGTTGGAGGCCGTACAGCCTATCTTCCTCGCGATCTCCGGATCGCTGAGGCCCTTCCGGTAATAGTCCAGCATCGCCGCGTGGGAGTAGACGATGCCGTCTCCTTTTCCGAAACCCATCACGACGCCTCGCTTTCCCAGCCCTCCCAGCCGGCGCCGTTCAGGTAGGTGCTCAGATGGGGGATCCCGATGCCCTCGCGCCACTCCTCGCTGCGCGCCTGGCGGGCCAGCGCCTCGGCCATGACGGAGATCTGGTGGTCGGTCGGCATGAGCTTGTCCCAGGCGCGGATCGCCCGCTGCCGGTTCCCGCGCTTCCCGTGCCGTTCCGGGTCCCCGGGGTACCAGGCCCATAACTTTTCAAAGGCCTCGCTCTTCCATTCGGCCGTCTTTTTATGTTCGCGTCCGCGCGTCCCCTTTGGGGGACTATAGGGGGTATGTTCTATACTCTTATCGTTCTGGTTAACGCTGGCGTTAATAGGGGTATTAACCGCAGCGTTAAGGGGGGTATTAACCGTAGCGTTAATAGGGTGCCGCGTCGAAAGCGCGATATCGTTCACGAAGATCCGCCGCTCTTTTTGGGTCCCGGAGCCGCCCTCGATGATCTCCGTGCGGACGTACCCGCGGTCGGCCAGCTCCTTCACGAGGCGCGGGACGCTGTTCTTATGCACCCGCATCAGCTCCGCGAGATAGCGGTTCGTGGCCCAGCAGTAGCCCCGCGTGTCGGTCATGGCCATGATCTCGCAGAAGATCAGCTTCGCCTTGTCGCTCAGGGCCTCGTCGTAGCGGACCATGGGCGGCAGCACGGCCTGATATCCGGGAAACTTCCTCTCAGCCATACGCCACCTCCTCCGGCCTGTGCTCCAGCGCGTCCAGCCGGGAAGGGAAGAAGGCTCCCCGCAGCAGGCAGTCCTTCACCGTGTAGGCGTCGTTGATGCACCAGCTCAC
>JAFXTM010000093.1 GCA_017535865.1 Oscillospiraceae bacterium
CGATGTCAAAGCCGCCCTTCTCGGCAGCGTCCTTCACGGCCTCGACATTGCCGACCAGGATCGGGGTCAGGAAGCCGGCCTTCTTCAGGCGGGCCGCGGACTCAAGAATACGCGCGTCGGTACCCTCGGTATAGACGATCTTGCGGGGATTGGCTTTCAGGATTTCAACCAGATTTTCAAACATGGAACTTTACCTCCCAGTTATATTTTTGCTCAACAAATACACTTTACCACTCTCTTCCTGCTTTTTCAATATTCGAACGCATTTTTTCTGTTTACAAAGCACGGCGCTTCCGATATAATACGCTTTGTAATCAATTTGGAAAGAGTGAGACGATGGAGCGTATTTTTCATGAGACGCTGGCCGGGCTGCGCCGCGAGCGCGGGGTGAGCCAGCGGCAGGTGGCCGCGGACCTGGGGATCAGCCAGGCGCTGCTGAGCCACTACGAGAACGGCGCGCGGGAGCCGGGGCTGGCTTTCGTCTGCCGGGTGTGTGAGTATTACGGCGTCACCGCGGACTATCTGCTGGGCCGGTGCGAGAGCAGGAGCTGGCTGGAACCGGAGACGGCGAGAGACTTTCTGAATCGGCTGCGCGCCCTGTCCGACGAGGGGGAGCGCGCGCTGGACAAACTGGGAGGAACAGGCCATGATTGATCAGCGGCAGATCCGCAATTTTTCCATCATCGCGCATATCGACCACGGCAAGTCCACCCTCTCCGACCGGCTGATCGAAAAATGCGGCGCGGTCGAGCAGCGTATCATGGAGGACCAGATCCTCGACAACATGGAGCTGGAAAAGGAGCGCGGCATCACGATCAAGGCCCGCGCCGTAGGGCTGGAGTACCAGGCGCAGGACGGCGAGCGCTATACGCTGAATCTGATCGACACGCCGGGGCACGTCGACTTCAACTACGAGGTCAGCCGCTCGCTCGCCGCCTGCGAGGGAGCCGTGCTGGTCGTCGACGCGAGCCAGGGCGTGGAGGCCCAGACGCTCTCGAACACCTACCTCGCGCTGGACAACAATCTGGAGATCCTGCCCGTCGTCAACAAGATCGACCTGCCCGCCGCCGACCCGCAGCGCGTCAAGGACGAGATCGAGGAGATCATCGGCATTCCGGCGCAGGACGCGCCGGAGATCTCGGCCAAGGCGGGCATCAATATCGACGCGGTCCTGGAAGCGATTGTGGCGGGCGTGCCCGCGCCCTCCGGCGATCCGGACGCGCCGCTCAAGGCGCTGATCTTCGACAGTCAGTACGACAACTACCGCGGCGTCATCGTTTTCATGCGCCTCGTCGACGGCAGCATCCGCCGCGAGCAGGAGATCTTGCTCATGTCCACCGGCGCGCGCTACAAGGTGGTGGAGGTCGGGCACCTGCGGCCCATTGGCCTCGATCCCTGCGAGGTCCTCTCCGCCGGCGACGTGGGCTCTTTTACAGCCAGCATCAAGAACGTCGCGGACACGCAGGTTGGCGACACCGTCACCGACGCGCTCACCCCGACGGCCGAGGCCCTGCCCGGCTACCGGCCCGCCCGCCCGATGGTCTACTGCGGCATCTACACCGAGGACGGCTCAAAGTACCCCGATCTGCGCGACGCGCTCGAAAAGCTCAAGCTCAACGACGCCTCGCTCAGCTATGAGCCGGAGAGCTCGGTCGCCCTTGGCTTCGGCTTCCGCTGCGGCTTCCTCGGGATGCTGCACATGGAGATCATCCAGGAGCGGCTCGAGCGGGAGTTCGACCTCGAGCTCGTCACGACCCTGCCCTCGGTCATCTACAAGGTCGTCAGGACAGACGGCAGCACCGTCATGGTCGACAACCCCCACAACTACCCCGATCCCGCCGCGATTGCCGAGGCCTATGAGCCCTATGTCAAGGTCAGCATCATCACGCCGAACGACTACGTCGGCAACATCATGCCCCTCTGCCAGGACCGCCGCGGCGAGTACAAGAACATGCAGTATCTCGACACGCGGCTGGTAGAACTGCACTACGAAATGCCGCTCAATGAGATCATCTACGATTTCTTCGACACGCTCAAAGCGCGCACCAAGGGCTACGCCTCGCTGGATTACGAGTTTTCCGAGTACAAGACCAGCGATCTCGTGAAGGTCGACATGCTGCTCAACGGCGATCAGGTCGACGCGCTGAGCTTCATCGCCCACCGCGACAAAGCGTATCCCCGCGCGCGCAAGCTCTGCGAAAAGCTCAAGGAGAATATTCCCCGCCAACTCTTCGAGGTACCCGTGCAGGCGGCCATCGGCGGCAAGATCATCGCCCGCGAGACGGTCAAGGCCATGCGCAAGGACGTGCTGGCCAAGTGCTACGGCGGCGATATCACGCGCAAGAAGAAGCTGCTGGAAAAACAGAAGGAAGGCAAGAAAAAGATGCGTCAGCTCGGCACGGTGTCCATCCCGACCGAGGCCTTCCTCGCGGTGCTGAAGCTCGATGAGTGAGGCGCGGGAGTACCGGCAGGAGACCGAGCTCGACCTGCTTCGCGTTCTGGCAGCGCTCGGCGTGATCGTCATGCACCTCGCGCCGGTGAGGGAGCCGACCGGGGCGGGCGCGGCAGCGCTAGCGCTGCACCATATCCTCCCCGCCGCGGTCACCTGGTGCGTCCCCTGCTTCGTGATGGTCTCGGGCCGCTTCCTGCTTGATCCGGCGCGGCCGCTGCCGCTGCGCAAGCTCTTCGGCAAGTATTTTCTGCGCCTGCTGATCGCTTTTGCGGTCTGGTCCCCGGCCTATCTGCTCTTCGACATGGCCACAACGGGCGTGCATTACAGCCCGCGCGAGTTTGTCTCGATGAGCCTCACGGGCTATTACCATATGTGGTATTTCTTTCTGCTCGCCGGGCTCTATCTGATCGCGCCGGTGATGCGGCGCATTTCGGAGGACCGGCGCACGAGCGCGTATTTTCTGCTGCTTTTCTTCGTGATGGACTTTCTGGTCGAGTACGGACGCTATCTGCCCGGGCTTGGCTGGAGCATCGCGAACGCGCTGGACTACGCGCACCTGCATCTGGTGCTCGGATACAGCGGATATTTTCTGCTCGGGTATTTCCTGTACCGCTGTCGGGAGGAGATCCCGGCGCGTGCGGCGCGCCTGCTCTATCTCGCGGGTCTCGTCTGCTTCCTGTTCACCTGTCTGGCCGGGCTCTGGCTGAGAGCGCCGGAAGGCGAGGGGCAGGGCTTCTTCCAGCTGTACCGCAAGCCGAACGTCGTGATCGAGTCGGCCGCGCTGTATCTGTTCTTCCTCCGGCGCGTCTCCCGCCGGGGCTTCTCCCCGCGGCTCGCTTCCCTTCTTGCCGGATGCACCCGGCTCGGGCTCGGCGTCTACATGGCGCATGTGATGGTCTACGAGTGCTTTGCTCGCACGGGCTGCTTTGTCCGCTGGCTGAACGGCTGGCCGGTCTGGATCCTCTACGCGCTTCCGGTCTATCTGCTCAGTCTGCTCCTCTGCCGGCTCCTGCGGAAGCTCCCGGGGCTGGGGCAGTATATCGTATAAGCTCGCCCTGCCTGACATACCCGAAAGGAACAACATATTTCCAAAACGATTTTCACAAACAGAAAGGAGAACAAGAATGAAAAAGGTCCTGCGTGTTCTGATGATCCTGGCGCTTGTCCTGTCTCTGGCCTCCGGAAGCGCCCTGGCCGCCGGTGAAGCGGAGGATGCCGTCGTCGGCGTGAAGAGCGAGCACAGCTATGCCAACGAATTCCTCGGCATTATGGCAAGCTTCTCGGATGAGTGGTACGTGCTGAACGATGAGGAGACGGTCCAGGCCATGGGCTATGTCGTCGACTCGCTGGACAACAGGGAGCTTGCCGCCCAGCTCAGCAACAACGGCGTCGTCTGTGATCTGTACGCCCTGACGCTGGACAACAGCGGCGACAACCTCAACATCCAGATCGAGAATCTCGGCTTTCTGTATGGCATGGTCATGAGCGAGGACGCCTATTACGACGCGGCGGTTCCGCAGCTGGAGACCGGGCTGGGACAGCTGGGCATGGAAAACATCCGCGTCGAGAAGCAGGTGCAGGACTTCGCCGGGAGCGAACATGTGTGCATCCTGGTCAGCGGCACGTACCGGGGCACGCCGGTGTACGAACGCATGGCGCTGGTCAAGGCGGGCTCCTACATGGCGACCGTTACGGCTTTCTCCTTTGACAAAGCGCGGGCTGCGGATATGCTCTCTCTCTTTGAGGCATACGACGCTGAGGCGCTGGCCGCGTAAAGGCCTTTCAAAGCAAACGCCCCGGATGCGGTTCATCGGTTCCCGCATCCGGGGCGTTTGCTTTTTTCCCGGGTTTTCCGGACGGCGTTTTTTCTTTTTGCTGCTTTTCGTTGCCATCGGATACAGATTTTGCTATAATAAAGAAAATACACAGCTTTTTTGGGCGGGCTTGACATGGGCACGGAAGCCGGCGCGGTCTGCGCGGAACGGATCTGCGGTCACCGGAAAACGACCGGGTCTTTTTGGGGGGATGCAGATGCCTTGTCCGATTCCCGCCAAGAGCCGTCGGCGGAGGCCCGGGCTTTCTGTTGGGAGACCGCCCGTTCTCCGGAAAGGAGCGAGGAAAAATGACTATGTTTGCCGATCCTTCATCCGCGGGCGCCGCGGTTTTAAACCTGCTTTCCCTGCTTACGTTTGCGGCGGGTCTGGCTTATGTGTTCGTGACATGGCGCAAAAAGCGCTTTTCCAGCCGGTTGCTCTTGCTGACCGTGACGGAGATCGTGGCGATCTTTCTGGTGGAGCTGGCCGTCGTACTGGAGAAAAACGGCGTCCGGTCCGGCTTGCTGATCGACACCATGCAGGCTTTCAGCCTGGATTCCTCCTATGAAGCCGTGAGCAGTCCGGTCACGGTCTTCGCGGAGGCCTGCCTCAACCGAGCTTCCCACTATTACCGCATCCTGCTGTACTCGCTGGCTCCCGTGGTCGGCGGCGCCGTCATCTACGATGTGCTGGCCGGTATCTCGCCGGAGGTGCATATGTTTTTTGTTCAGTGTTCGGAGCTGTATGTGTTCTCAGAGCTGAACGAGAAGACCGTCACCCTCGCCGAGGACATCTGGCAGGAAAATGCAAAGAAACCGGCTTTTTCCCGTCCGCACCTGGTCTTCACCGACTGCTATACGACCGCCGGGGAGGAAGAGGAGTCCGAGCTGCTGCAGCGCGCCAAGGAGCTGAGGGCCGTATGCCTGAAAGACGACCTGCTGCACTGCGGCTGGCTGAGGAATTCGCGCCACTGCAGCTTTTTTCTGATGGACCTGGACAAGGACGGCGCGCTGGACGATCTGAGCAACGTGGGCGCCCTGCGCGGCCTGCTGGATACCAAGCCCTTTTCCTGGAACGAGAAAAAGGGCTGCACCGTCTTTATCGTCTCCAACAGCAGCGAGACGGTGGAAAACATCCGGTCGGTCAAGGCCAATTACGACAAGGTCGCCTCCAAAAAAGCAGGCCCGGTCAAGGTTCATGTGGTCCGGGACTATGCCCAGACCTGCTGTTATCATCTGCACGATCACCCGCTGTTTGAGGGCCTGACGCCCGTCGGGGAAGAGGAACGTGGCGCAGGCTCCTCCAAGGTGCTGGATCTGCTGATCCTGGGCTGGACCCCCTTTGCCCGGGAGATGTTCAAAACGCTCTTCTGGCTCGGCCAGATGCTGGACTACTCGCTGCGCATCACGGTAGTGGCCCCGCCTTCCGGCTCGTCCGAAAGCAAGACGCTCCCACAGCGGGAGCTGGAGCGCTTTTGCCCCGAGCTGCTGGCGAGCTGTCGGCCACGCGACCCGAGCCTGCGCATCCGGCTGAAGGATGACAGCTTCTCTGCGCCGTATGCCTCCCTGTGTTTTCTGGAGGCCGATCTCTTCCAGCTCCCGCTCGACCGCTTCCTGACTAAGCCGCGCCGCTGCCAGTTTGGGGACCGCACCGAGTTCTTCACGCTGGCCAACGTGGATCGCTGTTTTGTAATGGCGGGGCGCGACGAGGAAAACATCGCCCTGGCCGACGAGCTGCGCCGGGCGCTTGTTTATCTGCAGGCGGATGGTTCCGCCCGGGGCGGGATGCGTGTGGATCTGCTGGTGGAGAATCCGGATATGCACCGGGTCATCGAACGCCGTTTTCTAAAGGACAAAAACGAGGAAAAGTGTGTCAACCCTCCTGATATGCAGCTGTTCGGCCGCTTGAAGGACCGTTACCGGTGGGACTTTTTCGCCCTTGACGGGGCCTTCGTCGCGGAGCAGACCGCCCCCGGCGGCGAGGACGCCTATCGCCACGCGCTGCCGGACATCAGCGCCTCTCAGGATGACATCTACAACGACTGGTCCCGGATCGCCCGCGCCTTTCACATGCCCGTAAAGATGTTCTGCTACGGCATAACGGGGGAAAGCGAATATGACCGGAAGCTGAAATATGTCGAGAAAATGTACCAAGACAGCACGAAACCGGGCTTTACGAACACAGACCGGCTGCGCTGGCTGGAACACCGCCGCTGGTGCGCTTTTCTCCGCACGGAGGGCTTCCGCACGCCGCCGGGGCTGGCAGAAAAGCTTGCGCAGGTGAGCAAGCTCTCACAGGAAGATCTGGACGCGCTGAGCAAGTATATCCGGAATTTGGAGAAAAATGCGGATTTGGAAACGCGGATCACGGCTGTCTCTGCTCTGGAACTGAAAGACTGGCAGAGGCTCCGCCTCTATTCGCATAAGGACGTGCCCGCCAGGCTGCACCCCTGTCTGGTGGAATGTCTGGATTACAACAACGGCCCGGTTGAGGGAAAGGATCTTCTGGACCTGGTGGCGGATCTCCGGACCGTGGTCCTCGCCGGGGAAAAGGCCTATCCCGCTCCGCAAGAGGAGAAGTCAAAAGAAGAAAAAAAGAAATCCAATGCTCCGGAGATACGCAAACATACGGATCTCTACGAGAAAAAGTTCGGAAAAAAACTAGGCTCTCTGAAAAAATACGACTCCCCTTACGGGGAGGCCGGTCCCACGCTGAACCGCGCGGAAACCTACCGCTTCATGACCGGACGCGAAATGCCGGGTGTCGACGACGGCGTTCTTTGGGCTGAACTCCTGAAGCGGTGGCCGGAGCTGGAGCGCTGTCAGCGCAGCGCAGACTGCGGGCGCTACTGCGTCGATCTGCTGATGGATTATAAAAAAGAATCGGAAGAAAAGGCGAAGGAAGGGACGGGCTCGTGATCGTCATCAAACGGGCAGGCCTCCCCGTCACCGCCTGTCGTCTGGGGGAAGATAATCCTCTGGAGGCGAAGCTGATCCGGGAAGGGCGGCTGCGCCGCCTTACGGACAACGCGTACGAGGTCTTTACTCGGGAGTCCGGCGACAAGGCGGGCGAGCGTGCCGCCGTCGGCGACTTCGTGAAGGTGGACTGGGGCGGCTGGCCCTACCCGGTCCGGGCGGAGGTTTTTCTGGCCGGACACGAGCTGCGGGACGGCGGGTATGTCCAGATCCCACGGCCGCTGATGGCCTGGACGGCGGAGCTCCCGCCGAGCGAGGAGCTGCGCTGGGCGCTGGAGCAGGGCCGGCTGACGCTGGACGAGAAAGATCCGGCGCACTATTTCCGGGCCGAGCTCTGGGGAACGGTGCTCACTGCGCCCCGGGACGCCGTGCTGCTCTTCTATCGGATCGAGCGGGATGAAAAGGGCCGGATCACGGACATGGATTTCAACTTCGTCGTCTGGGAGGAGTTCACCCACAGCTATCGGGTCCTGGAGCCCTAAGCCGCAGGAGCCCCGGCCGCGGGCCGTGCAAAAGGAGGAATCCCTGTGAAGGTCGTTATCGTCGGCTCCTTTTCGGAGCGCGCCCGGGAGAATATGGTCGCGTGCTTCCCCGCCGCCTGGACGGTGCGCGTCGCCGCGCCGGAGAACGCACGGCGGGAGCTTGCGGATGCGGACGCGCTGATCCCGGAGCACAGCCCGGTCGACGCCGCGCTGCTCGAGGCCGCGCCGCGGCTGCGGATGATCCAGACCGGCGCTGGTTACGACAACGTCGACCTGGACGCCTGCGCCGAGCGGGGGATCCGCGTCTGCTCCGCGCCGGGGATAAACGCCAACGCGGTCGCGGAACACGTGATGGCCTTTTTGCTCTGCTGGTACAAAAACATCCTGTATCTGGACAGTTTTCTCCGTCAGGGGCGCCCGGAGGAGGCGCTGCGCTACACCGGGGCGGAGTTGGGGGAAAAGACTGTCGGCGTCGTCGGGCTTGGGCATACCGGGCGCGCCGTCGCGGCATACTGTCGAGCCTTTCATATGCGCGTGCTGGGCTGCAGCCCGCGGCCGGCCGCGCCCGAGGGCGTGGAGCGCTGCACGCTGGACCGCCTTCTGCGGGAGAGCGATGTCGTCACCCTGCACGTCCCCCTGCGCGCCGATACCCGGCGCCTGCTCGGCGCCGAGGCCTTTGAAGCCATGAAGCCGGACGCGCTGCTCATCAACACCTCTCGCGGCGCCGTCGTAGACGAGCGGGCGCTGATACAGGCCCTGCGGGACGGCGTCATCGGCGGGGCCTGCCTGGACGTGTACGAGGAGGAGCCGCTGCCGCCAGACAGCCCGCTGCGGACGCTGCCGAACGTGGTCCTGACGCCGCACACGGCGGGGCTTCCCAACGGTGAGAAGTTCCACAAAAAACGCTTCGATTTCTACGCGGACAACATCCGACGCTTTTTTGCGGGTGAGGACCCGGAGGGCCGGGTGGACCCGTGCGAAGGCGTCGATCAAAGAAAGGGGTCTTGACCGCATGCCGGACGAATGCCTGATCTGCAAGGCGCCGCTGGTGTATCTGGAGAACGACGTGCTCATGGAGTGCGCGATCTGCCACAAAAAGGAAAACAGCAAGACCCGCTGCGTCGAGGGGCATTATGTCTGCAGCGAGTGCCACACCGCCGGGCTGGACAGCATCCTGGCCCTCTGCCTGGCGTCCGGTTCGAAGGATCCGATCGCGATCCTCGAGTCGATGATGGCAATGCCCTTCTGCCACATGCACGGCCCGGAGCACCACGTCATGGTCGGCGCGGCGCTGCTGACCGCCTACGCTAACGCGGGCGGGCGTCTCGATCTGCCGAAGGCGCTCGCGGAGATGATGAACCGCGGCAAGGGCGTCCCCGGCGGGACCTGCGGCTTCTGGGGCGCCTGCGGGGCGGGGCTCAGCGCCGGGATGTTCGTTTCCATCGTCTCCGGCTCCACGCCGCTGACGAGGGAGTCCTTTGCGCTTTCCCACCGGATGACGGCCGCCGCGCTGGAAAAGATCGCCGAGATCGGCGGTCCACGCTGCTGCAAACGGGACTCCTATCTCTCGATCCTGACCGCCGTCGACTTTGTCCGGGAGCGGCTCGGCGTGGAGATGGAGCGTACGGAGGTCGTCTGCAGCCGCTGCTCGCAGAACCGCCAGTGTATCGGCGTGCGCTGCCCGTTTTCGCCTGCGAGGATACCAAAGCCCTGAGCAGCCCCCGCAAGCTTGACGGGGCGCCCGGATTCGCATATACTTTTTTATACCGAAGGGACGCAAACAAACCGATCCGACATTCCGACAGGAGGTGCGGTAATGAAAAAGATCCTTTCCCTGCTGCTTTGTCTGGCGCTGCTCGCCGGCCTCTTCGCCGTGAGCGCCTTCGCGGACGACACGCCCGCCGACACGCCTCGGGCCGAGGGCGATTTCACCGCGGCGGTCGCGCCGCAGGCCTTCGCCGCGACGATGGCGTCCTGGCTCTCCGACCAGGAGGGCGCCGAGGCGCTCGCCGATCCCCTGTTTCTGTGGGACGCGGCCGGCTGGTATGCCGCCTGGCTGTACCGCACGGAGGGCTGCGACCTGCTGAGCCCGGAGGCGGTCGACGATTTTCTGCACTCGCTCGGTGCTGAGGCTTGCCCGCTGCCCGAGAGCTGGGCGGAGTACGGCGTGGTCCGGGTGCTGCGTACCCAGGACGGCGGCACGTACTATGATTTTGAACAGCACAAGACGGAGATCGACGCGATGCTGGGCGTGGACACGATGGTCTCCTTCATCGAGGAGACCGGGAACAGCCTTACGGCCGTGCTGAGCTGCTTCTACGAGGACGACCTGAGCGCCGAATGGTTGTACACGGTCGATTTTGAAAAGGCGGACGCGGAGGCGGCCTTCCCCTATCGTCTGACGGGGCTGTGCCTGCTTGAAAACGGGCCGCAGTTGGATGAGTCGATCGACTTCAGCTGGGCGGAGCTGCTCGACGCCAACCGGCTGGAGAACGTCCTCAAGCATTATCCGGCGGTGCGGATCTCGGCGGAGACCGGGCTCGAGGGCGACGACAGGAACGGCACCTGGCTGCTGGACAGCGGCGGCGCGCTCGCGCAGGTGAGCTATGGTGAGAGCTATGTCGGCGGCCAGTTCCGAGACTGTTTCTTTGAGTACGAGACCTGCGAGGACGGCGCGGAGCGTGCCGTTGTCGGGCACATCGCCACAGAGGAAGACGCCGTCGACCTGAACAACTATCTCACCGACTACCTGTCCGGCGTCGTGATCGTTCAGCTCGAACAGGAGGAGGACGACATCATCTGGCTCGCCTGCACTTTCCGCGGCGGCTACCGTGAGCGCATCGCTGTGGATCGCGGCACGCTGGTCCTGCGCGCGATCGACTATTCCAGCGGAGATATGGTTCCGCCGAGCGAGATCCGTTTCGATTACATGAAGCCCGCGCCGGTCTATCCCTTCCTGGAGAGCTGGAAGGGTGCGATGCGTACGGTCTCGCTCGTCTGGGAGAGTTTCGAGTTTGACGAGGAGAGCGGGGAATGGGAGCGCGCCGTGCGGACGGAGGAGGTCTCCCTGCCCGGCGACTGGGAGTATCTCCCCTATGAGGCCCGGTGGGGCGAATATACCGCCTACACGAACCCGGACTATATCGGACCCTACGCCTATCCCGGCGACGGGGTGGACTACACCCTGTATCTGACCACGGCCAAAGGCTGATCGCCGCAACAAAAACGCGCCCCGGAAGATCACGTGATCTTCCGGGGCGCCTTTCTGTCCGTGTGCACGATCAGGCCGGGAGGTAGGCCAGGGGATCGTCGTTCATGCCGTCCACCGTGACGGCAAAATGCAGGTGCGGATGCTGGCCGATCTCGCAGAGGGCGCTCGTGCCGACCGCACCGATGACGCAGCCCGGCTCCACCCAGTCCCCGACCTGCACGGCCGGGCGCTCCTCGAGGTTCGCGTAGAGCGTGGCGACGCCGTCGCCGTGATCCACACAGACCACCGTGCCGTAAAGATCGTCCTGCCAGACGCGGGAGACCACGCCCTCGTGGGCGGCGGACACGGGGCTGCCGAGCGCGGCGTCGATGTCGATGCCGGGATGGATACGCCAGTCGCGCATGGTCGTGTCGTAGCCCAGCGTCTCGGTACTGTATCCGCGCACGAGCTCACCGTCCAGCGGCCAGACGTAGACGGCCGGCGCGGGCTCCTCCTCGTTCCAGACGGGCTCCGCGGGCTCCTCCGGGACCGCGGGCACTTCCTCTGCGGGGACCGTCACTTCCACGGAAACGCTCTCCTCCGCCGGAGGGAGCACGACCGTTTCGATCCACTCATCTCCGTCCCGACCCATCACGCTGATCTCGCTCTCCTCCATAGCCCGCTCTCCCGCCGCCATCATCCAGGCGGACGCGCCGATCACCGCGGCGCACAGGAAAAGGACTATGTAGAAGCCCTTTCCGTTGAAAAATGTCTCCAGCCGACCGCCGGAGCTTCTGCTGTTCATGTTGTCTCCTCCTACCGTTTTTTTGGATTGCAAGGGTATTTTTGCCTGCGGCGGGACGGATTATACATTGCGCTTGTAAAAAAACGGAAGGAATGATACACTCAGAGCATATCAGATAAGGAGATGATCCCTGTGAATGTAGAAAAAGCGATCCGGAATCTCGAGCTGCGCGGTTTTTCGGTGCGGCACTTCGCCACCGGGGCCGAGGCCACGGCGTATCTTGACGAGCAGATCCGGGACACGACGGTCGGCATCGGCGGCTGCATGACAGCCAAACAGCTGGGGCTGTACGAGACGCTCTCGGCGCATAACGAGGTTTTCTGGCACTGGGTTACCCCGGGCTGGGAGACGCTCGAGAAGGCCAACCACGCCGC
The DNA here is from genome assembly GCA_017535865.1 of Oscillospiraceae bacterium. Classification (GTDB taxonomy): domain Bacteria; phylum Bacillota; class Clostridia; order Oscillospirales; family Oscillospiraceae; genus Limivicinus. The sequence continues at coordinate 12,093 of JAFXTM010000093.1, forward strand.
GGTCTATATCACGAGCGTGAACGCCATGACCGAGGGCGGAGAGCTGCTGAACATCGATGGGCGCGGCAATCGCCTCGCTGGACAGGTCTTTGGACGCAAACGCGTCTACTTTGTCGTCGGGATCAACAAGCTCTGCCCCGACTTCGAGACGGCTCTCTCCCGCGCGCACAACATCGCCGCCGTCACAAACTGCAAGCGCTTCCCAAACAAGCCGCCCTGCCAAGTCGACGACATCTGCCACGACTGCCGCTCGCCGGAGCGCGTCTGCCGCGCGCTGCTGGTGCTGTGGGCGCCGATGATGGACATGGAGAGCTGCGAGGTCGTGCTGATCGACGAAGCGCTCGGCTATTAAGGAGGAACGATCATGATTCGCAGAAAAGAAGAGAGAAAAGTCGACGTCAAAAAGATGTTCAACGGAGACGGGGAGGTCATCCTGACCCACATCCTCAACGGGGCGGACGAGATGTACGGCAAAGGCCGTGTCTTTTCCGTTTCGACGCTCAGGCCCGGCTGTGAGATCGGCTGGCATGTCCACCACGGCGACGGCGAGACCTACTGCATCGTCAGCGGGCACGGCGAGTACAACGACAACGGGACGATCGTGCCGGTCGGCCCGGGAGATGTGACCTTCGTCGACGACGGCGAGGGGCACAGCATCAAAAACACCGGCGAGGAGGACCTGATCTCCGTCGCGTTGATCCTGTACAAGTAAAGCCTTAACAAAAGTGAATTGTCAAACCAAGTCCAACCGTTGCTGCGTTCAGGATCCCACAGGAGCTGAGCAGAACGAATCCCGCCCCTGCTTTCGCAGCGGGCGGGATTCGTTCTGTTTCGGCAGTTCAGGTCTCCGGCGTGAGCGCGAAGAGCAGATCGCAGGCCTCGCGCTTCTCTCCGTCATAATAGAAGTAGGAGGCGGAGAGCGTGCCGTCGTTCAGGGTGAAGACCAGCGCGTCCTCGTCCTCTTCGGCCAGATAGATGTTGATCAGCCAAGCATCCTCCTCGCCGGGGTCGATATCGGGGACGATGCGGTTCCCGTCGATCACGGCCCAGAAGGACATGGCCGGGCTCGCGTCGCCGTTCCAGGCGTCCTCGGCGTCGTAGATCTCAAAATAGGGCCGTCCGCCAGCAGTGTCGAGGATCGCCCAGACGTCGTAAACGCCGTTCTTGACGCTGCCCTGGCCGGCGTGATTGCTGATCGTGATCGTGCCGAGCCAGGAGTCGCCCGGCTGCAGGACGGCATTTTCCTCTGCGGGAGCTTCGGCCGGGGCGGAGGAGGCGCCGGCGGCGCTGCCGCCGGTCGGGCGGCTGATCTCGCCCACGCCGTCAAAATCTGAGAAGCTCAGCGCAAGGCGCATGCTGCTCACGTCCACCGCAAAATCGACGCCTTCCAGGCCGGCCTCGGAGGCAAGGATCGAATCCAGCAGGCCGCTGCCGATGATGCTGTGCATCAGGTCGGACATGTCGAGCTGGACCTTGACGATGCGCGAGCCCGCCTCCTCCAGCCAGAGGGAGAGCTCCAGGTCCTCCAGCGCGGAGACGTCGATCTGCTCCGCGAGCGCAGCGGCGTCCACCTTCATGGCCTCCGCCATTCCCTGGAAGAAGGCTTCCCTGGCCTCCTTCGAATTCATCAGCTTGCGGAGGCTGAAGCTCGCGTCATAGCGCGTTGCGCTCACGCCGCCCACCATCTCCTGCCCGCCTTTCGAAAAGCCGCTGAAGGAGTCGCCCAGGTTCTTGCCGAGGTCGATGAGGTCCGAAATGCTGAAGTCCGAGGCTTTGTCCATTTTTGCGGTGATATCCGCCGTTTTGCCGAGGTTCGTCTCGGTCCAGGTATCGCCGCCGTCCTCGGAATACGAGAGGAAGAACTCGCCGCCGCGGTCTTCGCCGAAAGCGAGGAAGTTCATGGTCTCGTCCATATAGTTCAGCGAGACGTCGGCGGAGAAGCTCAGCGGGTCGGCGCAGTAATCGACCTCGCCGTCCGCCGTTATGGCCATGTTCATATTCATGCCGAAGGCGGGCAGGTCGATGTTCATTGCGAGCTCGCCCTCGGGCCGGATGTGGACGCTGTTGAGCTGGATAAAGCCCAGTCCCGCTTTGATGAGCGGCAGGTCGGACATGCCGCAGGCGCTGAGGCTCAGCAGCATGAGCAGGGTCAGAGCGATCACAAGGATCTTTTTGCAGGTTTTCATGGCGCTTTTCCTTTCTGTCGGGTATTCTTTCTGCTGCGTCTATTTTACCGTATCCCCGCCGCTTTGTAAATCCCCCGTTTTCGGCAAAACCTGCGTCTCAGCGCTGCTCGCTCACATAGAGATTGACCTTGCTCTGGATCAGCCGCGCGACCTCTTCCGCGCTTTTTTGACCGGCAAAAAAGGCTGCGGCTTCCTCGCATACGATACCGGCAATTGTGGCGTTCATATCCACCGCGCGGGTTGCGCCCTCGACGACGCCGAGGAGCTTTTCCGCCTGTTCGGGCGTCATGGCCCAGAGCTCGAAGTCCATCCGTGCCTCGCCGTCGGTGCTCACGCTCATCCCGCCCTTTGTGGTCGGGATCCTTTCGCCGTTGGCGTCGAGCAGGTAATGGCCCGCCGCGTCCTTTTCATACTCGATCTCCATCGCCTCGTCAAGCGCGGCCCGGAAGGCGCCGCGGTTCAGGGGCATTCCAAGCCCGCAGTCGCTGTACCGTTTCTGGTGCTCCTCGGTGAAAAAGCCCCGCAGGAAGCTCCAGGCCGCTGCTTTGTCCGCGCATTTCGCGCTCATTGCGCAGCCGCTCGCCGGGTACAGGATGTTCCCGACGCCTTCGTCGGTCGGCAGGCCGATGTAGGTCGAGCCGCCCGGGAAAAGCTGATCGTTGTATACCGCGTCGTTCATGTTGGAGAGGGAGGTGAACACCAGCAGCTGTCTTCCCTCCGCGATGCGGCTCATGTCGGAGCTGTCCTCGTCCGGCGCGGAGACGGCGGGGTCGGGGAACTGCGCACAGAAGGCCAGCATGCGCAGGAAGGCCGGATCTTCAAACCGGCAGGTCCCGCTGCTCCAGTCAAGAAAGCGGTCGAGGTTGAGATAGGTGCAGACCGTGAGGATCATGTCGCGGTCCACACCGGGGCCGAGCGGCGTACTGCCCTCCGGCATTGCGGCAAGCGCCGCGTCAAATTCGTCATAGGTCCAGCCCGGCGTGTCGCCGACGAGCTCGCTCGGGCCCATCATGGTGATGATCGAAAAGCCCGGCGCGGCTTCATAGAGGCGGCCGCCCACCTCCATGCTCCGGAGCACGTTGTCAAAGAAGTCCTCCCGGCTCAGTTCCCCGTCCGCGTCGAGCCAGGGGTAGAGGTCCTCCAGCAGGCCCTTCGCCGCCAGCTGCGCGTAGGGCAGGCTCTCGAGCGCGAGCAGATCGGGCATGTCTCCGGCCAGGATCTCGGTAACGAGCTTCGTGAGCCCGGCCTCATAGTCGTCGCCCCGCACGTAATCGGAGTAGTCTCTCACCCGGATACGGACCTTGTCCTGGGCGCGGTTGAAGCGCAGAACGGCGTCGCTTACGCCCTGCGTCCCGATCGTTCCGAGCGTGAGCTCGGTCCTCTCCGCGGTCTTGTCGTACGGCTGCTTCTGAAGCGTCACGCGCCGCGGCGCTTCCCCGTCCGTCCTGTACACGCCCTGCAGGCTGCCGTCCCCGGCCGGCGCCAGAAGCTGCAGCTCCTGCGGGGAGAGATCGCAGTCAAGAAAGTCGAGCACCGTTTCCTCGCTCCCGTCCTCGATACGGAGGCCCAGGAGTCTGGTCCCCTCCACACGATAAAGATCATAGGCCCCGCCGCCTTCATACAGCTTGTCGGGGTAGGCGTCCAGCGCAAGCAGCTCGCAGAGCTCGCCTTTCTCCGCATCCACCGCGCACAGGCGCATCCCGTTCTGCCACAAAAGCGCCGCCATGCGGCCATCGCGCAGCCGCGCAAGGCCATAGATCCAGCCGTCCCCGATCTGGATCCGGGTCGGCGCCGTGCCGTCCGCCGCAAAAACGCAGAGCTGTCCCTCTGCGGGGAGGAAGAGTCTGCCCTGCGCATCCGCAGCGCAGTCGAAGAGATAGGGCTCGGCGCCGTCCAGTTCCAGCGGCTCCCGGCGGAGCCCGCGCCCGTCCGCGTCCAGCCGACAGGTGAAGAAGCGGCGCTCATAGGCCGTATGCTCCCAATAATCCGGGTCGCGCCCGGGGTCCTTTTCCTCCCCGGTGTACCATCTTTGCTCGGTGCTCTCGACAACAAGCAGGCTGCCGTCCGGGCCGGCAAGGAGGCCCGCGACGTCGGAGCTCGCGGTATAGCCGCGCCGCCCCTCGGTATCCGCCGGGGCGGGCGCCGCCGCGTAGTCGAGAGGCACGGCGTCGCCGTCCTCCGCCACACGGTAGAGCCGCCAGCCCATCACATCGTACTGGCCCTCGTAGTCTAGGGTCTTTCCCTCCGGGATTTCGCCGTCGGCGAGCTTTTCATATGAGGCGGCGTACAGGCTGCCGTCCGTTATCGCCCAGAAGCGCGGCTCCGCCCCCTCGGGAAAACGGAGGGTCTGAAACCGGGCGGACCAGACCTCTTCCGGCGCCGTGCTCTCCGCGGGCGCCGCCGGTTTTGCGCCGGCACAGCCAGTGAGAAGGGAGAGCAGAAACGCCGCCAGGCAGAGCAGAAGGATCCATTTTTTCATTCCCGTTTGTCCTGTCCTTTCCGCCGCTCCCGCCGTGTCCGGCAGGGCGGCTCTGTCAGCGCGGGGGGAGGCTCACGCCTTCCCCCCGCCGTTTGTTTTTTTCGTCCGTCCGCCTCAGCAGGCCAGCGGAAAGCGCAGCTCGACCTTGAAGAGGTCCCCGTCCAGGGTCAGCGTCATCGTGCCGCCCTGCAGCTCGGTCAGGCTGCGCGCGATCGCGAGGCCGAGGCCGCTGCCCTCGGTGCTGCGCGCGCTGTCGCCGCGCACGAAGCGCTCCGTCAGCTCGTCCGCGCTGCGGTCGAGCGGCTCGCGGGAGATGTTGCGGAAGCTGACGAGCGCCCGCTCCCCCTCCCGCTCGAGGCGCAGGTACACCCGCGTCCCGGGCAGGGCGTATTTGACGATGTTGCCGAGGAGATTGTCAAAGACGCGCCACATGTGCCGTCCGTCGGCAAGGACCGGTACCGGCTCTTCCGGCTTGAGCAGCACGAGCTCAAGCCGCTCCTTTCCGAAGCGCTCGGCGTACTCCCCGACGCACTGGTCGAGCAGCACGGCGAGGTCGAGCTTTTCGGCCACGACCGGCAGCGCGCCCGTGGAGGCTTTCGAGGCCTCGATCAGATCGTCGAGCAGCTTCTTGAGCCGGGCCGCCTGGCGCTGCAGCACTTCGACGTACTCCCGCGCATTTTCGCTCCCGAGCTCCTCCTTTCCCAGCAGATCGACGTAGTTGACGATGGAGGTCAGCGGGGTCTTGATGTCGTGCGAGACGTTGGTGATGAGCTCGCTCTTGAAATGCTCGGACTTCATGCGCTCGGCCACCGCGGCGTTGAGGCCGCCGCGGATGTGGTTGAGGTCCTCGGCGTGCTCCTTCAGCTCCCCAAAGAGGCCGCGCGTGTCGATCGTGCTGTCGAGCTTGCCCGCGGCGAGCTCCTTCGCGCCGAGGCGGAGGCGCCGCATATGCCAGAGCAGGAACAGGAGCAGCGGCGTGAAGACGAAGGCCTGGATGCACCAGTTCACGCTGCCCCCGTCCTCGCCGGACCAGAGGATCAGCAGTTCGAGCAGCAGGATCGCCCCGAGGATCGCGGCCCAGCGTCCGAGCAGCGGCAGCGCCCGCAGCGAACGGACCGCAAGGCGTTTCGTCCCGCGGACGAGCCGGGTGACGAGGCAGTTCTGCCAGAGCGTGCCGCGCTTGACGCGCACGGCGAAGCTCATGCACCAGAGCAGGAACAGCAGCCCCACCGCCAGCATCAGCAGGATGCCGAGCGTGTAGCCGACGATGTTCCCGGGCAGGCCCATGTTGAAGGCTATCACCAGGACCAGCAGGATCGCTCCCGCGATCAGCAGCGTGAAGAGGTCAAGCGGGATGCGGTCGACAAAGCTCTCCGTGATCGTATCGCCCGTGTCCCGGTGTCCTGCGGCGGAAAGCAGGAACAGAAAGAGCAGCACGCCCAGCACGAAGCTCAGCACCGCCGCCGCGGGCAGCAAGGCCCGATAGCCGTAGAGCGTGGTCAATCTGCTCAGCTCGCGGTCAAACGCATCCGTGCCCGGGCTCTCCCGGAGCACATAGCCCTTTACGGTCAGGGCGTTGGCGTTGCGCCAGCGGACGAGCTCGGCGTCCGAGCGGAAGTCATACTCCTGCCCGTCGTCATAGCAGAAGACGTGGATGACGCTGACGGTCTCCGGCTCCGGGGTCGGCGTCGCGGGGACCCGGTCCCCATCCTCCGGCAGCTCGACGGGCCGGGGCGTCGGCGGCACGGTCAGCTCGGGACGCTCGATGGCCCGGTGATCCACCACATAGAAGCTCGGGTAGAGCTGCTGCGTCCCCTCCCAGCGCGTCTCTTCGCCCTCGTAGGTGCTGAGCAGCTCCTCGCCCTCCTGGGAGACGATCGCATAGCGGAAGGCGGTGTTCAAAAACTGCGGCTGGGTGTTCCCCTCGCGCCAGCTCTCGCCAGCCTGCAGGAGATAGCCGCCCGCCGCGTTTTCCAGCGCGCGGTCCTCGGCCTCCCGCAGCTCCACGCTGTAGGCGCCCATGTCCGAGAGATACGCCGTGCCGACGGCGGCGAGCACACAGATCACGGCCAGCGCGCACAGCAGCAGCACGGCGATCAGTTTCGCGGCAAAGCTGCCGCGCAATTTTTTCAAAACAATCCCTTCCTTTCCGGGGCGTTCAGAGGAGCAGGCCCCTCTGATTCGGAGAAAAGGCAGGCCTTTTCTCTATTCGATCTTATAGCCCTGGCCCCAGACCGCTTTGATGCAGCGGGGCTCGCCGGGGTCGATCTCCAGCTTCTCGCGCAGGTGGCGGATGTGCACGGCTACGGTGCTCTCGCCCCCGTAGGGCTCCTCGTGCCAGACGGCGCGATAGATCGCGTCCGGCCGGAAGACTTTGCCGGGCTCGCGCATCAGCAGGCGCAGGATCTCATATTCCGTCGGGGTAAGGCTCACCGGTTCGCCGTCGAGCGTGACCTCCTTGCGCTCGTCGTCCAGACGGATGCCGCCGACGCAGAGCGTCCCCTCCCGCTGCATCCCGCCGCCGAGCTGCAGATAGCGCCGCAGCTGCGAGCGCACGCGGGCCAGCAGCTCCACGGGGTTGAAGGGCTTGGTCACATAGTCGTCCGCGCCGAGGTTGAGGCCCAGGATCTTGTCGGTGTCCTCGGACTTGGCTGTCAGAAAGATCACCGGCACGTTGCTGCGCGAGCGGATCTTCTGCAGCGCCGCCAGGCCGTCGAGCCCCGGCATCATGATGTCCAGCAGCACGAGCCGGATCTCCCGGTCCCGGTCCAGCGCGTCCAGCGCCTCCTGCCCGCTGCAGGTACAGACCGCGGCGTAGCCCTCGGCCTCGAGATAGATCTTCAGCGCCGAGACGATGTCCGGCTCGTCGTCGCAGATCAGGATGGTATGCATACTCCCTCACCTCACGCCCACATTATACCGTTTCGCCCCTTAAGAACCAAGAGGGTTTTTCCTTAAGATTTTTTTAAGCGTTGCAAATCCGGTCCGGGCGCATTATAATAGCGGGGTAGGAATTTATTATTCAGGAGGCAAACCATGAAACGTTTTGTTGCGGCGCTTCTGTGCGTCATGATGTTGTTCGCGGTGTTTTCCGTGAGCGCGCTGGCCGAGTATTCCACGACCTCCAACCGCGGCGTCGAGCTGGTCCGTCCCGAGACCAGGGATTGTTTCAACACGCCGTTCTGGTGCCGGCTCTTCTCGAACGACTATGTCAAAGGCCTTTATCTCATGCCCATGCCTGAAACCGGGCACGGGAACCTCGGTTCCGTCACCGCTCCCGGCAAGGTGTATGTGGTGGCCGAGAAGAACGGGTTCTACTACTGCGTGACGAACGACGGCAAGCAGGGCTGGATCTGGAACGAGTGGTTCGACTTTGACCGCGACAACACGAGCCTGGCCAAGGGCGATCCCGATGATGAGTTCGAGGCTTATCCCACCCGCTCCACCCGCGGCTCAAAGCTGCGTTTCCCGGCAGAGGACGAATACTACGAGGATCCCGAGACGATGACCGTCGTGACCGAGACCGTTTGCGGCAGCATCTACCTCATGCCGAAGGCTGAGCTGGGGCACGGCAACCTCGGCATCGTCCGCTGCGGCGAGGACGTCAAGGTCCTGGCCGAACGCGACGGCTTCCTCTTCCTGCAGACCGAGGACGGCCGCTACGGCTGGAACAGCGGAACCTGGCTCTCCTGAGAGCGGGGTAAAAAAGGAGACGCGATATGAAAAGACTTCTGGCGGCGCTTCTGTGCGTCATCATGGTATTCGCGCTGCTTCCCGCGGCGGCGTCTGCCGAATACTCCACGACCTCAAACCGCGGCGTCGATCTTGAATACCCCGCCGAGCGGGACTTCTATGTCACGCCCTTTGAGGCCACGGTCAAGTACTTCGAGGGCGGCGACGGCATCTATTACATGCCCATGCCCGAGAGCGGTCACGGCAACCTCGGCACCATCGCCAGCGGCAAGAAGGTGACGATCCTGGCCGAGAAGAACGGCTACTTCTTCTTTGCGACGAAGAGCGGCCGCTGCGGCTGGAACGGCAAGAACTGGTTCGACTACGACAAGGACGACGTCAAGAGCAAGTGCGGCGGCTCCTCCGAACCGCTGGAGTCCCTCACCCTCTCCACCAAGGGCGCGCGCCTGGTCTATCCCAAGGACAAGTATTACTTTGACGAGCCCCTGACAAAGACCGTCAAAGCCAGCCACTCGGGCGGCGCGATCTATCTCATGCCCATGCCCGAGAGCGGTCACGGCAACCTCGGCACCGTCGACGGCGGCGAGGAGGTCACGGTCCTGGCCGAGAAGAACGGCTACTATTTCTTCCAGACCGAGGACGGCCGCTATGGCTGGAACGGCAAAATGTGGTTCAAATAAACCTGCGGTAAACGAAAGGAGATTCTCATGAAAAGACTTCTGGCGGCGCTTTTGTGCGTTCTGATGCTGCTGGCCCTGCTCCCCGCGAGCGCGCTGGCCGAGTATTCCACGACCTCCAATCGCGGCGTCGATCTCGAGTACCCCGGCGCCAGATACTACTATTACGTCCCCTTCGCGGCGCAGGTCCAGGCCTACCGCGAGAACGGCGCGATCTATCTCATGCCCATGCCCGAGCCCGGACACGGCAACCTCGGCACCGTCGCGACCGGGACCACCGTGCTTGTCCTGGCGGAAAAGAACGGCTTTTTCTTCGTCGTGACCGGCGACGGCCGCTACGGCTGGAACTGGAACGAGTGGTTCGAGTATGAGGAGGACGACGTCAGCCCGAAGTGCGGCGGCAAGGGCGGCACGCTCGACTATCCGCTGGTCTCCACCTACGGGGCGCGCCTCGTGCAGCCGAAGGACTCCGAGCTCTTTGACGAGCCTGAGACCATGACGGTCGCCGAGCTCTCGAGCGGGCGCATCCACCTGATGCCGATGCCCGAAAAGGGCCACGGCAACCTCGGCATCGTTGAGAGCGGCGAGGAGGTCACGGTCCTGGCCGAGCGCGACGGCTATTACTTCTTCCAGACGGCGGACGGCCGCTGCGGCTGGAACGGCTCGCGCTGGTTCGAGTAATACCGGAGAGCCGCGCGCAAACGCACAAGGCCCCGGGAGCACCTCGTGTGCTCCCGGGGCCTTGTCTGTCCGGACGCCGCATTTCGTCCATCCGAAAAACAGCCCGGCGGGAAGACCCGCCGGGCTGCTGTCTATGGGGTTTTCGCTTCGGCCTCCGGCTTACTCGTAGAGTGCCTTCAGCTTCATCAGGTGCTCGTAGCGGGCCTTGGCATTCTCCTCGTTGGCCTCGAAGAGGACGCTGGCGCGCTCCGGGAACTCGCGGGTCAGACGGCTGTAGCGGGCCTCGTTCATCAGGAACTCCTGATAGCCGCCGGCCGGCTCCTTGCTGTCGAGCGTGAAGGGCTTCTCTGCGTCGGGGTTGAAGCGGAAGAGGTTCCAGTAACCGCACTTGACGGCCTTGTCCATCTCCTTCTGGCAGTTGGTCATGCCGCCCTTGATGCTGTGCATCTCGCAGGGCGCATAGCCGATGATCAGGGAGGGACCCTTGTGGGCTTCAGCCTCGGCGATGGCCTTCATGGTCTGCAGCTGGTTGGCGCCCATGGCGACCTGCGCGACATAGACGTAGCCGTAGGTCATGGCGATCTCAGCCAGCGGCTTGGACTTGATCTCCTTGCCCGCGGACGCGAACTGCGCGACCTGGCCGATGTTGGAGGCCTTGGAAGCCTGGCCGCCGGTGTTGGAATACACCTCGGTGTTGAACACGAAGATGTTGACGTCCTCGCCGGAGGCAAGCACGTGGTCGACGCCGCCGTAGCCGATATCGAAGGCCCAGCCGTCGCCGCCGAAGATCCACATGGACTTCTTGTTCAGGAAGTCCTTCTTCTCCAGGATCTCCGCCGCCAGCGTGCAAGCGCCGCAGGTGCAGTGCTTGCGGCCGGCCGCCTTGGCAGCCTCCGCCGCGGCCAGCGCCTCGGGCTGTGCGTCGCCGTAGATCTGCTTGCCCATGTCGGAGCCGAGGAAGGCGATGCAGTCGTCGATGCCGCTGATGCTCTCCTCCAGGGCCTTCACGAGGGCCTTGGTGGGCGCCTGGTTGGCGTTGCCATCGTCATAGGTGTCGAGCCAGGCCTGCGCGGCGGTCTTC
>JAFXTM010000094.1 GCA_017535865.1 Oscillospiraceae bacterium
AATCGAGCAGGGAGGTCTTGCCGTGGTCGACGTGGCCCATGACCACCACGACCGGGGCGCGGGGGCGCAGATCCTCTTCCTTGTCGGCGCTGTCGTCGATGAGCTTCTCCTCGACGGTGACGATGACCTCCTTCTCGACCTTGCAGCCGAGCTCCATCGCGACCAGGGCAGCGGTATCGTAGTCGATGATCTCCGAGACGCTGGCAAAAACGCCCAGCTTCATGAGCTGCTTGATGACCTCGGAGGCGGTCTTCTTCATGCGGGAGGCGAGCTCGCCCACGCTGATCTCGTCGGGGATCTCGACCTTGAGCTGCTGCTTGCGCGCGATCTCAAGCTGCAGACGGTTCATCTTGTCCCGCTCCTCCTGACGGCGTTTGGCGGAGGGGCTCTGCTGGTTCTGGCGCTGCTTGGACTTGGAGCCGATCTTCTCCTTGTTGCCGCGCTTCATGCTGCTGTTGTTACCGACCTTCGCGCCGGCCATATCTTCAAACTTCTCGTTATACTTTTCGATGTTGACCGCCGCACCGCCGCGGGTGTCCACCACGCGCTTCTCCGCCACCTGGCGGGGCACATGGGGCTTATTCTCCTTCGCCGGCTGCCGCGGCGGGACCGCGGGCGTGCCGGCGGCGGGCTTGCCCGCGCTCTTTTCGGGCGCTTTCTTGGCGCTCTTCTCCGCCTCTTTGGCCGGGGCCTTCCCTGCCGCGGGCGTCTCCTCCGCCTTCGGTGCGGAGACGGGCGAGGCAACCTTGAAGATCTCCTCCAGGCTCTCCACCTGGTTGTGCTGCGTCATATATTCGAAGATAACGTCCAGCTCATGATTCTCCAGAACCTGCATGTGGTTCTTGGGAGGGGCGATGTAGTCGGTCAGGATCTGGGATATCACCTTGCTGGCGACGTTAAAATCCTTCGCCACCTCGTGTACGCGGTACTTGATCATGCTCATGCGTCAGTCCTCCTTTTTCCAATCCGTTTCGTACGCACCTGCGTGCCCGCCCGGAAGCGGGCATAGCGCTCTGCCATCTTCTCCGCCTCGGCGCCGTAGCGCTCCGGCTCCTCTTCCGCAAGTGCTTTCAGCAGAGCGTTGGCAAAGCCCAGGTCGGTCACAGCCGCCATCGAGCCGCCGCTCAGCCCCACGGCGGAGGCAAATTCCTCCTTCGTAAAGGGGAGCGTGCTCAGCGGCAGGTCCCGTCCCGCGGCAAAGCCCTCCGCCCGGCGCCGCGCGTTTTCCGACGCGTCCGACGCGAGCAGCAGCAGCTTCGCCTTGCCGGCCTTCGCGGCGCCGCCGGTATTGACCTCGCCCACCGCGATCGCGTTTGCTCTGCGCATCAGGCCAAGCAGAGGAAGTATCTTCTCCCTCACTCGCCGGCCTCCATTTCCTCGTGCAGTCTCTCATAGACCTCGGGCGGGATCGGCGCGGAAAAGGCATGCTCCAGCGCCTTGGCCTTGACCGCCTTTTTCAGGCAGTTCGGGTCGGGGCAGAGATAGGCCCCGCGCCCGTTGGCCTTGCCCTTGAAGTCCAGGCTGATCTCCCCTTCCGGGGAGCGGACCACACGGATCAGTTCTTTCTTCGGTTTCATTTCCCGGCAGCCGAGACACTGCCGCATGGGGATCTTTTTTGGCATCCCGACCACCCCCTGTCGTCCTCGCAAGCTTCGTAACCTCTCGCTTTCTCGCAGGCTCAAAAGCTCGCTCACTCCGCTGCTCGTCCTCTCAAAAGCAAACCCGCTTCGCTGGGCTTTGCTTTTGTCTTTTTGCAGAATGAACACCTGCTGCCGTGTCTTTTCATCCTGCCTCGCAAGCTTCGTTCAGCTCAGCTGTTTATTCCTTAAGTTCCACAGTTTTTATCTGCTGCTTGCTTTTCTGCTTTCTCAGGCTTCGCTCTGCGCCTTGATGTCGATCTTATAGCCGGTGAGCTTCGCGGCGAGGCGGGCGTTCTGGCCCTCCTTACCGATGGCAAGGGAGAGCTGGGAATCGGGCACCACAACGCGGCAGCTCTTGCCGTCCTCGAGCATGGTGACGCTCAGCACCTCGGAGGGGGACAGCGCCGCGGCGATGTACTCCTCGGGGGACTCGCTGTAATGGACGATGTCGATCTTCTCACCGCCGAGCTCGTTGACGATGCTGGCAACGCGCCCGCCCTTCGGGCCGACGCAGGCGCCGATGGGATCGACGTTCGGATCGCTCGACCAGACGGCCATCTTGGTGCGGCTGCCGGCCTCGCGGGCGATGGACTTGATCTCCACCGTGCCGTCGTAGATCTCGGGGACTTCAAGCTCGAAAAGGCGCTTGACCAGGCCCGGATGGGTCCGGCTGATGAGCACCTGCGGGCCGCGGGCGGAATTGCGGACCTCGACCACGTAGACCTTGATGCGGGAGCCCTCGACGAGGTTCTCGGTCTTGATGCGCTCGTTGGGAGAGAGCATGGCCTCGGTGAACTCGCTGTTGGAGGAGATGCGGATGGAGACGGCCCCGTTGCGCGGCTCGATATGGGAGACGACGCCGGTCAGGATCTCATGCTCCTTGGAGGTGAACTCCTCGTAGATGATGCCGCGCTCGGCCTCGCGGATGCCCTGGATGATGACCTGCTTGGCAGCCTGGGCCGCGATGCGCCCAAACTTCTTGGTCTCGACGGGGACGGCGATCGTGTCGCCGAGCTTGGCGCGGCGGCTGATCTTTTTGGTGGCCTCCAGGATGATCTCGTGGCTGGGGTCCTCGACCTCCGCGACGACGAGCTTGTTCACGACCAGGTCGATCTGCTTCTTCTCCTCGTCCAGCAGGACCTGCACGTTGTCCTCGCACTCGGGATAGTCCCGGCGGAAGGCGGTCAGCATGGCCTGCTCGATCTTTCCGTACATATACGCGCGGGGGATCCCCTTTTCTCTCTCGATATCCTCGATGGCCTCAAAGAATTCAGCGTTCATGATTTATCCAACACTCCTCTGTATTCAAACGGTTCTTCCAGTTAAAAGCTTACATGCAGGCGGACCTGCGCGATCTGAGCTGCGGCAAAGCGGCGCTCCTCTTCCCCGACGCGCAGCGTGACGTCGCCCGCGTCGTAGCCGGAGAGCTCCCCCACCCAGGCCTTGCGGCCGTCCAGCGGCTTATAGAGCTTCACTTCGACCTCGCCGCCCATGAACTGTGCGAAGTCCGAGGGGCGCTTGAGTTCGCGCTCGGCTCCGGCGGAGCCGACCTCAAACACATAGCTCTCCGGGATCGGATCGGCCTCGTCCAGGATCGGATCCAGACGGCGGCTGATGCGTTCGCAGTCGTCGATGCCGACGCCGCCCTCCTTGTCGATGAACAGGCGCAGATACCAGCTCCCCGCCTCGCGGACATACTCCACATCCCAGAGCGAGCAGCCCTCTTCCAGCACAACGGGCTCGGCAAGAGCCCGGATCTTTTCGGTCAGTTTACTCATCGCACCTCACCTTTTACGCAGGGCAAAAAGTCTCACAAAAAAGAGTGGGTCGCGACCCACTCTCATAACACCTGATCCTTACTGTGATACTATAGCACGCCGCGCGGGCATTTGCAAGTCTTTTTTTGCCGAAAAGCCCGTCGCGACGCAAAAAAACAGACGCGGCGTCCGCTTGCGGGGCGCCGCTCCGTCCGGTCAGTAGTTGAAATCCGGGTTGTAGTGCTTGTAGAACTCCTCGTAGCAGAGGTTCTGCTCGGTGATGAAGGTCGCCGCCTCGACGCCCACATAGCGGTAATGCCAGGGCTCATCCCAGCCGGTCAGCAGCAGCTTGCGGGTGGGATAGCGCTTGATGAAGCCATACTTGTAGCAGATCGAATCGAGGTAATCAAAGAACTTCTGGTTCATCGTGGAGTAACTCAGCGGCGGGTAATAGACCTTGTCAAAGAGGTCCACGGCGAGGCCGAGCTGGTGCTCGCTGCTGCCGGGATAGGCCGTGATGGTCTTGGCCTCCTCCACCGCCTCCTGATAGCGCGGGTCGAGGTACATCTCCTTCTCGACAGGCACGCCCAGGCCCATGGCGATCTGCGTGGCCTTGCCGTCGAAGAGGCGCTTCTGATAGGAGTAAGTGCGGTAGCCGCTGCCGACGTAAACGCCGAAGCCGTTGTCCTTCAGGTCCTGGATCATCGCCTCCAGATAGGGCAGCGCCGCGATGTCAAAGTACTCCGTCGTGTTCGGGATCTGCGCGATGTCCGGCTCCCAGAGGGAGTTGAGGATGTGGTCGGGATCCTTGTCGGTCACCAGGGAGTACTGTGACTGCGTGATGTCGATAGCCGGCCAGATGTCCACGGTCGGCTCGGGCGTGTTGTAGGTCGCCGGGTCCACGAAGGAGGCGCTGTCGCTGCGAATGAAGCCGCCCTCCGCCCCGCCGAAGATGACGTCCGTCCGCGCCGAGGCGCGGGAGACCACGATCGTATACAGGACAAGGCACAGCGCCGCCATGCACAGCAGCCAGGCTGTTTTGTTTCGTTTCATGCTGTTTCCTCTCGCTTGCGAATCTCTTTATTTTGAGAGTATACCATCAAATTGTGACGAATTCAAGTACGGCGCTCTAATCCGGCGCGGCCTCCTCCCCCAGCGCGGCGCGCAGCTTGGCGAGCGCACGCTTCTCGATGCGCGAGACGTAGCTGCGGCTGATGCGGCAGCGCTGCGCGGTCTCCCGCTGGGTCAGCGGCGGCTCGCCGCCGAGACCGTAGCGAAGCCGGATGACCAGACGCTCCCGCTCGCCCAGCTCCGTCTCCACACAGCGCCGCAGCGCGGCGGCGATCTCCTCGCTTCCGATCCGCTCTGCCAGATCGTCCTCCTGCGCCAGCATATCCTGCAGCGCGAGGCCGCCGCCCTCTCCCTCGGCGTCCAGCTCCTCGGAGAGGCTCAGTTCCCCACCGCGCCGCCGCTGGCTGCGGAAATGCATCAGCACCTCGTTCTCTATGCAGCGCGAGCAGTAGGTGGCGAGGCGGATGTTTTTCTCGGGCTTGAAGCTGTCGACGCCCTTGATGAGCCCGATGGTCCCGATGGAGAGCAGATCATCCATATCGTCGGTCTGCGCATAGTACTTTTTCAGGATATGCGCCACGAGGCGCAGGTTGTGTTCGACGAGAGTATTGCGCGCTTCGAGGTCCCCCTCCGCCAGGCGCGCGAGGCAGGCCTCCTCTTCCTCCCGGCTCAGCGGCCGCGGAAAGGAATCGCCCGGCGCGATGCGCAGCATCAGCAGCAGGCCCTTCATAAGCAGTAGAAACGCGGATTCCAGCATAGCGTCACCTCTGCCGCTATTCTATTCCGACATGGCCTGACCAAATGCGCGCAAAGAAAACGGGAGACGCAGATGCGTCCCCCGTAAGGTGTATGCGCTTTGCGCGGCTGCGCTCAGCCCACGGCGTGGTTGGTGCCCACCATCATACTGACGCGGCCCGGGAACTGCGCCAGCTGGACATACATGGGCGCGCCCTCCTGGTCGCCGTCGAAGAAGACGGTGAGATAGTAGTTCACCCGGGTGTCGGAGCTGAGCTCTCGCAGCAGCGCCGCGCCGTCGACGGCCTCCCAGTGCGCGTCGTAGTACATCTCGTCCACCGTGTCGGCGAGCGTGTAGCCGGTGAAGCCCCAATACTCCGCGAGCAGCGTGCAGAAGCGGTCCACCGTCATGTCCGCAGGGAAGATGTCCTCAAAATTGTCGTAGAAATACCAACTCTCCGGCTCCTGCCCATCCGCCCCTTCGATCGTCTCCTCTCGCACCGGGACAGCGTCCTCTGCCGCTTTGGCCTCGATGGATAGATACGTTATCTTGCCGCTCAGGGTGTCGACGTGCAGGACGCAGCTGTACTTTCCCTCCGTCCCGTAGAAGCGCACGTCGTAATGGTGGGGGAACAGGCGGCCGTACCAGTAGTCGCCGCCGGACCGCTCCTCGAACTCGTAGACGGCGCGCGCCTCGCCTTCGAGGACGACGCCGGGAGCCAACAGCCCCATGTCCTTCCAGACCTCGATTTGCTCTCTGGCCACCCTTTCCGCGGCCTGTGGACTGCCGACCGCGCTGTAGGCGGCGAAAGCGGTGATGCTCAGTGCCAGCAGCAGCACCGCCGCGATTGCGAAGGTGAAAACTCTTTTTCTCATGTGTGTGATCCTTTCCGGGGCGTCGCCTGCTTTCCCGGGCGCATAGCGGATCGCTTCGGCAAGGTAGCGGTCGTCCAGGCCGCTCAGCGCTTGAAAGGCTGTTTCCCGATTCATGCAAGCAGGCCCTCCTTTCTCAAAGTCTTCCGCAGTTTCTCGCGGAGGCGGAAAAGACGCAGGGACAAGCGGCTCTCTTTCTCGTGCATCGCCGCGGCGATGTCCTTGACCGGGTCCGCGAAGAAGTAGCGCCGGACAAAGAGAAAGCGGTCGTCGTAGTCCAGCGTGGCGAGGAAACGGTTGATGGCGTCCGTCAGCTCCTTGAGCTCGTAGTCCGCTTCCACGTTCACGCCGGAGGGCAGAAAGTCCTCCAGCTCGTCCAGCACCAGATCGAGGCCGCGGCTGCGTTTGGCCGCCGTCTCGCTGCGGAGCCTGGACACGGCCAGGTTGCGGGCGATCCGGCAGACGTAGCTGACCAGGGGGTCCGGCCTGTGAGGCGGAATGCTGTTCCAGACCCCGAGCCAGGTATCGTTTACGCATTCCTCCGCGTCCTGACGGTCGTGCAGGATGTTCCCCGCCGTTTTTCTTACGAGCGCGCCGTATTTTCTGTCCAGCTCTTCAACGGCCTGTTCCGAGCGCTCATAGAACAGGTCAATGATCCGACTGTCTTCCAACTGCGTCACATCCTTTCCGCCTCATCCATTTACTCGCAATCGACGGACGAATCTTTCATGCCTTTGAAAAGATCATAACCCGTTCTGCGAAAAAAGCAAGGCCCGCCGCTCCGGCGGAGCGGCGGGCAAACGGTTTTGCCACTCTGTTTTCCCGCTGTTATCCGGCGGCGCGCCGCTCATTCCGCGAGCTGCCGCAGGACGCGCGCGCTCTGGCGTATCTGTCCCTCCGTGAGGAAGGGCGAGAAGCTCAGCCGGACCGTGCCGGTCTCAAGCGTCCCGGCGCTCTGATGCGCCAGCGGCGCGCAGTGGAGCCCCGCGCGCACGCAGATCCCGCGCTCGGCAAGGCGCTGCGCCGCGCTCTCACTGTCGAGGCGCGGGAAACGCATAGACAGCACGCCCGCCTGCTCCGGGCCCGAAAAAAGCTCCAGAGGACTGTCCGCGAGCTCGTCGAGCAGGACGGCGAGAAGCCGGCGCTCGTGCGCGAGGATCGCAGCCGTCCCGCGCTCGCGCACAAAACGGATCCCCGCGAGCAGCCCGGCGATCCCGCAGACGTTGTGGGTCCCGGCCTCGAGGCGGTCGGGCAGTTCCTCCGGCATGCGCTGCAGACGGCTCTCCGAGCCTGAGCCGCCGTAGAGCAGCGGCTCCCCCGTCTCGCCGCAGAGCAGCAGCCCGGTCCCCTGCGGGCCGAGCAGGCCCTTGTGTCCCGGCATGGCCACGAAGGCCGCGTCCCAGCGGGCCATGTCTACGTCCAGGATCCCGGCCGCCTGGGACGCGTCGACGATCAGCGGGACCCGATTAAGTTTACATAATTCTGAAATCTCGTCGATCGGCAGCACGAAGCCGAAGACGTTTGAGACCTGCGTGCAGACCGCCGCGGCCGCGCCGGGGAGCAGCCGTTCAAAGTCAGCGAGGACCGCCTCCCGGTCGAAAAGGCGGCGGCCCGCTATGCGCAGCGACGCCCCCAGCGCGTGCAGCGGCCGCGTGACGGCGTTGTGCTCAAAGCCGGAGAGCACGACCGCGGCCCCCGGACGGACGAGCGAGCGGATGGCGATGTTCAGCGCGTGCGTCGCGTTCATGGTGAAGACGACGCGCTCCGGGTCCGGGACATGAAAGAGCTCCGCCGCCGCCTCTCGGCAGTCGAGCACGGTCTCGGCGGCGAGCATGGCCGGCGCGTGGCTCCCCCGTCCCGGGCTCGCCATCGTACGCATGGCGCGGAGCACAGCCTGCTCCACCGCGATGGGCTTGAGCAGCGAGGTGGCCGCGCTGTCGAGATAGATCATGCGCCCGCCTCCTCGTAGCTTCCGTCCGGGCCGCGTCGGAAGAGGCGCCCAACGCGCATGTTGTTCTTCCTCAGCAGCGCGAGCGCCTCCTCCGGACGGCTGCGCAGCGTGACGGCATAGCTGCAGCCGCTGCTCGACAGCCCCGGCGGCGTCTTGATGAGCGCGGCGGTCAGACCGCTGCGCTCCAGGAGCCGGGCGGAACGCTGCGCATGCGTCAGAGAGCGAAAGGTGATCAGATACAGGGTCATGGATCAAAGCTCCTGATTCGGGATCTCTGCGTGCGAAACGGGATCCCCGCACACAGAAGTACTCCATTCTATGAGCGGGGATCCCGTTTCGTTATTCTTTTTCCTCGATCAGGACGACCGCGTGGGCGGCGATGCCGAGGCCTTCGCCGGTGAAGCCTAGGCCCTCCTCCGTCGTAGCCTTGACGCTGACCTGCCCGGGCTCCGCGCCCATGGCCGCGGCCAGGATGCGCCGCATCGCCGGGATGTGCGGAGCGAGCTTGGGCCGCTGGGCGATCACCGTGATATCGGCGTTGCCGAGCCGCCAGCCGTGCTCATCCAGAACGCGCATCACCTGCCGAAGCAGCTCCACGCTGTCCGCGCCCTCGTAGGCCGGGTCCTTGTCCGGGAAGAGCCGGCCGATGTCGCCGAGCGCCGCCGCGCCGAGCAGCGCGTCCATCAGCGCGTGGGTCAGCACGTCCGCGTCCGAGTGGCCGAGCAGGCCCTTCTCCCAGGGGATCTCCACGCCCCCGAGGATCAGCCGGCGGCCCTCGACGAGACGGTGCACGTCATAGCCCTGTCCCACTCGCATACGCTGTCCCCCTGCTTTTCAGGATCGCCTCCGCGATGACCATGTCCCGCGGGGTGGTGAGCTTGATATTGTCCTCGTCGCCCTCGACCGTGTGGGTCTTGACGCCCATGAGGTCCATGGCGGAGCTGTCGTCCGTGAGGACAAGGCCGCGCTTCATGGCCTCTGTCAGCGCGCCCTTGATGAGATCGGCGCGGAAGACCTGCGGGGTCTGGACGCGGTAGTTCGTCTCCCGGTCCGCGGAGCCGCAGACCACGCCCTTCCCGTCCAGGGCCTTGAGCGTGTCGGTGCTGCGCAGGACGGGCACGGCGGCATAGAACGCGTCCGCCGCCCGGATCGTATCACGGATGATCGCCTGGCTCACAAGAGGCCGTGCCCCGTCGTGGATAGCGATGAGCTCGGCGCGGTGATGCGCCTCGGACACGCCCGCGAGGCAGGATTCCACACGGGTGCTGCCGCCGAGGATGACCTTGCTGACCTTTTTCAGGTCATACTTTTTGACCAGATCCGCCACGTGTTCGAGCTTTTCCTCGCGTGTGACGATGATGATCTCGTCCACGAGCTCGTTCTCCTCGAAGGCGCGCACGCTGTGGACCAGGACCGGCAGACCGCCCAGCGCGGTGAAGATCTTGTCGTTGCCCATGCGCTGCGAGCTGCCGGCCGCCACGACGACCGCCGTGCAGAAAGCGTGCTCGCCCTCCTTGCGTCCGCGCTTCGGCAGAAAGGACTTCAAGCGATTCAGATCCATGTGTCGCCTCCCGTCAGCCCTTGAGCTGCCGCATGCGGAAGAAGTTCATCATGCCGTCCTGCATATTGTCCAGGTTGCGGAGCATCTTGCCCGCGCCGTAAGCCGCGCAGGAGACGGGATCGTCCACCACGGTGCAGCGGATGCCGGTGCTGCGCTCGATCAGGCGGTCGATACCGTAGATCAGGCTGCCGCCGCCGGAGAGGATGATGCCGTTTTTGTCGAGGTCGCCCACGAGCTGGGGCGGCGTGCGCTCGAGTACGGCGTGGATCGCGTCCAGGATCGCGTTCATGGGCTCGACGAAAGCGTCGATCAGCTCGCTGGAGCTGATCTTCACGGTCTTGGGCAGGCCGTTTTCGAGGTTGCGGCCCTTGATCTCCTCGATCCCCATGTCCGGGCGCGGCATGATGCAGCCGATGTTGCGTTTGAGTTCTTCAGCCGCGGTCAGGCCGATGAGCATGTTGTGCTTGCGGCGCACATACTTCACGACGGCCTCGTCAAAGCTGGTGCCGGCCACCTTGATGGACTCGCACTCCACCACGCCGCCGGCGGAGACGATCGCGATCTCGGTCGTACCGCCCCCGATGTCGATGATCATATGGCCGTCCGGCTTGGAGATGTCCACGCCGGCGCCCATGGCCGTGGCCACAGCCGTCTCCAGCAGGAAGACGCGGCGTGCGCCGGCCTCGATGGCGGCGTCGATCATCGCGCGCTCCTCGACGCCCGTGATGCTGCTCGGCACGCAGGCAAGCAGGCGGGGCTTGAAGAGGCTGAAGGACGTGAGCCGACTCACGAGTTCCCGCAGCATCTGCGCCGCGATCTCATAGTCGGAGATGACGCCGGCGCTCACCGGGCGGATCGCCACGATGTTGGCCGGGGTGCGGCCCAGCATCTTCTGGGCATCCTGTCCGACCTTCTGGATCTTGCCGTTCACGCGGTCGACCGCAACGACGGTCGGTTCCCGGGCGGCGATGCCCTTCCCCTGCTCGAAGAGCAGCGTGGTGGAGGTGCCCATATCGACCGCGATATCTCTCTCAAATATGACCATGTGCTTATCTCCTATAATCGATCCCGGAGGATCAGTCTTTCGTCCGCGCCGCAGTGACGGCGGTCACGCTCTTGGCCCCGGCCGCCTTCAGCACCCGGGCGCATTCGCGCAGCGTCTCGCCCGTGGTCACGATGTCGTCCACCAGCAGGATATGCTTGCCGGCGACCCGCGCCGGGTCGAGCGCCCGCCAGGCGCCGGCGGCATTTTTCCGCCGCGCCTCCCGGCCGCGCAGGCCGGACTGGGCCGGGGTGTCCCTCTGCTTTTCCAGCATCTGCTCACAGGGCAGTCCCTCCGCCGCGGCGATCTCCTCCGCCAGGAGCCGGGCCTGATCATAGCCGCGGCTGCGCAGGCGGCGTGCGCTCAGCGGTACCCATGTGATACTATCGCAGGAAATCCGGTTTTCGTCAAGGCATTTTCGCATGAATTTTCCGAAAACGGACGCATAGCCGCTGCAGTCGCGAAATTTATAGCGCAGCAGTGCGTCGCGCGCCCGCCCCGCGTACCAGAGCGGCGAGACGCAGTCGAGGCCCGGCAGATGCCGGATCTGACCGGTCATCGGGACGTCCGGATATTTCTCCCGGCAGGCCGCGCAGACCGGGTCTCCCTTTCCGCTCAGGCGGCGGCAGAAGACGCAGCGCGTCGGAAAGAACAGCTCCAGCAGCGCATCCCGGAGCGCGGGCAGTCCGCCTGCTTTCCCGCCTTTGTCCATGCCTCAGTCTTCCGCGCTCATCTCGGCGACGATGGCCTCCAGGTCCATCTCGCCCGCCCCGACGCGCTCGGGGTGCTTTTTCCGATAGGCCAGGATGAGGTTCTGCAGCCTTGCCTGCCGCAGCACATCCCGGTCGCCGGTCAGCACGCAGAAGAGTTCGCGGTTCGTCATCTCGGTCAGCTTCTTGCCCGTCGTCACCGCATCCTCCTGCTCCGCCTCGCGCTCGTCGTCCCGCAGCGCCCACGCAAGGCCGCGGTCGATGTACTCGTTCCAGAAGGTCCAGTTGTGCACACCCGGCCCCTCCTCGAAGCAGAAGTCGGCACCCTGCTCTGCGAGGAAGCCGCGGAAGTCGCGGTTCACGCGCAGGAGCGGATCCTCCGTACCGCAGGCGAGATAGAGGCGCGGCATGGTCTTGCCGGCCGCCCGGCCGCTGCGGTAGAGATACTCCGGATCCTTCTCCGAGCCGAGCAGGGTCTTCGGATCTCCGAACACATCGCGGACCATGGCCTCCGGCATGACGCTGTTCTCCCGCCGCCCGAGCTCGGCGACCTCGTGCAGCACGAGGGCCGAGGAGAGTGCGATGCAGGCCGAGAAAGTCTCCGGCCAGCGCAGGGCCGTGTGGATCGCGCCGAAGCCGCCCATGGAGAGCCCGCCGATCAGCGTATCCTCGCGGCACCGGCAATAGCCGAAGGTACGGCGGATATAGGCAGGGAGCTCCTCCCCGACGAAGGAGGCCCAGTTGCCGCCGGCGTAGCCGCGGTCGAGATAGAAGTTGTTCCCGGCCGTGGGCATGAAGATCGCCAGGTTATACTGGATCGCCATCTCCTGTGCCACACCGCCGAACAGCCAGTCGGTATCCGTTCCGGTCAGGCCGTGCAGCAGGATCAGGGTCTTCGGGGGACGGGCGTAGTGCCGCCGGTCCTTGATCTCCGGCTCGTAGACGTCGTTCGGCAGCACGAAGGCAAAGTTCGCGTGCTGCATGATCGTGTCCGCATGAAATTCCATTCTTCCGCTTGCCATGCTGTTTTCCTCCTTCGATTCTGTATCACAGTCCCGTCCCGGCGAGCTTGCCGAGACGCACGCGCAGCGCCGTATAGCGCCGGGACTGGCGGTAATTGTCGATCATCTGATAGGCCGCCGCGTCGTCCCCGACCAGGATCAGCAGTTCCTTCGCACGGGTGACGGCGGTATAGAGCACGTCGCGCGTCATCAGCATCGGGGCGCTCGGCGTGAGCGCGAGGATCACGGCGCGGTACTCGCTGCCCTGCGCCTTGTGCACCGTCATGGCCCAGGCGTGCTCGAGCTCCGGCAGGCTCTCGAAGCCGTAGACGGCGAGGCGCCCGTCGAAGTCCACCGTCAGGGTCTCGGCGTCGGGGTCGATGCCCGCGATCGTGCCGATGTCCCCGTTGTAGACCCCGAGCCCGCTCTGCGTCCGGTCCGCCGTGACCCAGAGCATGTCGTAGTTGTTGCGGATCTGCATGACCCGGTCCCCCTCGCGGAAGATCCGGTCCCCGAAAGCCTTCTCCCGCTTGTCCGGAGAACGGGGGTTCAGGACCTCCTGCAGGCGCTTGTTGAGATTTGCGGTGCCGAGCTCCCCCTTGCGCGTGGGCGAAAGGACCTGGATCTCGGAGGAGGGGATGTGCATCTTTTCCGGCAGGCGCACGGCGCAGAGCTCCGTGATCGTCTCGACCGTACTGCCCGCCTCAAGGCGCTTGAGTCGGAAGAAGTCTCCTGCGTTCTCGGACAGGTTGGGATGCTCGCCCTTGTTGATGAGATGGGCATTGCGGACGATCCGGCTGTCCGCGCGCTGGCGGAAGATCTCCGTCAGGCGCACGGTGGGTACGGCGAAGCTGCGGATGATGGCCGAGAAGACATTGCCCGGCCCCACGGAGGGGAGCTGATCGGCGTCCCCGACCAGCACGAGCCGCGCCGAGGGCGGAAGCGCGCGCAGCAGCGCGTCCATCAGCGGCACGTCCACCATCGAGCACTCGTCCAGGATCACCGCGTCGCAGTCGAGCCGCTCCCGCTCGTTTTTCGTAAAGACGACCTTCTCCCCGTCCTCGGCAAACTGTGCGCCGAGCAGACGGTGCACGGTCGAGGCCTCGCGGCCGGTGAGCTCGGTCATGCGCTTGGCGGCGCGGCCCGTCGGCGCGGTCAGGAGCGTCTTCAGCCCCAGCTCGTCGTACATGGCGAGGATGCCGCGGATGGAGGTGGTCTTGCCTGTGCCGGGGCCGCCGGTGATGACCATGATCTGGTTTTCGAGCGCCAGCTGCAGCGTCGCACGCTGCAGCGCGGCATAGCGGATACCCTGCCGCTTTTCCACCGCACGGATAAGCCGGTCGACATCCACGCTCTCGTTGTACTTGCCCTGGCTCATGCGGAAGATCCGCTCCGCCGCGTCCTTTTCCGCCTCATACAGCTCGGGCAGATAGCAGGCCCGGCAGCCGGCGATCTCCTCGTAATCGACGAGCCCGCGGTCGATCAGATCCTCGATGCTCGCGTCGGCCTCCTCCGGTGCGACGCCGATGAGTTCCGCCGTGACGGCGGCCAGCTTCTCGCGCGGGATAAAGCAGTGGCCGTTGCCGCTGTTGTGCTGCAGCTCGAAGATCACGGCGGCGTTGATGCGCTCGCGGCTGTTGCCCTCGTAGCCCATGGAGAGGGCGAGCGTATCGGCCTCGGCAAAGCTGCCGCCGATGTGGGCGGAGGCGAGCAGATAGGGGTTTGCGCGCACGAGCTCGAGCGCCTCGTCCCCGTGGTATTTGTAGAGCCGCATCGCGAGGATCGGCCGCAGGCCGAAGGAGCAGATGAACTCCATCAGCCGCCGCAGTCCCGCCTGCTTGCGGAAGCTCTCCGCCATCTGCCGGGCCTTGGCGAGGCTGATGCCCTTGACGGTGGCGATGGTCTCCGGCTCATTCTCCAGAAGCTCGAGCGTACGGCTCCCGAAGCGGGCCACGAGCAGCGAGGCTGTGGCCGGGCCGATGCCCTTCACCGCGCCGCCTGCGAGGAAGTCGTAGATCGCCCGCTCGTCCGTCGGCATGAGGCGCTGGGCGAAGGCGGCCTTGAACTGGCGGCCGTGGACCGCGTGGTTCATCCACTGGCCGCTCACCAGCATGTTCTCGCCGCAGGCCGCGTAAGGAAAGGTCCCCACGACGGTGACGGTCTCGCCGTTCTCATCGGTCAGGCGCAGGACCGTATAGCCGTTGTCCTCGTTTTTATAGATGACGGATTCGACCGTGCCGGAGATCTCCAGCAGTTCGTTGTCCTGATCCATGCCCTATTCTCCCTGTTCGGCGTTTTCCAGAAGCGGCTTGAGGAACGCGCCCGTAAAGCTCTCCGGGCAGCGCGCGCAGTCCTCCGGCGTGCCGGCGAAGACCAGCTCCCCGCCGCCGTCCCCGCCCTCGGGGCCGAGGTCGATGATGTGGTCGGCCACCTTGATGACGTCCAGATTGTGCTCGATGACCACGACGGTGTTCCCCGCCTCGACGAAGCGGTTGAGGATGTCGATGAGTTTGTGTACGTCCGCGATGTGCAGGCCGGTCGTCGGCTCGTCGAGCACATAGACCGTGTTGCCGGTGCTCCGCTTGGAGAGCTCGGTGGCGAGCTTGACGCGCTGGGCCTCGCCGCCCGAGAGCGTCGTGCTCGACTGGCCGAGTTTCACATAGCCCAGTCCCACATCGTAGAGCGTCTGGATCTTGGAGAGGATCTTCTGCTGGTTCTGAAAGAAGGAGCAGGCCTCCTCCACGGTCATGTCCAGCACGTCCGCGATGTTCTTCCCCTTGTAGCGCACCTCGAGCGTCTCGCGGTTGTAGCGCTTGCCGCCGCAGACCTCGCACGGCACGTAGACGTCGGGCAGGAAGTGCATCTCGATCTTCAGCAGACCGTCGCCCGAACAGGCCTCGCAGCGCCCGCCCTTGACGTTGAAGGAAAAGCGCCCCTGTCCATAGCCGCGCAGCTTCGCGTCCTGCGTGGAGGCGAAGAGATCGCGGATGTCGTTGAAGACGCCGGTGTAGGTCGCCGGGTTCGAGCGCGGCGTGCGGCCGATCGGGCTCTGGTCGAGCGCGATCACTTTATCGACGAATTCCAGGCCGTCGATGCCGTCGCAGCGGCCGGGGCGCACCTTGACGCGGTTCTTCTCCGCGGCGAGCGTTTTGTAGAGTACCTCGTTGATGAGCGAGGATTTGCCGCTGCCGGAGACGCCCGTCACGCAGATCAGCTTGCCCAGCGGGATCTCCACATCCAGGTTTTTGAGGTTGTTCTCGCGAGCGCCGCGGATCCGGAGGCTTTTGCCGTTTCCGGAGCGGCGTGTCGCGGGGACCGGGATGCGCTTTTTCCCGCTCAGGTACTGGCCGGTGATCGACTCCGGGCAGGCGCAGATATCTGCGATGCTGCCGGCGGCCACCACTCTACCGCCGTTTATTCCGGCTCCCGGCCCGATGTCCACCACATAATCTGCGCTTCTCATGGTTTCTTCGTCATGCTCCACCACAATAAGCGTATTGCCCAGGTCGCGCAGCTGTCGGAGCGTGCGCAGGAGCCTGGCGTTGTCGCGCTGGTGCAGGCCGATGCTCGGCTCGTCGAGGATATAGAGCACCCCCATCAGGCTCGAGCCGATCTGCGTGGCGAGGCGGATGCGCTGGCTCTCGCCGCCGGAGAGGGTCGCCGCCATGCGCGAGAGCGTGAGATAGCCCAGGCCGACGCTCTGAAGAAAGCCGAGGCGGGCGCGGATCTCCTTGAGGATCTGCGCGGCGATGAGCAGCTCCTTTTCCCCGAGCTGCAGCCCGTCGAGGAAGCGCAGGGCCTCCCCCACCGAGAGCTCCGTGAATTCCGCGATGTTCATCCCGCCGACCGTGACGGCCAGCGCGGACTTCTTGAGCCGCCGTCCGCCGCAGGTCGGGCAGGGCGTCTCCGCCATGCACTCCTCGATGTCGGCGCGCATGGCCGGGCTCTGCGTCTCCTTATACCGCCGTTCGAGGTTGGGGATGATGCCCTCGAACTCGCGCTTGATGGTGCCGTAGCCCTCTGCCCGCTCATAGTGCAGCAGCAGCGGCTCGCCCTTCGTGCCGTAGAGGATGGCGTTCACGGCCTCGGGGCTGAGCTCCTTCACAGGCTGGCTGAGCTTGAAATGGTAGCGCTTGGCCAGCGCGTCGAAATACATCTTGGAGATGCTGTCGCCGCGGACGTTGCCCCAGCCGCTCGCGGTGATCGCCCCGTCGAGGATCGAGAGGTTCGGATTCGGCAGGATGAGCTCCGGGTCCACCAGCATCTGCATGCCGAGGCCCGTGCAGGTCGGGCAGGCGCCGTTGGGGTTGTTGAAGGAAAACAGGCGCGGCGTGAGCTCTTCGATGGAAACGCCGCAGTCCTCGCAGGCGTAGTTCTGGGAGAAGGCGATCTCCCGCCCCTGTCCCACGAGCTCGACCAGCAGCAGGCCGCCGGAGAGGGCGAGCGCGGTCTCGGCCGAGTCGGTCAGGCGGCGCGCGATGCCCTCCTTGACCACCAGGCGGTCCACAACGATCTCGATGTCATGCTTTTTGTTTTTCTCGAGCTTGATCTCCTCGCTCAGATCATAGAGCGCGCCGTCCACGCGGGCTCGGACATAGCCCGACTTCTTCGCGTCCTCGAAGACCTTGGCGTGCTCGCCCTTGCGGCCGCGGATCACCGGTGCGAGGAGCTGGATGCGGCTGCCTGGTTCGAGTTCGAGGATACGGTCGACGATCTGGTCGATGCTCTGCTGGCGGATCTCCTTCCCGCAATTCGGGCAGTGGGGCACGCCCACCCTCGCCCAGAGCAGGCGCAGGTAGTCGTAGATCTCCGTCACCGTGCCCACGGTGGAACGCGGGTTCTTGGAAGTCGTTTTCTGGTCGATGGAGATGGCCGGCGAGAGCCCGTCGATGTAATCCACGTCGGGCTTGTCCATCTGCCCGAGGAACATGCGGGCGTAGGAGCTCAGGCTCTCCACATAGCGGCGCTGGCCCTCGGCGTAGATCGTGTCGAAAGCCAGAGAGGACTTGCCGCTGCCGGAGAGTCCCGTGATGACCACAAGCTTGTCGCGCGGGATCTCGAGGTCGATGTTCTTGAGGTTGTTCTCGCGGGCGCCCTTGATAAAAATGCTGTTTGCCATAGATGCTTAATCCTCTGTGATGATGTCGGCGCAGGCGCCGTCGGTGAGCTTCAGAAGCGCGGCGGGCGCGAGCTCCACCTGGAAGCCGATCTTGCCCGCGCTGACCGCGATGCTCTCGAGCGCCGCCGCGCTCTCATGGAAAACGGTCCGGTAGAGCTTCTTCATGCCGAGCGGCGAGCAGCCCCCGCGCACATAGCCGGTGAGGGCGTTGATCTCGCTGACACGGACCATCTCCACGGACTTCTCGCCCACCGCTTTCGCGGCCTTGCGCAGCTCGAGCTCCGCCGTCACGGGGACGGCGAAGACATAGATCCGCTTGCTCGCGCCGCGGGTCACGAGGGTCTTGAACACGCGCGCCGGGTCGAGGCCGGTCATCCGCGCGACCGTGACGCCGTCCACCGCCTCGTCCCCGTGCGGGTACTCGTGCGGCGTGTAGGGGATCTTTTTCTGTTCGAGCAGGCGCATCACGTTCGTCTTTTGGGCGGCCATGTCCATCCCTCCGGGCTGAAAATTCGTCAGAATATTATACCGCTTTTTCCGTTCCAATTCAACCGCTTTTTGCTTCCGGCGGAAAAGGCGGGAGTCTGACAAAAAGATGACGGAGCCGCTTGTGTTCTCTCCCGAACTTTGCTATAATAACGGCGGCAAAACTTAAAATAGAACAGGAGGTCACTGTATGAAAAAGCTTCTTGCACTGCTTCTGGCGCTTGTCCTGGCGCTGGGCTGCGCCTCCGCCTTTGCGGACGAGGCCGCTCCCGCGCTGGAAAAGAATCTGGTCGTCCTCTTCACGAGCGACGTCCACTGCGGCATCGACCAGGGCTGGGGCTATGCCGGTCTGTACGCCGTGAAGGAGAGCCTGGCTGCCGACAACCACGTGCTGCTCGTTGACGACGGCGACGCGATCCAGGGCGAGCCCATCGGCACCATGACCAAGGGCGAGGCCATCATCGACATCATGAACACCGTGGGCTATGACGTCGCGATCCCCGGCAACCACGAGTTCGACTACGGCATGGATCAGTTCCTGGCCCTGACCGAAAAAGCCGATTTCCCCTACATCAGCTGCAACTTCAACAAGGGCGGCGAGCTGGTCTTCGATCCCTATGTCATCAAAGAGATCGACGGCGTCAAGATCGCCTTCGTCGGCGTGACCACGCCGCTGACGCTGCGCTCCTCCACCCCGCGCTACTTCATGGACGAGAACGGCGAGTTCGTCTACAGCTTCCTTGAGGATGAGACCGGCGAGAGCGTTTACAACGCCGTGCAGAAGGCCGTCGACGATGCCCGCGCTGAGGATGCGGTCTATGTCATCGTCCTGGCCCATATGGGCAACGAGACGGAGTGCTCGCCCTGGATGTACGACGAGGTGATCGCCAACACCACCGGCATCGACGCCTGGCTTGACGGCCACAGCCACGACACCGAACAGGTCGTCATGAAGAACAAGGACGGCGAGGATGTGGTCCGTTCCGCCTGCGGCACCAAGCTCGGCAACATCGGCGCGCTGACCATCACCACCGACGGCAAGATCTCCGCCGAGCTCTACTCCTGGACCAGCAGCACCGCGGCTCCCGCGCTGCTTGGTCTGAAGAACGCCGGGAGCGAGGCTGTCTCCGCCGCTGCCGACGTGCTCAACGCGAAGCTCGCCGAGGTGGTCGCCCGCACCGCCGTGGATCTGATCATCAACGATCCGGTTGCGAAGACCGATGAAGGCAAGCCCGTGCGTATCATCCGCCGCGCCGAGACCAACCTGGGCGACCTGTGCGCAGACGCCTATCTCGATCAGGCCGGCGACGCCGATATCGCCTTCGTCAACGGCGGCGGTATCCGCGTTGCGCTCAACCAGGGCGATATCACCCTCAACGATATCCTGAAGATCCATCCCTTCGGCAACAGTCTGACCGTCATCGAGGTCACCGGCCAGCAGGTGCTTGACGCGCTGGAGTGGTCCGTGCACTCCCTGCCCGGCGAGT
This sequence comes from Oscillospiraceae bacterium, assembly GCA_017535865.1. Classification (GTDB taxonomy): domain Bacteria; phylum Bacillota; class Clostridia; order Oscillospirales; family Oscillospiraceae; genus Limivicinus. Next base: position 19,434 of record JAFXTM010000094.1, read on the forward strand.
TCGGCGGCTTCAACCAGGTCGCGGGCCTGACCTTCGAGTATGACGCCACGATCCCCTCCCCCTGCCTGCAGGATGAGAAGGGCTTCTTCGCGGGTGTCGACGAGACCATGGAGCGCCGCGTGCGCAACGTGCTGGTGGCCGGCGAGCCGCTCGATCCCGAGGCGACCTACAAGCTGGCCTCCCACGACTACCAGCTCCTGAACAACGGCGACGGCTACACGATGTATGCCGGCGCAACGGTCCTGCAGGAGTCCGTGAAGCTGGACAACCAGGTGCTGATGGACTACATCATCGACACGCTGGGCGGCGGCGTCGGCCCGGGCTACGAGGAGCCCTACGGCCAGGGCCGTATCGTTTCGGTCGGCGAGGAATAATACCGATTTTCAAACAAGTGCAAAAAGGAAGCGTCTCTTTTGAGACGCTTCCTTTTTTGCTTTATCTGTTTTCACGGGCGCTGTGTCAGAGAGACTGACACTCCTCGCTGAGTTGGTACAGATCCCGCGCCCGCGAGCCCTTTCCGATCGCTCTGAAGACCCAGCCGCCTCCCTTCCGGTAGGCCATGCCGACGATCAGCGCGGTATCCCGGCTGAAGTTCCCGGTCACGGGATACTCGATCAGGGCCTTTCGGCTGTCCGGATCATACAGGCGGATATACAGATTGCGGATACCGCCGAAGGTCTGGTTCCTGTCGGCGCAGCGATAGATGTTCAGCACGAAAACCAGACGGGACCTGTTACTTGGGACCTTGTCCAGATAGACGCTGATATTCTCGTCGTCGGCGGCGTTGGGGATGTCATCTCCGGTCAGGTTGTCGCCATGATGGACCACACAGCCGGAGGGATGCACTTTGTCTCCGAAGTACACCATTTCGCCCATCCACCCCTGTCCTGACTGAACAAAAACTGAGGAATCCACATCGATGTTGATGCCGGAGACGGCGGGATCCCAGCCCACGCCCACGATGATCTTCGAGAGCGGCCGATCGTCCGCATAGCGGATCGTGACCTCCTGCCCCTGCGAGAGGACGACCGTCTCCCCCGCCCGGCCGGACACCTCGGATCCGGTCGGAAGCGAATAGTCGATCTCCAGCTCGCTGCAGTAGATGCAGTCGAAGCGGTACTTCATGTGTTTCTGACAGGAGTACTTCTTCTTCGCGCAGCTGCAGCCGCCGACCCTGCGACTGCCGCACTGCGTGCAGGCGAGCAGGTTGCTGTTTGTCTCAAAGCTTGGCTGCCTGATCTCGGAAGAGAGCACAGCCGCCTCGTCGTCCGAAAGGTCGATCATATTGACGACCTTCCATGTGCTGCCGAACTGCTCGATCTCCAGTCCGTACCAGCGGTCCGTCTTACGGCAATGCGCCTTGAGGAATTTTCTCATTTTTTGTTTGCTCCTTCAATTATGCTTTCCTTACCGCCCGCTCTTCTCAGCAATCCAGGACGGCCGCGTCGATCCCCTTCGCGAGGAGCGCGGCCTTATTGTACTGCACATACCGCCGCGCGACGGCGAGGACCGGATAAGACCCTTTGCAGGGATGCGTATATTCCTTTTTCCAGGTCCTTTTCCCGTCGAAGAATCGATCGTTTTTGCAGAAATAAGTATAGCCTGGTCTTTTGTCTCCGGCATCCCATGTGACGTCGATGTGATAATAGCTGCCCGCCCCGCCCACACAGACCAGGTTCCACGCGTGGTAGCCGTCCGAGCCCGTCACCTGCCCGTAGAGCACGTCGCACGCGATCCCCGCCGCGTCCATCAGACGCTTGAAGGCTTCCGCGAAGCCCTGGCAGACGCATTTTTTCCGGATCAGAGCGCCGTACGCGCTCTGGGTATAGCTCATCTTCAGCCGGTTATCATGATTCTTGAGATATTCGACCGTGGTCGCCAGGTAGTTGTGGGCGAGATAGACCTTTGCCTCGGTGGGCATGCCGGGCGTGAAGAGCATCCGGGAGATCCTCTGCACCTCCGTGTTGACTTCCAGCTCCATTTGTTCCAGTCTGACCTGCCCGATCCGGTATTCAAAGGAAAACTCGATGATCACAGCGCCCGCCCTGCAAGGATAGGTCGCGCCGCAGATCCTTGTCAGATTCGGGTAAAAGGTCGTGTATCTCTCGTAGAACAATTCTATCAGGCGCTGCGCTTTCACAACGTCTTTCGAGATCATGACCAGTTTCTTTTTATACTGCCGCACATACTCGCGCATCAGGCGTTCGCAATCCCACTGGGAGAGCGCGGTCTCGATGGTTTCCCGTTTCGTTTCCCGGTTGCGGTATTTCGGTATGAGCACGTAGTATCCGGGTGTTGAGGAAACCTCCCAGGATTCCACATAGTACACGATCCTCGGGTCCTTCTCGATCGCCTTCTCGACCAGCTCTCCCAGCGGCGCTCCCACCCGGAACGGGATGCTCGGCTGAAAGCGCTGCAGCCCCTTCTGGAGCTGCTCTGTCTCGTTCATCTCCATGCCGGTCCCTCCGCTCAATACCGGTGGTACGGGACCCCCAGCTCCTGCAGCGCCCCGATGCGGTCGTTCGTCTCAGGGTGCGAGGAATACAGGGCTCTCAGAAACGAGCTCTGCGGAGTGCCGGTTCCGATCGAGTCGAGCACCTGGCAAAGCTGATACCCATAGCCGATCTGATAGGCGTATCGGTCGGCCTCGTATTCGTTCGCGCGGGTGGACCACATCAAAAACAGCATGCAGAACCTGGTCCACAGCCAGATGAAGCCGGTACACACGGCGCTGAACAGGGAGAGCAGGCAGCCCCCCGCGTCGGCCCGTCTGCCCACCAGGCTGACCGTCGCGATGCCGGTGCAGATGGCCGAGATGATCCGCAGCACCAGGATGAAAGCGGTGATGATGATATTCCCGCCGCCGATCAGGAGCTGGATGGCCGTGTGCTGCAAGGCCAGATGGCCGATCTCGTGCGCAAGGACGCCCTCGATCATTTCATCCGGGAGCCCCAGAAGTCCCTCTGTGACGCATACGGTCCTTCTGCCGATGGCAAAGGCATTCGGATTGGGATCGTTCATCACCTTCAGGATGATCACGTCGGACAGGCTCGGCGTGGCCGCCTTTGCTTTGGCATACACGCGCTCAAGGATCGGGACGACACGGTTGCGCATATCGACCCGGCGCATTCTTCTGGCCCCGACAACGATACTCAGGACCCACTCGCCGAAGGAGGAGAAGGCCAGCAGAATCGACACAAGATACAGCACACACACCAGGGTCAGGCTCTCCTGCCCGCTGGCGGAAAAGATCAGGTAGAGCACGCCCGCATTGAGCAGGAAAAAGATGAGCGTGCCGATATTGCTGGGTCTGAACAGTCTTCTCACGAGATTGAACAGGTACATAGTTACTCCTCAACAGATGTTTTTTTCCTCAGAAGAGGTTCCCGCAGATAGCACATGACCTCATTTTTTCTGAGCTCCCGGAACACCTCCGGCTTGTAGATCGGCTCGTTTACCTTTGTGAAGTTGGTAGTCGCCGTGTTGTATTTTCCCGGTCCGGGGACAACGCCCCCGTCCGAAATGGAAAAAGGATTCCAGCTTCTCTTTTTTGTGAAGGAATAGCTCTTCTGCTGGATGTCCCGGCTGCCGAAAAACGCGGACCAGAAAGCCGCGTTCTCAGGCGAGCCCTGAGTGAACACCAGGAAAGACCTCACATCGTCCAGGACCGCATTCCCGTTTTTCGCGATATATCGCGTGATATCCTCGACGAACAGGTACGCAGCAAAATGGTAGGACTGGTTGTATTCCAGCGTGCTGCAGATATGATCGCCCGAGATGAAGTCCGCGTTTTTTATCAGGAAAGCGACCCGGCTCCCTCCCTTTTCCCTTTCCAGGCACTTGGACAGAGCCTGGAAAAGCGCGTTGAGGAGCATCTCCTTTTTCTCAAAATCATCTCCGAGCATCCCGCTGAGCATCACGACGTTGCCGTCCCGCAGCAGATCCTTCATTTTGAGGCTGCCGGACAGGATGTCAAGCACGCCGCTGCTCTCCAGCTGGATGAGAGCGCTCTCCAGATCCAGAAAGATGGCATAGGTGCCGGCGTCTTCAAGGAAGCGGATATGGCGGTTTTTTTCCGCGGCGGGCAGCGGGGACGCCGTCACCTCCGCCGAGACGCGGTCTACGTCCATCCCGGCCAGATCCTTCAGACGGTAGGTTTTCCCACTCGCGTCCAGTGCGCTCATGGCGCAGAGGAAAAACCGGCTCGCCCGGAGTTTGGCCGAATCGGAGAGCTCCGCGCTCTGCGAGAGGAGCTCCAGCAGGAAGTCCGTCTTTTCCTTGTTTGTCCGGAACGCCGACAGGATGTCGACCGAGGCGGATGAGGCGCCGAGGCGGAGATCATACAGCGAGCGGCCCGGTATCCGGGCGCGCACATAATCACGGAGTGTCCGGTGCTGTTCTCCGGAGAGGGCGCCGTTAACGAGAATGATCGTCTTTTTCTCGACGAGCAGATTCAAAAGCAGATTGAAGTACAGCCTTCGGCTGCCTTCATTCTCGACGCCCGAGACCATCATGTTTCCCAGACTATGTGTGACGTCTTCGGTCGCGGGTCTCTCAAAGAGGTGATTGACAATGGCCATAGCGTGCCTCCCGAACACTTAATGCTTTTGGAATTTTTCCTTTATCGAAGCGTTGTTCAGCCCGAGAAGACTCCCGGTCTGTTCCATGGTCTGGTTTGAGGAGGTGCTGATCTGCTTGAGGAGCAGCAAGCGTTTCGTTTATCCGTTTCAAAATGCGTTTTTCAACAGAAACGCGCAGACGGCGTCTGCCAGAAGTCGGGCGCCTTCCTCGCTGTAATGAAGGCCGTCTTTCGAGCGGTACCGGTCGCCGAAGCTCGAAGCGAAGCGGTACAGGTCGTCAAAGCCGGCAACTTTCCCCCGCAGCGTCTCGACCGCGGCCGCGTTGTACGCCTCGATCTCGGCGTTGAGCCGGTACGAGCTGCCCTTCCGCACGTGTTCCAGTATCGGCGTGGAGGTCGCGAAGAAAACAGATGCACGGGGATAGCGGCCGTGCAGGATGTCGGCCGTCTCCGCCAGATTCTTCGTATACAGCTCCAGCGGCGTATGGGGCATCGGATTGCCTCCGAAGTGCAGGAGATCCCACAGGCCGTTGTTCCAGTGGATTACATCGTATTCGCCGTCCAGGGCAGGGATCAGCTCCTCGTGATACGCGCGCAGATAGCGAATGTCCTGGCAGTTTTCCGTCGGCAGATACACGCTCGCCTTTCCTTCCAGCTTCTCCCGCAGGAAAGCGCCGTAGCCGCGCAGTCTGCCGACCCCGTACATGATCGAGTCGCCGAGCAGAAGTATCTTTTTCATTTTTCCGCTCTCCTTTCACAGCTCCAGCTTGCTTTGGAAGCAGCGTCTGCTCCGTTCAGAGTTCGAACAGCTCGTCCATCGTCTTCCGCACGAACGAGGGCGTCAGGGAGCCGAGCGGGCAGAAATCCACCTCACACTCCTCCCAGTCCTGCAGTTCATTCCAGGGATAGATCTCAGGCGCCAGGACCAGCAGACAGCACACGGTATGCTTGAACGCGCCTGCCTCCTTCTGTCTGGCTATGTACCACCAGTCCCTGAGTCTTTCCAGATCTCCCGGCGCCTGCGGGTAACCCGGGTATTTCGCTCTCTCCCACAGTCTCCAGGCGGGAGCGTCGGTGAAGACGAACACCAGCCGGTGGCGTCCCAGGGGATACAAGGTCCACTCGGACTTGAACGCCATCGACATCGCTTCCAGCGCGCAGGCCGGCTCGGCCTCTCCGGAATAGTTTTCCACGCCGCCGTATGCTTCCAGCGAATCGAGAAAGCGCCGGAGCTCGCTTTTCTGTTTCGGGAGCGTATAAAACGGCGACTCCTGCAGCGGTTCCGAATCATACCCGTAATCCCGGAAAGCGATGACCTTCATCCTGGCCTCGCCCAGCTCAAAACCGGTCTCCCGAAAGCCGAGGCGAAAGCGGTCGAAAAACGTGAGGATCGTCTTCCGGATCTCATTCAGGACCGGCGCCATGCTCATGGTGACATCGACACACATCACGACATCGACAGGGATCGCCTGGTTCTGTCCTTCGTTCATTGTCTCTGCAGTCCTTCTCCGGTCAGCCCTCTCGGAACTTGAACTTCATGGGAGCCGTCTCGTAATCCGATACGGAGAGGATCGCCTCGCCCGGCTTCAGTGCGAGCAGATCCCAGTCCTCGACCACGTTCGAATAGGTCACGAGCTCCTTGTTCCCTTCGCTGTAGCTCGCCCCCTTGAAGACGAAGCGTTTCCGATTGGTCCCGTACAGATTTTGAATGAATTCCTTCGTGGCTTTGTCCGTGACTTTGAATGCGATCGAGGTGCCGAAGCCGGACAGGATGCTGTATGCTTTTTCGTAGCCGTAGCCCTCGATGATCTGCTGGATATTCTGCATCGCGACGATGAACTTGGCGCCGAGGCTTCTGCCGAAGTTGACGCCGTTGTCGATATGGTACAGGTTTGGGAGCAGCCGGAACTCGTCGATGACGAAAAAGACGTTGCCGTCGGTCTTGGTACGGCTCAGGGCTTCTTTGATGGCCAGGTCGAACAGGACCTTGTAGATCGGCGTAAGGACCGCGCCGATGCTCAGGTCGTATTCGATGAACAGGATCCTCCCGCCCTTGTTGCGCACGAACTCCCGGACGGAGAAGGCTCCGCTCTTCCGGAAGTTTCCGATGAACAGTTCGTTGGCCACGTTGCGCAGCTCCGAATACACGCCCTGCGTCTGCTCGCTGCCGTCGCCGCCGTTGTAGATATAGTCGATGATGCCTCTCAGATCGCCGACGCTCATGAGCGCGTCCACGACGTCGTTGATGTTGGCGTCCCGCAGATAGGCGTACAGTTCCGCGTTGTCCAGGTACTCCGGCTCGCTCTTGAACATGATATAGGACATGATGCCGAAGAGCACGTCCTTGGCTGCCTGCGGAAAGAACGGAGCGTTGGAGCGGCGAATCTTTTCGGCGAACAGGGAATTGACGATCTCCAGGAGGTTCTCCTCGACCTGCTCCGCGCCGTTGATCCGGACTTCCTTGAAGATGTTCCAGTAGGCCGTGGCCTTCGAGTCGCTGCTGATGACCACGTCCTTCCCCGGACGGTAGAACCGCTCCCTGAAATCCCCCTTCGTGTCAAAGATGACCATGACGTCCTTCGGGGTCATTTTGCGGACAAGCTGGTCGAGCAGCTGAAAGATCGCGGTCGTTTTGCCGGTACCGATCGTGCCCGTGTAGAGGATGTGCTTGCTGAGGACCCGGCTCGTAAGGGGGATCCGTTTTCCCTCTCCGATCAGTTCCACGCCTATATCCGACGTCGCCGGGGCGCAGATTGTTTCCTTCAGGGAAACGCCTTCCAGGATCTCCGTTTTTGTCAATTACCGCACCTCCCGATCAATGCGAATGCGATGTTCCTTTCCCCGACGAGCTGTTTTTTCCGCCGGAGCTGCTTCTGCCCGACGAAGAGGAATGCCCTTGTGATCCGCTCCCGCCCGCAGCGCCGGATGATCTTCTCTGCGCGGCGAGCGTCTTGCTCGTGGTCGCCGTGCGGGGCGATTCCCCCGACGAAGAGCTGCGCTGGTTGGCCAGTGTTTTGCTCGTGGTCGTTCCGGGCGTTTTCGACTCCGTGCTCCGCTTGGGCGATTCGGAGTTGACGGTCTTGCTGACGCTGCGCTGCTCCGCCATTTTGGCTTTCTCCCGCTCAGCCTGCGTCTTTTTGGAAGTCTCGGCTTTGGAATAGGCGTACTTTTTCTGCGATTCGCTCAGGGGATTGCTCAGATCCCGGGGATCGGCATGCGCCTTGTATCGCCCGAAGTCGTTCATCTTGCCGGTGGCGGGATCGTAATACCCGTTCGTATTGTTGCGGTAGTTTCCCTTGTGTGCCGCGAAATGCTCGCTCCTTGTAAGGAACTGGATATTGCTCGATTCGCCGGCTTTGGCGTTGTGGCCGTCGACGGATTTCATATGATGGCCCTGATAGCCGGCAGCTTTCCCTTTCGACAGGATCTCCCGCTGCTCCTTCTGGCTCCAGTCCCTCGTTCCCTTGCCGCCCGCCACCAGTTTTTTTTCGTTTTTCCACGCTTCGGCAACAGCTTTGCGTCTCTCGTAGGCGATATCACTCATCGTCCGCATCCCCCGCCTTGATGCTAAGAGGATCCAGGACCTCGTCCGCGATCAGGCGAACGCCGGTGTCGATCTCCTCTGTGATCCAATCCGCGAAGGTATCCCAGCTCTCCGAAAACGCGCCCTCTTCAACGTCCCAAAGGTATACCTTCCCGTCGTCTTTTTCCGCGTGGAAGCAGAGCACGTCCCCATAGCTCCGCAGGGCGAAAACGACATAGCCGTCCGGAAGTCCCAGCTCGGCGCGGGCCCGGTCGCTGTTAAAGTCCTCATAGGTATCGAAATCCAGATCGAGCGCAGCGTCATGCCCTTTTGAAGAGAGCATGACGGTGTCGAACAGCAGACCGCCGTCGCACAACTGGAGCCATTCCAGAAACGCCGACGGAAAACAGGGATATCGGCGCTGGAGTTCCAGGGCAGCAGTCATTTTCCCGGCGAGCAGACAATGGTAGCGGTCAAAGTCGATCAGCCGCGCGATGTTTCCCTTCATCGGTTCGGACTCGTATTTCTTTGCAGCCTTTTCCAGATTCATCAGACTCATACAGCCGCGTCCTCCTTTTGAGATTTGTTTCAGTGCCCGTGCGCTGGTATCCGTCCGACGATCAGCCCAACAGCCATGAGAGCAGCATGGCGATGATCGCGCCGGTCATCGCAACGGAAAAGAGCTTTTTGATCGCTTGCAGCAAGCCGCTTCGAATTGCTTTCCTGGAGGCGAGCATCAGAAGCATGCTCACGCCGCAGGCGAGGATAACGGCCAGCCAGCTGACCGCGATCGTGGAATACAGTTTGGAGGTGCGCGCGATCGCTTCGCTGACCACACGCGTGTTCAGGAACAGGCAGGACAGGAAAGCAAAGATCAGAGACCAGGTCACTGAAGCCTTGATGATCTTCAGGGACGTCTCGCTCCGCACGCCCACATCGCCCGCTTTGGAGAACAGGTTCAGCCCGATATAGACTAGAGAAAAAACCACGCCTGAAATGTTCAGGGCAATCGTGGAAAAATACAAAATCTTCGACATAGTTCCTCCTATAAGCCACGCGTGAATACACGGACCGTAGCGATTTTGGCAAGGTTAAGCAGATGAATGAAAAACGCTTTAGCCGAGGCAAACACCGCGGCAGCCGCGGCAGCGAGGATGCCCAGGTTCACCCCGGCGTGCCGGATCAGCGGGAGGAGCGTGTTGAAAAAGGTATACACACAGCGGCTCCTCGCCTGCTCCCAGATCGACGGGAGCGGGGCGAACAGGATCGCCACGTTCGCCGACGCGTGATCCCAGGCGGCGACGGCGTTTCCCGGAACGCTGACGAAGGCGGCGGCGCCCAGGCTGCGGAAGAACTGCGGAACGATCGTCTTCCACCAATAGACCACCTGGCTTTTCACGCGTTCCACCATCACGGCCGCCATCAGCAGGAGATCTTCAAAGCTTCCGCTCGTCAGCCTCCGGGTAATATCCACCACGACGGCGATCAGCACGACGATCAGCGCGGCAAAGAAAGCATAGCGGGCAACAAGGTACGCCTTATCGAAGATCTTTTCGATCCTCTCCTGCCGCCTGGCCCTCCGTTCTTCGGCGATCGATGCGCTTGAACGAGGCTGGCCGCATACGGAGCACTCCAGCGCCTCGTCCTCATTGTATGTATCGCAGAAATCGCATCTCCAACTCAATGGTTCACCCTCTTTCCGGCGCCGCAGCGCTATATTTTGCGGGCCATTCGCACGCGCGTGACCATGTCGTCCCGGAGAAAGCGGTTCGTGCCGTCACCCTTATAAAAGGTGTACCCGTTCACGCCGCCCATGACCGTCCGCTCTGATCGGATATACCCCATCCTCTGGATGGCGTCGATATCGAAGCGGATCCGGTGTTCCGGCCAAGGCTCGGCAAAGTCCGGTCCGGAGCCGCCTCCGGCGATCGGCCCCCGTGTCGGTTCCGGATCGGGACGTGTCGGTTCCGGATCGGGACGCGCCGGTTCCGGATCGGGATGCGCCGGTTCCGCCGGACGGCTTCGGGACGCTTTCGGGCGGAACAGGTTTTTGATCGACTCAACGAATGCCGCAAAGTCCGAAAAGACGATCGATACCCCGCCGCCATCCGCTCTGTCTCCCGGCGAAGAAGTCTTCGTCGGCCGTTCGGATCCGCATACACAGCAGATCGTGTTTTCCTCGGTGTTTTCACTCGAACAGTAAGGACATATCCAGACCATCTTTTGTTTCCTTCTTTTCAGGATTTTCTTGCCAGATGCAAATGGAGCAGCATCTCGACCCGCAGGAACTGTTCGCTGCCGTCCCTCCGAACGAGGCGGTAACCCTTCACGCCATACTTCTCCACGCGCTCAACGCTTACAAAGCCCTTGGCGCTTATGGCGTCCTCAAGGAACTCGATACGGTGTTCTGGCCACGGTTCGCTGGAACCAGGAGGAGGGGGGGGCGGGACCACTTTAGTTTTCTTCGCATAATTCATCAAAAGAAGCTTTTCCACCCGGAAGAATGTCGACGTCCCATTCGCGCGGTAGAACGTGTAGCCCTTCACGCCGTCCTTGACTGTCCGTTCTCCGGAAACGAAGCCCCGGCTCTTGATCTTGTCCTGGTCAAAAACAATGTTGTGTTCCGGCCACGGTTCGGGGCCGTCTCCGCCTATCTCTCTGGCATATCCCTTGGATATCAGTTTTTCTTTGGTGAAGACCTCTGTTTTTCCGCTCGTTTCATAGTGCAGCTCATATCTCTTTTGTCCGTCTTTTTCGATTTTTTTCAGACCGTCGATCTTATCGGCCTTCAGCTTGTCCCTGTCCAGGATGATCCGATGCTCCGGCCAAGGCTCTTCAATGACGGGTTTCCCGCCCGGTTTCAACCGCTTCAGGACCTCCGATGCGCTCGGACGGTCATTCGGATCCAGGCTCAGCATATCGTTTATGAGCGCGATGAACAGGGGGTCTGTGATTTTCGTGCTCAGCTGGAGCTTGCCGCCGTTGTTCAGAGCGACCCAGCAGTAAACCGGCTTCCCCTTTTCGAGCCTTTTCCGGAGCTTTTCGGGAAGGTCGACCGGCGTCGGGAGGCACCCGCTCAGATAGTAGTGGAAGATCAGGCCCATGGAAAATATATCGGATTTTTCCGTCAGATTCTTCTCCAGTTCCTCCCGGTCATCTTCCACGGAGATGCACATACCGAGCTCGGGAGAATAATAATCGATCGTGCCGATCAGGTCTTCCGGCTTTTTATCGACAAAATAGCTGCTGTCAAAATCGACCAGCTTTGCAACATAATTCCCCGCCCTGTTTCGGACCAGCAGCACGTTTTCGGGCTTGAGGTCGCTGTGTACGATATGGAGAGTGTGAACGACGTGGAGGGCGCCGGCCGCCGTCTGCATCAGGAGCCTCTTCACGTCGACCGAGAGACTGGTCAGCACGCCGTCGAGTTCTTCTTTGGGAACGACGCCCTCCACAAATTCCGACGCCTCCACAAGCTGGTTGCCCTCGATGAACTCCTCACAGGGGATGATGAGGTTCCCGCCTTCCCCGGAGCGAGACCGGATAGCTGCGTTGACCGCTCTCCGCGTACCCTCGAAAGCTTCAAACTTTTTTCTGTTATGCGCAAAGGTTTTGGCGTCCAGCGTACCGTTGTCGATCGGCTTCACCGGCGTCTGGTATTTCTTCAGGAAATAGATCTTTCCACCTTTTTGGGCCCTTGCGATCTGCCCTGACGTGCTGTTTTTCCAATCGCTGATCAGCTCGTAGCCGTGCACGTTCATTTCTTTTCCTCCTCTGCGTTATGGAACTCCGGCTCTGCTTCTCCGCGCCGGGGATCCTCCCGCATTTTTCACTTCTTATGGCAGTCTCCATGGGATACCGGCACCCTGGGGATACCGGCATCCCATGAAATTACAGATTATGGGAAAGCTTTTTCATCAAGTCTCCGAAATCCCGGCCAGCCTTGTCAAAACTTCCGCGGCAGACGGGCGAGCGTCCGGATCCGGGCTCAGCATATCCCGGATGAGCGCGACGCACTCCGGATTCTGGATCTCCGGGCTCAGCTGGAGCTTGCCGCCGTTGTTCAGCGCGGCCCAGCAGAAAACCGGCTTCCCCTGCTCCTGCCTTTTCCGGAGCTCTTCGGGAAGGTCGACCGGCGTCGGGAGGCACCCGCTCAGATAATAATGGAAAACCAGGCCCAGGGAGAAAACATCGGATTTTTCCGTCAGCTTCTTCTCCAGTTCCTCCCGGTCATCTTCCGCGGAGATGCACATACCGAGCTCGGGAGAATAATATTCGATCGTGCCGAACAGCTCTTCCGGCTTTTTATCGACCGGATAGCTGCTGTCAAAGTCGATCAGTTTGGTGACATACTCCCCCGCCTGGTTGCGGACCAGCTGCAGATTTGAAAGATTGACATCGCTGTGTACGATATGGAGACTGTGAACGACGTGGAGGGCGCCGGCCGCCGTCTGCATCAGGAGTTTTTTTGCGGCGAACGGGAGGCTGGCCAGCACGCCGTCGAGTTCTTCTTTGGGAACGACGCCCTCCATAAATTCCGACGCCTCCACGAAGTGGTTGCCTTCGATGAACTCTTCGCAGGGAACGACGATGCTCCCGCTCTCCCCGGTGCACACCCGCAGGGACTGGTTGAGAATTCTACGCATACGGACAAACGCATCGAACTTCTTCCGGTTGTATTCGAAGGTCCTGGCGTCCAGCGTACCGTTGTCGATCGGCGCCACGGGCGTCTGATATTTCTTCAGGAAATAGATCTTTCCATCTTTCTGGGCCCTTGCGATCTGACCTGAAGAGCTGTTTTTCCAGTCGCTGATCAGCTCGTAGCCATGGAAGCTCTCCGTTTTCTCCTGAAGGTACTTTTTGAAGAGCTCCTCGTATTTTGCAAACAGAGCCGCCTGCAGCTCCGCTTTGGCTTTCAGTTCGTCCAGGTCTGTTTCCGCCTCTTTCATGAGCTTGATCGTCGCGGCGCGAAGGTCTTCGGAGATCGGGACCTTTGGATCCCCGACGATCGCCGGAATGAGCTCTGTGTAATGCTCGTCCCAGTAGGCTTTCCGGCATTCCTCGACAAGCTTGTCCTTCTCTTCCGTCTCCAGGCTTGCAAGGAGTTTTCTCGCCTCGCGGATCCTTTCAATCACGTCCTGCAGTTCCTCGCACGCATGTGGAAGGATACAGGTTTCCGTGGCCTTCAGATCGAGTTTTCCGGCAATGGCCAACTCTCTGAGCTGACGGAGCTCCTCCCGGTGCTTGTTAGCCAAATTCTGGTTTTCCTGAATGAAGTCGCTGCGGAGATTCAGCAGTTTGCTGATAATCGGATGTTTTTTATTATTGATGTTTTCGAAGAAGCAGAATACCTCATCCAGCGCTTCTTCAAGCTCAAAGACTTCGGAGAAGCTCACGCCCTGAAAATCCAGATAGCTCTTCGGAACGCCGACGGACACGACCTGGTCGATCGTTTCCCGCATTTGCTCCGTCATTTCCGTGATCTGCTCACGGTATTCTTTGATCTTGCTCAAATACTTTTCTGTCTGTTCCCGAAACTTTCTTTCTTTGTCGGCAATCCTGTCCGAGGCGAGCCTCTCTCCAAAGGCCTCTTCGTGCGGCTGCAGGGAACGGAAACGGCTGAAGTTTCTTTTGATCTGTTCTTCGATCTCCCTCTCCGCTTCCTCGATCTTCCGCGCGGCGGCGGCGATCTTTTCGTCGAGTACCCGGTTTTTTTCCGCAAAGCGGGGATCCCGTCCGCTCTTGACCGCCTCCACACAGTATGCGCAGACAGCTTCTTCGCTTTCAAACAGGCCCTTCACGCTTGCAAGCGGGTCCGGCTTTTCCCTGGAGGCTTCTTCGAATTCTGCCGCATAGTCGCGCTCGAGAAGCTCCGGCAGCTTGGACAGATACGCTGCGTTCAGCGCATCCAGCCGGGCGGCGCAGCTCTTCTGAAACGCCTCGAAGGACTCATAGCCGAACATCTTCATGGCAATCGTGCTGCTGTCGTCGTCTGCCCGACCGTAATCATAAAACGCCTGGCAAAGCTTTTCGCTCATTTCCGCGGTGTCTTTGGATCCGACCGCCGCATCCAGAATAAACTTTTCAAAGGTCATCTGCGACCGGTAATACTTCAGCTCAAAGGCTCCGTCGCTCGCATTGAACAGGACGCAGGGCTTCGGGAATCTCCGGTAGTAGCAGCTAATGCCGAAAGACTCGCCCTCGTTGGCCCGGATATAATTCGTCATGGCGCCGTCCTCGCCCTCCTGATCCTCGATCAGCTGGCAAAGCCCGTCCCGCTCCGTCCAGATATACGGTCTGGAGTCTCCGGCGTGCAGATAGATGGCCTCCACGGCATCTTCCGTCTCCCGGTAGATCGTGGCGCAAAGCGTGGTCCCGAGCAGAGCGAGATTTTCCAAGGAGCTTTCGTAGACCAGATTGGCATTCCTGGCAACCTGGCGCAGCTGGGCCTGGAACAGCTCCGCCAGTCTATCCCCGAGCTCTTTCAAGAGCGCTTCTCTCTTTTTCGGGGAAGTCTGCTCATGATACTTTGCGAACAGGTTTTCCGGCTGCAGATCCTCGATATAGAGCGCGGCGTGCAGGAGCAGCGCAGCAAGGATGCGGGAGCCAAAATAACCGCTTTTCTTCATGTTCAGCTGTTTGCTGAAATAGCAGTGCTTGACGCCATACAGCTCAAAGAAAGAGTTCGTCACATACCGGACGAATCTCTCGTCCGCATAATCGTCGAACACGCCGGCAAAGAGCGTATCAAGCAGCTTATCGGGCTCAAACAGTTCCCTCTTGAAGGACTGGTGGTAGATGGCCCCGCGGCCGCCCATGCCGTCCGCGACAAAAAAGAGCCGGTCGTCTACGTACGGGCTCGCATCCTCGCCTTTATACACCTTTGTCCCGTCTTCACGCGTCTTTGTAGTCTGTCTGAATACGGTCAGTTCCATCCTGGATCCCCTTTCGAAAAAATACACGCAAGCTGATTCCAGCTGCATGATAAAAGGTATGGTTTGTCCGTACGCCTTTATCATGCAGCGGAATACGAACAGGCCGGAGCAGATCGCGCATTGCCATCTGCCCCGGCCAATATGTGCTTAGCAGGAGCCGACCACCAGGTCAATTACCGCTTGCATGTCAGTATCTTCACAGCCCTTGCCCCCGGTGAAGCTGGGCCAGTACCGGTTCCACGCCTGCATTTCGGTCCAAGGCTCGGCATTCGGCACAAAGGCCACCAGTCTGCCCTTCGAAGCCTGGTACGTGCTGCTGAGAGACTGATCGGTCCCTTCCCACCAGGCGCCGAGTGCGGCGATATCGGCAGGCATGCCGGCGGGATACGAAGCGGCGCCCGATCTGGCGCTGAAAGCCAGCGCCGGCGCGTCGGAAAAGACCAGCACGATATGACGGCGATTGGATCCGCCAGTCGTCCAGTCGGACTTGAGCGCGAGCGCGATCGCCTCCAGCGCGTTCTCAGGTCCGTCGCCGCCGCCGGACGCCGTGATGCCGTTGACAAAGGCCTGGAGCGCGTCGTTCTCCTCCGGAAGCTTGAAGAACTTCGATTCCTTCATCGGCTCGGCGTCGCACCCGTAGTCGCGGAACGCGATGACCTTGATACGCAGCTGCTCCACATTTCTATCGGTCTCTTCCATGCCTTCCACGAACCTCTCATAGATGGAAAGCGCGTTTGCCTTCACCTCGTCGATAATGGGAGACATGCTGCCCGTGGCGTCGATGCACATCACGATATCAACAAAGTATTCGCCTGTTCCCTGTCCAGCCATTGAATGATCCTCCTTGTTTTTTCGTTTGATTCATTATCTATATTTACAGCCGACCGTGCGGTCGATAACTGCCCGAAAAGAATGCCCTCCGGCGAGGCGCATCGTGTTCACAGAAAACTATAAAATGAAACGCCTAAAAAGTCAATGGTGTCTCCGACAATATCGACTTTTTCGTCCGCGGCTCGGCCGACGGTATGCGCGCATCGGCGTCTCCGCCCTCAAACGCTCCCCCCTCTTTCTTGGCCATACAGACGACAGCCGTCCGAAAAAGTTCCCCAGGGCGAGAAAGCGGTTATGGATTATATGCCGGCCGTCGCGTCGATGCACAGCACGATATCCGCATAATAGTTTTTTGGGCGTTCGGTGTTTGTTCGCTCATGGTCGGAGCCTCCTTGTCATCATATAAAAACACAGGGACAGCGGGGAGCCCGGTCCCCGCCGCTGCCCGGCAGGGCGGTCCGGGTAAAAGAGATCAAGGGTCGGGGACCAGCAGGTCAATTCCGCTTTCAACATCTATTTCGCTGGCTCCTATTCCGGCCCTGGAAAAGCACGGCCAGTACCGGTTCCACGCCTGCATCTCGGTCCAGGGCTCGGCATTCGGCGCAAACACAATCAGCCTGCCGGCTCTGGGCTGATATGTGCCTTCAAAGCTCGGATCGGTCCCCTCCCACCAGGAACCAAGCTGCGCCAGGTCTTTCGGCATTCCGTCCGGATAGCCGGGGCAGTCCGCTCTCGCGCCGAGGGGCAGCGCACCCGAGTCCGTGAAGAGCAGCACGATATGGCGGCGCCTGTATCCACCTGTCGTCCAGTCGGATCGGAGCGCGAGCGCGAGGGCTTCCAGCGCGTTCTCCGCGCCGCCTCCGCCGCCCTTCGCTTCGATCCCGTTCAAACAGCTTTCAAACGCATCCCTTTCTTCCGGCAGCGTGAAGAACGCCGACTCGACCATCGGTACCTCGTCATACTTGTAGTCGCGGAACGCGATCACCTTGATGCGAAGCTGTTCCAGTGTATAACCGGATTCTTCCACGCCTTCCACGTACTTCTGGAGAATGGAAAGCGCATTTGCTTTTACCTCGTCGAGATAGGGCGCCATGCTGGCTGTCGCGTCGATGCAGATCACAAAATCGGTATAGAATTCGTACATGATCGGCGCCTTTCTTTTACAGGCCCCGCTCACACGGGGGCCGCCATCAAAGTTACGGCGAAAAACAGATCCGCCTCGTCAAGCTCGTTCCCCGCAAGGGAATACACCGTCAGGGCCTGCCACAGCTCGTCCAGCACGGCCCACGATCCCCTCTGCGGCACAAACGCAAGCAATCTGCCGACGTTCGGCTCGAAAGGACCGTCAAACGTCTCTCCGGTCCCTTCCCACCAGGCGAAAAACTCTTCCATGCTCTTCGGCATGCCGTCCGGATAGCGCGGGCTGTCCGCTCTTGCGCCGAGAGGCAGGGCCGCGTCGGCCGAGAAGACCCACACGATATGGCGGAGTTTTTCTTTTCCCGTCGTCCAGTCAGACCGGAGCGCGAGCGCGATGGCCTCCAGTCCGTTCTGCGCGCCGCCCCCGCCCTTCAGTTCTACCGCGTCCAGATAGTCCCGGAACGCATCGTATTGCTCCGGCAGCGTGAAAAACGCCGACTCAGCCATCGGCTCCCCGTCCCGGCCGCAGTCGCGGAACGCGATCACCTTGACGCGCAGCTGCGCCACTTCTTTCTCCTGCTCTTCCAGCGTATCGACAAGGCGATTCAAAAGTTCGAGCATGGTCTGCTTCGACTGATCGATATAGCGCGCCATGCTTTCCGACGCGTCCAGGCAGATCACGATATCGATATAGAAGGGGTCCTGCTGTGATTCTGACATAAGCTGCTCTCCCAAATCATCATTTATTCGGACTCGCCATCACGAGGGCGGCTGCCTCCCTGTTCAGTTCGCGAAATCCTGTTCTCTCGATGAGGAACGCAGGCAAAACCCGTTTCCAGCGATCCAGCCCGATCCACGGTTCCTTCTTCGGGACAAACGCGATCAGTCTGCCGGCACTTGGCTGATAGGAGCTGCCGGGGGGCAGGCCGTTCCCTTCCCACCAGTCTCCGAGCTCTTCAAAGCTTTTCGGCAGTCCGCCCGGATAGGCGGGGCAGTCCGCCCGCTCGCCGAGGGGCAGTTCCGCGCCTGCCGAGAAGATCCACACGATCTGGCGGAGCTTCTCTTTGCCCGTCGTCCAGTCGGACAGGAGCGCGAGCGCGAGCGCCTCCAGCCCGTTCTGGGCCTCGCCGCCGCCCCTCGGTTCCACCGCGTCCAGATAGTCCCGGAACGCATCGTATTGTTCCGGCAGCGTGAAGAACGGCGATTCGACCATCGGCTCCCCGTCGCACGCATAATCCCGGAACACGATATACCTGGCGCGCAGCTGTGCCACTTCCTGGTCCTTTTTCTCCATGGTCTGGACAAAAGTATCCAGAAGCGCGGCCATCTCTTCTTTTGCCATGGAGAGATACGGCCCCATCCGGCGCGAGCCGTCCAGACAGATCACGATATCGATATCGTACAGATCCGGCATCGATCCCGTCATTGTCCGCTTCTCCCGCCCTCAGATCGATCCGACCAGCAGATCGATGGCTTGCTGGATATCAATGTCGCTGAGCCCGGTCCCCGCCTGCGAGAAAGCAGGCCAGTACCGATTCCACGCCTTCATGCTCGTCCACGGCTCGGTCTCCGGCACAAAGGCGACCAGTCTGCCCGCCTTTCTCTGGTAGGTGCTGCAGAGCGTCTGATCGGTGCCCTCCCACCAGGAGCCAAGCTGGGCGATCGTCTTCGGCAGATCGCTCGGGTAGTTGGGACAACCCATCCTCTCTCCGAGCGGCAGCGCCGGCGCGTCGGAAAAGACCAGGATCGTGTGGCGTCTGTTCGACCCCGACGTCGTCCATCTGGACTTCAGCGCAAGCGCGATCGCCTCCAGTGCATTCTCCGGGCCATCCCCGCCGCCGCACGCCTCGATGCCGCTGACAAAGCGCTTGAAAGCCGCGCTCTGATCCGGCAAGGTGAAAAAGTCGGACTCGAGCATCGGCACGGAGTCGCACATGTAATCCCGGAACGCGATCACCTTGATCCGGAGTTGGGAGACGTCCTTGTCCTTGTCTTCCATCGTGTCGACAAAGCGCTGATAAAACGTCATCGCGTTCTTCTTCACTTCTTCGATGATCGGAGCCATACTGCCGGTCGCATCGATGCACATCACGATATCCACGCAGTATTCGCCCATGCCCTGTCCCTGTACTGCCGCCACAGTCAAACACCCCCAAAAAATATCTGGATTTCCGGAAAAAAATACCCCAGTATGTGAAAATATTTTATACGATTAACCAGTGTTTGTCAACGAATCCGCCGTCTTTCCGAACTGTCCCGGATCGAGGCCCGTCTCAGCTTATTTGTGTGTTCCGACGTGTTCCGTCAGGAAAGGTTCCCTCACGGAAAAACCGAAAAAACAGGCGCGTCCCGATCGGGACGCGCCTGTTTTTTCGGTTGCTTATCTGCTTTTCAGCGCCTTACTTGCGCTCCTGGTTGAAGGTCTTCTTGGCCTCTTCCCACCCGGCGAGCAGGGACTTGAAGCCAGCCTGCGCGATCTCCTTGAGCTCGGCGCTGGCGGTCTCGGCGGCGGACTGCAGACGCTCGGCGGCGTCCTTCATCGCGGCCTTCGCGGCCTCGACCTTCGCCTCGACCTCAGCCTCGGCGGCCTTGGCCTGGGCCTCGACGCTCTTCTCGTCCTTGATCGCAGCCTGGGCGGCGGCGAGACGGGCGATGGGAACGCGGAAGGGAGAGCAGGACACGTAGTCCAGACCGACCTTGTGGAAGAACTCGACGGAGCTGGGATCGCCGCCGTGCTCACCGCAGACGCCCAGATGCAGGTCGGGACGGGTCTCGCGGCCGAGCTTCGCGGCCATCTTGACCAGCTTGCCGACGCCGACCTGGTCGACGCGGGCGAAGGGATCGCTCTCGTAGATCTTGTTGTCGTAGTAGGCGCCCAGGAACTTGCCGGCGTCGTCGCGGCTGAAGCCGAAGGTCATCTGGGTCAGGTCGTTGGTGCCGAAGGAGAAGAACTCGGCCTCCTTGGCGATGT
>JAFXTM010000095.1 GCA_017535865.1 Oscillospiraceae bacterium
TGCCATTCCCGGGCCTCACTTGAACGTTTCGGCCCGCCAATGGCGCGGCTGCGGAAATTGCGGCTTTGCTTCTTCCGCCCCCGGCGGCGGTATCCGGGCCGAACACCTTGCCGCTCTTGCCATTCCCGGGCCTCACTTGAACGTTTCGGCCCGCCAATGGCGCGGCTGCGGAAATTGCGGCTTTGCTTCTTCCGCCCCCGGCGGCGCAAAGCCGCGCGCAAACGCCTTGCGGTGCCCGGAAAACCGTTCGGGCTTGCGCTTTTCCTCCGGTTTTCCGACCGCTGCGGAAATTGCGGCTTTGCTTCTTCCGCCCCCGGCGGCGCAAAGCCGCAATTCTTAAGATTTCCAAAAATGGGTTGACAAATGTAGTCTGTTGTGCTATCACATGATCAGACGACACGTGTAGTCCTGTCATGACAGGCCGGGGGCGTTTTCGTCGACGCTCCCCTCTTTCTCAAAAAGTGAGGTACTTCCATGGATCATCTTTCCGAAAAAATCAGCGACTCCGAGCTGGAGGTCATGCGCGTGCTGTGGGAGGCGGGGGACGCCCTGCCGATCACGGACATCCGCCGGATCCTCCAGGACCGCAAGGGCTGGGAGGCCACCACGGTCAAGACCCTGGTCCAGCGCCTCGTCAGCAAGGGCGTGCTGGGGCAGGAGAAGCGCAAGGTCTTCTTTTACCGCCCCCTGGTCTCCGAGAGCGAATACAGCGACTGGGCCGTGAACGGCATGGTGCAGCGGCTTTTCCGCGGCAGCGCCAAGGCGCTCGTGGCCACGCTGGTCCAGTCGGACGGGCTCAGCGACGCCGACATCGCGGAGCTGCGGGCATTCTTCAAGGTGGAGGATTGAACACCATGTCTTCCTTTCTGTCCCTGCTGCTGGGTCTGTCCCTGTCCGGGACGCTGCTGGCCCTGCTGCTGATGCTGCTGCGACGCCTCGCAGGCAGACGCCTGCCGAGCGCTTTCTACTACTTCGCCTGGCTGCTGGTGCTGCTGCGCTTCGTGCTGCCCCTGCCCGGACTGATGCCCGGCTTCGCCCAGGGTGAAAAAGCGCCCGCCGCTCCCCTGCCCGCCGCATTTATCAGCGAGAGCGCGGACGGCGTGACGCGGCCGTACAGCGACGATTACTATCATCTCGGCGGCGGCGGAGCCGGGGACACGCTCACTGCGCCCGTCGTGAATCTGGTGCCCGCGGACGACGCGGCGAAGGACGCGACGGATCTCTATGCGCAGCGGCTCTTCGACCTCAAGCAGGTCCTCCGCGCACCGCGCTTCTGGCTCAGCGTCTGGGTCATCGGCGCCGTGCTCAGCGCGGCGTGGTACGGCGTCGGCTACGGGCGCTTCCGGCGCGAGCTTGCCGCGACCTTCCGGAGCGCGCTGCCCGAGGACCGCGCGATCTACGCCCTTGTCACGGACGAGCCCTGTCCCGCACTCTATCGCAGCAAGGCAGTACGCACGCCGATGCTGCTTGGCGTGCTGCACCCCGTGATCGTCCTGCCCGACAAGGAGTTTTCGCCGGTGATGCTGCAGGGCGTGCTGGCCCATGAGCTCACGCATCACCGCCGCGGCGACGTGCTGTTCAAGTGGTTTTCGGTCCTTGTGTCCGTGCTCCACTGGTTCAACCCCGTCACCCGGCTCTTCCGCAGCGAGCTGGACCGCGCCTGCGAACTCGCCTGCGACGAAAAGCTCCTGCGCCACATGAACGCGGGAGAAAAACAGCTCTACGGAGACATGCTGATCGCGCTGGCCGCGGAGCGGCGTCTGCCGCGCTCCGTCGTCGCCACCAGCTTCGCCGTGGAAAAACGCAATCTGAAAGAGAGGTTATCTCAGATCATGACATACAAACGAAAAAGCCGCGCCGCCCTGTGCCTGGCGCTGGCCGCCATGCTCCTGCTCTCCGCCTGCGGGGCCGCGATCGGCCCGCGCGCCGCGGATAGCAGCCAGACCCTCGCCGCGGCGGCGATACCCACGGCCGCGCCGGAGGGAAGCTCCACATCCGCCCCCACGCTGGCGGTCCCCGAGGGCACACATGAGGTCACCGTCGACAACATCGACGATCTGCTCGCGGCTATCGCGCCGCACACCATCCTCTTCCTCAAGCCCGGCGTCTACGATCTCAGCGCCGCGAAAAGCTACGGCAAGGACACCGGCTCCACCTACTGCGCCTGGGAGGACGCCTACGACGGCTATGAGCTCGTGATTCGCGACGCCGAGGGGCTCACGATCGCGGGTCTGCCCGGTGAGAGCGGCGAGAGCATCGTGATCTCCGCCGAGCCGCGCTACGCCCAGGTGATCCGCTTTGAGCGCTGCGCCGATCTCGGTCTCTCCGGCTTCACCGCCGGCCACACCCAGGAGCCCGGCCAGTGCGCCGGCGGCGTGCTGTACTTCGACTCCTGCGTCAACACTCACCTCGTTGCCTGCAATCTCTACGGCTGCGGCATCCTCGGCATCCAGGCCGTGAACTGCGACACGCTGCGCGCCGATCTCTGCAGCATTTACGAGTGCAGCGTCGGGGCCGTGCGCGCCCTCAGCTCCCGCGACATCCGCCTCGTCGACTGCGAGATCTACGACTGCGGCAACAAGGTCGGGCGCGCAGGCTCGATGTTCGAGGTCGCGACCTCCACGGGCTTTGCCGTGATCAACTGCTACATTCACGAAAACAACGCCCTGCGCCTGCTGCGCTCCACCTCCGCGGACGAGATCTATCTGCTAGGCACCCAGGTCGGCGGCAACCAGCTTGACGCGCTCTTTGAGTCCAATCTGATCGCCCCGATCGTCGGCGGCTGCGACTTCAGCGGCAACACGGTCGAGGGGCCGATGCCGCGGGCATCGACCATGTGCTCTCCCCCGAGGGCGAGAAGCTCAGCGCAGAGGACCTCAAGGCCATGGCGCTCGACCGCTCCGCCTTTGAGTATGACGGCCCGGTCATGAAACAGGCCGCCGCGGTCACGGGCATCCCCGTGAAGGACGGCATGGAGTACCACGTGACGACGGTGGATGAGTTCCTCGCCGCGCTCGGCTCGGACCGCACGATCTACCTTGACGCCGCGCTCTTCGATCTCTCCGCAGCCTCCACTTACGGCGGCTACGGCGGCGAGCACTACTACTGGGTCGACATCTTCGACGGGCCGGGGCTCGTGATCACGGGGGTCAAAAACCTGCGTCTGATCGGTCAGAGCAAGGATGAGACCACAGTCGAAGCCGTGCCGCGCTACGCGGACGTGCTCTGCTTCAGTGAGTGCGAGAACGTGACCGTGGCCCAGCTCACCGCCGGGCACAGCAAGGGCGAGCCCGGTTCCTGCAGCGGCGACGTGCTGGCTTTTGAGAAATGCCAGGACGTCCACGTGGTGGACTGCGGGCTCTTCGGCTGCGGCGTCTGGGGCATCCGTGCGAACAACTGCGTCCAGGGCGACATCCTGCGCACCGAGATCTATGAGTGCAGCCAGGGCGCCGCCTCAATCACCCGGACTGACGGCTTCGTGTTCACCGACTGTTCGGTGCACGACTGCGCCGGGAAGGACTGGGGAAGCGACAAAATGAGCCCCTGCAACATCATCCATATGTCGGACAGCGGCGACTGCAGCTACAACGGCGTCCCGCTGCTGAACGGGAACGCTGTCTATCTGGTCGGCGACGGTGAGGAGGTCCGTGTCCGCGAAGACATCGCCGCCGAGGCTGAGGCGCAGGTCTATTCGCCGGCGCCCACGCCGGAGGCGGGGGCGAGCTATATCAGCGCGTCGCTGCACCTCTTCTTCTACGAGACGGAGATCAAAGCCGAGGGCTTCACGATGCACCTCGGGGACGAGCCTGTCCCGCTGAACGCGCGGGTCCGCATCGACGGAGGGGATTATCCCGGCGGCTTTGAATGGCGTGTCAACGACCCCTCCACGATCGAACTGATACCCTCGGAGGACGGGCTCAGCTGTGATGTCAAGCCCCTCGCTGTGACCGAAAAAGGCGGCACGATCCTGATCGTCTCCTGCCCGACCATGGCGCTGGAGCTGAGGATCCCGGTATATATTCTGGATTGAGTTGACATAATTTTATTTCCATAACGCAAGAATGGCTTCCCGGAAGGGAAGCCATTCTTGCGTTATACCCTGTGTTGTTACCGGTGTTCCTCCTTGATCGCGCCGGCCCGGTAGGCGTCGAGCAGGGCGCGCAGATCGTCGATCTGTTTTTGGATCTCGCGGCCGAGGTCCGTCTCGACGATCTTCCGGCGGCTCTCGAGCCGCTCGAAGATATCCGTGGAGGAGGCGATGCCGTAATTCTCCCGGATCGCCCGCTCCCGCCCGACGAAGGGCTGGTGCGCGACGATGCGGAAGCAGCGGGAATTGTAGATCAGCGTATAGCCCGCGATGCCGGAGGTCGGCTGGTAGGCCTTGCAGAAGCCGCCGTCGATGACGATCAGCTTGCCGCCGCCCTTGATCGGGCTTTCGCCCTTGCGCGCCTTGACCGGAACGTGGCCGTTGATGATGTGGCAGTGCGGCCCCGCAAGCCCGAACTCCCGCAGGATCCGGTCGCAGACGGCGGGGTCCTGATAGAGCGTGTAGTAGGCGTTCTTCGGCTCTGCCCAGGCGCGCTCGTCCGCGATCAGGCGGCGCTCGAAGGTGGTCATGCGGTCGCGGCCGAAGATCGGGCTGTTGCGCCCGGCCCAGAGGAACCAGAGAAAGTCCATGCCGAGCTTGCGGTCCTCGCTGCCGCGGCGGTAGTAATAAGCCTGGCGGGCGGCGGTGTCCGCCCAGTCGAGGAAGGCCTTGCCGCTGCGCTCCTTCCCGCCGAGGGTGAAGGGCAGAAACCTCCCGTCCTCCGTCAGCGGGATACAGCCGTGGAAGAGGAGGTTGTCGTTGTAGATCGTGTAGAGGCTGCCGCGGGAGTAGAGAAAGCGCACGTGCGCCTGCAGCTTCTCGCTGCGCTCGAAGGAGGCGGTGAGCTGGTCGATGACCGCGTTCTCCTCCGCGGTGAGCGTATAGGGATCGGCCGGGTCGACGGTCGGGAAGTCCGTGTCCTCGAGCGGCCAGGTCACGCCGTCGATGGTCACGCATTTGTGCGCGTAGTCGATCTTGTCGAGCAGGAGCCGGTCGTCCATGCCGTACTCGGGGTGGCGCAGGATCTTCTGCCCCTCGAGCTTGAAGAGGATGACCGTGATGGCCTTGTGCATGCGGGCAGAGAGCAGCCGGTCTTTCTCCGAAAAGCGCTCGGCGTCCTCGCCGGTGAGCTTCACCGCGAAGCGCGAGACGTCGCAGTGCCGGTACACGTCGTTGGCGAAGACCGAGAGCGGGCGCAGGGAGATGCCGTAGCCGGTCTCGACGACCTCGAGGTTGTTATAGTGGATTGAGTTGGAGAGCACCGTCGCGACGAGCGTGCGGCTGCCTGAGGCCGCGCCCATCCACAGCACGTCGTGGTTGCCCCACTGCACGTCCACGCTGTGGTGCCGCAGGAGCGAATCCATGATGATGTCCGCCCGCGGCCCGCGGTCGAAGATATCGCCCACAAGGTGCATGTGGTCCACCGCCGCCCATTTGATAAGCGCGCTGAGGGCGCTGATGAAGTCCGGCGCGAGGCCGATCTCGATGACGGTGGAGATGATGTTCTCAAAGTAGTCGTGCTTGTCGATCTCCTGGCTGTGGGTGTAGAGCAGCTCCTCGATGATGTAGGCGAAGTCCGGGTGCATGGCTTTGCGCACCTTCGAGCGGGAATAGCGCTCGGTCACGAGGCGGCAAAGCTCGATGAGCCGATGCAGCGTGATGCGGTAGAACTCGTCGGGATCCTCCAGCGTGGGCTTGAGCTGCTCCAGTTTCTCCTCCGGGTAATAGATCAGCGTCGCGAGCTGGTCGAGCTCGGCGCGGGGGACGGAGTTGGAAAAAAGCAGGTCCATCCGCTCGCGCACGACGCCGGAGCAGGAGTTGAGGATGTGCAGAAAGGCCTCGTGCTCCCCGTGCACGTCGGAGATAAAATGCTCGCAGCCCTTCGGGAGGTTCAGGATCGCCTGGAGGTTTATGATCTCGGTGCCCGCGGCGCGCACCGTCGGGAACTGGCGGGCAAGCAGCTTCAGGTAGCGCAGCTCTTCCTCGGAATAGTCCTTGTGCGGTGTCATGTCTCGCAGCCTCCTCTCGGTCTCATCGCGTTTTTCTGTCTCTATCATGGCATAAAAACGCCGCTTCTTCAAGTCTTTTTTGTCTCCGGTGTGCCTTGACGTTTCCCGCGGGGATATGGTATGGTCTGCGTGGAGGGGATGCCGCTATGAAGCTCCACATTCTGCACTGCGGGACGATCCGGGTATCGGAGACGGTGCCTTACGGCGGCCGCATCGATCTGAACAACACGCGCAGGCAGCTTCTGACGCCGGATGAGCGGCGCGCAGAGCTGCCGGTCTGCTGCTATCTGCTCGAACATCCGCGGGGCCCCGTGCTGGTGGACGCCGGCTGGCGCCGGGATCTGAGTCCTGCGGGCGTCTATGACCCGAAGGCCGTCGCACGCGTCCTGCCGCGGCATTTGGCCGCCCTCTATCACCCGGCGCTGCCGGCGGACGCGGCGATCCACGAGCAGCTCGCCGCGCGCGGGCTCCGCCCGGAGGACCTCGCCTGCGTCGTGCTCACGCACCTCGACCCCGACCATGTGGCGGGGCTGAGGCATCTGCGCGGCGCGCGGCGGATCGTGCTGCCGGAAGACGAGTATTTCTGGTCCTGCCGGACCGTGTACAAGGCGCGGCAGCCGCAGAGCCTCTGGATCGACGAGCCCATCGAGCGGCTCTACTACCGCGGCTCCCCGCTCGGCCCGGTCCATCTGGCCATCGATCTCTTCGGAGACGAGAGCCTGACGCTTGTGAACGTCCCCGGCCATACGGACGGCCAGGCGGCGGTGCTGATCCGCAGCGGCGCCCGCTTCGTCCTGCTTGCGGCGGACGCGGCCTACTCCCCGCGCAACTGGCGCGAGGCGATCACGCCCGGCCTCGGCTTCGACCGGGAACGGCAGCTCGCGAGCCTGCGCTGGATCGCGGAAACGGAAAAAGCTCCCGGCTGCGCGGGGGTCTTCTGCAGCCACGATCCTGGGGTCCCGGCGGGAACAATCGAATTCTGAATATCGCGAAACAGGACTGTGAGCATGTCACAGTCCTGTTTTGACGAGGGAAAAGCAGTCCTCGCAGTAGTTGAACATGCTCCCGATGGGGAGCTCCCGCCCGCATACGCGGCAGCGGCGGATATACTCCTCCTTGCTCTCGCGCATCAGCGCGGCGATCTTCTCGCAGATCGCACGGCGCTCGGCCGTGCTGTCGTCCTCCTGTCCGATGCGGCGCAGGAGCTGATGGCGGATATCGAAGGCCTTGTACTGCAGCTCGCAGCCGAGGAGGGTCTCGGTGTCGAAATAGGGGTGCGGCACGGGGCGATGGCGCAGGATCGCCCGGGCGCAGACCGTCCAGTAGCCGATCAGCTCCTCACTGCCGGAGTCGATGGGGCAGGTGATGAGGTCGAACAGGAGCTCCCTGTCCTGCTCGAGCTCGCGGCCGTGCAGGCGGCCCAGGAGGAGCTGCGCGTCGCGCATGTCCTCGCGCATGAAGTCCGGGCTCTTTTCCATGCCCTGCCAGGTCTTGAGCAGCAGCGAGAGCGGATAGGCTGTCGAGAGCACCTCCCGCGGGAAGGCCACGCAGGCGGCGCGGACGTTCGGTACGCTGCGGCCGAGCTTGTCGCGGATGTTCATGTCCTCCCCCAGCACCAGCACCTCGCCGTATTCGTTGAGGCCGTAGCGCCCGGCACGGCCGCCGATCTGGTTGATCTCGGCGGTGTTCAGCGGCCGGAAGCGCCGCCCGTCGAACTTCTCGGTCTCGGCGAAGACGATGCGCTTGATGGGCAGGGAGATGCCGAGGCCGATCGCGTCGGTCGCGACGACGATGTTGTTCTCCCCTTCCTGATACTTGCGCACCTCGTTGCGCCGTGCCTCGGGCGGGAGCGCTCCGTAGATGACGCTCGCCCGGAAGCCGTTTTTCTCCAGCAGCGCCGCGGTCGACAGCACGCTCTTGCGGGAGAAGCAGATGACCGCGTCGTCCGGCCGCAGGTCCGCGTAGCCGCGGCATTCGCCGCCGTAGCGCAGCGGCGCGAGGCGCTTGTGGCGCACGACGCTGTACCGGTCCCCGAAGCTCTCGATCAGCTTCTGGATATAGCTCAGAGCCTCCGGCGCCATGCAGATATGCACGACCTCCGCGTCCACCAGGCAGATCGCCCGCAGCCAGGAGGCGCCGCGGCTCGGGTCCGCGATGAGCTGCGCCTCGTCGATGACGGCGGTCCTGAAGCGCGTGCGCGTGTCGGCGAGCTCGACCGTCGAGGAGACGACAAGCGCGTTCTCCACCGGGAGATACTCCTCCCCCGTCAGCATGCTGCAGGGGATGCCGGCGGCGTTGATCTTGTCGTACATCTCCAGAGCGAGCAGCCGCAGCGGGCTGAGATAAGTCCCCGGGGTGTTCCGCTTGAGGTCCTCGATGGCGTCGAAGGTCTTGCCGGAGTTCGTCGGCCCGACGTGCAGCACGAAGCTGCGCTTCAGCTCCTGCGCGCGGCGGACATAGGCCTCGGGGGAATACTCCCGGAAAAGGGCCGCGATCTCGCGCATCTGCCGCTGCTGTTCGTCCTGCTGCTGCCGCTCCGCGCGCAGCTTCGCGATCTCCGGGTGCTCCAGCATCCGCAGCACCTGCTCCTCCGGCCAGACGCCGACCGTCCAGTGGGCGCCGTGGCGGCCGCGGACGGTCTTCACCTGGGGCTTGGGAAAGTATTTTCGGATCGCAGCCTTCGTCAGGCCGTACTGCTTCAGGATCTGCTGCTGGTCCAGCAGCGTCTCCGTCTGTGATTTTCGCTTTCTGCTCATAGGGATCCTTTATCAACAGAAGACGGGCGGAGAGAGAACCTCTCCGTCCGTTGTCTTTTTTCTTATTTCAGCTTATTCCAGCGCAGCTCAGGTGTTCAGCAGCGCCGCGGCGGCCGAGCCCGCGAGCGTGGTCTCGCAGCTCACCTGCAGCACGGCGTGGCGTCCCAGCTTCTCCCCGATCTCCTCCCGCAGGAGCTTCTCGAGGCAGGGCCGGTAGAGGCGGCTCTTCTGAACCAGCGAGCCCTCGGCGCAGACGCAGACCGGGCGCGCGGGGTCGGTCCCCTCGCCGGTCAGCAGCAGGATCGCCGCGAGGTTCGTCGCCATGCAGCGGGCCGAGCGCTCGAACATCGCCGCGCAGATCGTCTGCACAAAGGCGCGGTCGGCCTCCGTGCGGCAGATCGTCTCCAGCTTTTCTCCGCAGGCCCAGGCGTCGATCACCGCCGAGTCGATCCAGCCCAGCGCGCCGACCCGTTCGCACGCGACGGCGGAGAGCAGGCCCTCGCCCGCGGCGGCCTTGAGCATGTCGCGGCAGAGCTCGCCCAGATACACGCCCGCCGTCATCTTCTCAAAGGCCTTGCTGCCGGGGTTGTTGCTCTGCTCGTCGAGGATGCGGTCGAAGGTCCCCGGCGTGAGGCCGTCATACATGCCGGACTCCAGGTTCACGATCATATGCTTATCGTCCCCGGCGCCGAGCTTGACGATCCTGCTCGCAGGCAGCGAGCAGCAGGTATTGGTGCCGGTGCCGCTGACCTGGCCGATAAAGCCGCCGAAGGCGGCGCGTGCCGCCGCGTCCGGGCCGCCGAGCAGCACCGCGACAGTGTCGTTGAGGATGACGATCTTCTTGCCGTCGATCCCGCGGCGCGCGAGCTCCTCCAGCAGAGAGCGGCCCACGAGCTGCCCCTCGCAGCCGCGGATCACGACCTCCTTGTCGATCCGGGCGACGCGCCCGTCCCGCTCCGGCGTGATCTCGGCCTGATAGGAGAAGCAGAAGCCGATGCAGTCCGCCTCCGCCATCAGCGGCTCGATCGCGTCGGCCGCGAAGGAGATGAAGTCCTCCCAGTCCGCGGGCGCGCCGATGCCGGGCATCCTCCATTTTTCGAGCTT
Organism: Oscillospiraceae bacterium; assembly: GCA_017535865.1. GTDB lineage: Bacteria > Bacillota > Clostridia > Oscillospirales > Oscillospiraceae > Limivicinus. The sequence goes on from JAFXTM010000095.1 coordinate 9,957, forward strand.
CTCGACCTGTACGCCCTGCGCGGTGAAGCGCACCAGCGCGCGCCGGAAGTTCGTCCCGCCGGCGTCGATGACGACGCAGGGCTTGTCCAGCGGGATCTCCCCCTCGTCGGAGAGGTAGGTGGGGATCATCGGGAAGGAACTCGCCTCCCCGCGCAGACCGCGCTCCATATCCTCCGCCATGGGCACGGCGTCCCGCACGGGATCCACCCGCTCCGGGCTCATGCCGTACTCTTCCAGAAACTCCAGGGCTGCCTGACTGCTCATAACCGCGTCTCCTTTAGCGCGCCAAAGCTCCCTCCGCTCGGGGAGGGAGCCCGGCTGTATTGTTTTTTACTTTTCCTTCGCGGCCTCCACGACGCCGGCGGCAAGGCCCGCCAGGCCCTGGATCTCGCTGGGGATGATGATCTTGGTGGACTGGCCGTTGGCCGCCTGGGCAAAGGCCTCGAGCGCCTTGATACGCAGCACCGCGTCGGAGGGCGCGGACTCGTTGATGAGGCGGATGCCTTCGGCGGTGGCCTGCTGCACCTTCAGGATGGCCTCGGCCTCGCCTTCGGCCTCGAGGATCTGCTGCTGCTTCTTGGCGTCGGCGCGCAGGATCGCGGATTCCTTCTCGCCTTCGGCCTCAAGGATCGCGGCGCGCTTCTCGCCCTCGGCGCGGAGGATGGCCTCGCGGCGTTCGCGCTCGGCCTTCATCTGCTTTTCCATGGCGTCCTGGATCTCGCGGGGCGGAATGATGTTCTTCAGTTCCACACGGGTGACCTTGATACCCCAGGGGTCGGTCGCGTCGTCCA
>JAFXTM010000096.1 GCA_017535865.1 Oscillospiraceae bacterium
GATGCTGGCAAGCACCGCCCTGGGCCGCATCGCACAGGTGATGGACGCACCGACGCTGAAGACCACAACCATGCCCATCGCTCCGAAGGACAACAGCGTGACGTTCCGGGACGTGAGCTTTACCTACGACGGCGCGGAGCTGCCCGCGCTGGAAGCCGTGTCCTTCCGGGTGGAGCCGGGCCAGACCGTGGCGCTGGTCGGCCCCTCGGGCGGCGGCAAGACCACGGCGGCCAGCCTGATCCCGCGCTTCTGGGACGTCAGCTCCGGCGCGGTGGAGGTCGGCGGCGTGGACGTGCGGCAGACCGATCCCCACGTGCTGATGGATCAGGTGGCCTTCGTGTTCCAGAACACGCATCTGTTTAAGGCCTCGATCCTCGAAAACGTACGGGCCGCGCGGCCGGACGCGACACGGGAAGATGTGCGGGCGGCGCTCTCCGCCGCGCAGTGCGGCGACATCCTCGCAAAGCTCCCGGACGGGATGGATACCGTCATCGGCACCGAGGGCACCTGGCTCTCCGGCGGCGAGCAGCAGCGCGTGGCCCTGGCCCGGGCGATCCTGAAGGACGCGCCCATCGTGGTGCTCGACGAGGCCACGGCCTTCGCCGACCCGGAGAACGAGGCGCTGATCCAGAAGGCCTTTGCCCGGCTCACCGAGGGCCGCACGGTGCTCATGATCGCGCACCGGCTCTCCACCGTGGTCGGCGCGGACAGGATCATCGTGCTGGACGCCGGCCGCGTCGTCGAGCAGGGCACGCACAAGGAGCTTCTGAAAGCGGGCGGCCTGTATGCGCGCATGTGGGCGGACTATCAACAGGCTGTGACATGGCGGATCTCCGCGGACGAAGGGAGGGAATAAAAGATGTTCGGAAAAGCCTTTCAGCGCAAGTACGCGCTCAGCGATCAGGGGATCAAAAATGCAAAGACGGGCACCTTCTGGACCGTCGTCGTGAACCTCGTCGTGATGGGCGGCATGGGCATCCTCTACTTCATGATGAAGGGGCTGCTCGGCACACTGACCGACGGCGGGCCGCTCCCGCGCGCGCTTCCGATCGTGCTGATGGTCCTCGCGTTTCTGCTGCTCTCCTTTCTCACGCATCTGCAGCAGTACAAGGCGACCTACGGCCTGGTCTACGGCGAAGTGAAGAACATGCGCATCTCGCTGGCCGAGCGGCTGCGCCAGCTCCCGCTGGGCTACTTTGGCAAGCGCGATCTGGCCGACCTCACCGAGACCATCATGGGCGACGTGAACCGGCTCGAGCACGTCTGGTCCCACTGTCTGGGCTATCTCTACGGCTCCTACATCTCCACGGCGCTGATCGCCGTGATGCTCTTTGCGTACAACTGGAAGCTGGCGCTCTCCTGCCTCTGGGGCGTCCCGGTGGCTTTCGTGCTCCTGTTCGGCAGCCGGAAGCTGACGAAACGCCGTTCCGAGATCACCAAAGCCGCGGCCGTCACCGTGTCCGACGGCATTCAGGAGACGCTGGAGAATATCCGGGAGATCCGCGCGACGAATCAGGAGGGACGTTTCCTCCGGGCGCTGGGCGATAAGATCGACGCCCATGAAAAAACCATGCTGCAGGGCGAGCTCGCCGCCGGGATCTTCGTCAACGCCGCCAGCGTCATCATGCGCCTGGGCGTGGCGACCACGATCCTGACCGGGACGAAGCTGATCCTCTCCGGGCAGATCGACTTCCTCGTGCTGTTTATGTTCCTGCTGGTCATCACCCGCGTCTACGCGCCCTTCGATCAGGCCCTTGCGCTGATCGCCGAGATGTTCATGTCCCAGGTCTCCGCCGGCCGTCTTACGGAGATCTACGACGCCGAAACCGCGGAGGGCAGCGAGAGCTTCCAGCCGCAGGGCCACGACATCGTGTTTGAAGACGTCGGCTTCGCCTACGACGACAAGCAGGTGCTCCATGGCGTCAGTTTCACGGCAAAGGAGGGCGAGGTCACGGCGCTTGTCGGGCCCTCCGGCTCCGGCAAGAGCACCTGCGCGCGGCTCGCCGCGCGGCTCTGGGATATTGATTCCGGTACGATCCGGGTCGGCGGCGTGGACATTGCCACGGTCGATCCCGAGACCCTGCTGACGGACTATTCCATGGTGTTTCAGGACGTGGTGCTCTTTGACGATACCGTGCTGGAGAACATCCGCCTCGGCAAACACGGCGCGACGGACGAGGAGGTCCTCGCTGCCGCCCGCGCGGCCAACTGCGACGAGTTCGTTACGAAGCTGCCGCAGGGCTATGCAACGCCGATCGGAGAAAACGGTGCGAAGCTCTCCGGCGGGGAGCGCCAGCGGATCTCCATCGCGCGGGCGCTTTTGAAAAACGCGCCGATCGTGCTGCTGGACGAGGCCACGGCCTCGCTGGACGTGGAGAACGAGACCAGGGTGCAGGGCGCGCTGTCCCGTCTGCTCGCGGGCAAGACCGTGCTGGTCATCGCCCACCGCATGCGCACCGTGGGGGCCGCGGACAAGATCGTGCTGCTGGACGAGGGCGCGGTCGCCGAGGAGGGCAGGCCCGAGGACCTGCTCGCCGACGACACGAGCATCTTCCACCGCATGGCGCAGCTCCAGTCCGCCAGCGCGCTTTGGAGCATCTAGCATTTTTACCTGAGATCAATATGGCTCGCAGGCATTGCTGAACAAACACAAATCCTTGCCTTAGACAAGCAGGAGGGTCGCGTTGTCGTGACCGTGGACACTCGGGCCGAGATTGCGGTGCGAGAAAAAGAGCCGGGCAGACGGAGACTGTTCATTCCCTCTCGTGTTCGATTCTTGCCAAAACAGGATCTTTTCCGCAAGATCCTGTTTTGGTCTCCGCAGGCTGTCGGCCAGCACATCTTAACCGTTTATGTCTGCTGCTTTTTCGCATGTTTCCATGTCAAAAAACGGACGTCCGCATCCCGTCGTTTTTCTGTGCATTTCGCCAGTTGACAAACGCCCGTCCCATTCCGTATAATCAGCACAACAAAACGTGCTTTAAGTCGACCCGGAGAGATCGGCAAGACGAAATAGGAAGGGCCATGCTGCGCCCCTGTTCTGCCTTGCCGTGACCGGCGAGGTTTTTTGTTTGTGCAGGAGGACGCGCTATGCCCCAGTTCGATCAGGTCAAGAGAATCGGCGTGGAGGCGGCCCCGTTTTCCCCGGAGGGCCTCGCCGCCTCCTTTTCCGCTCTGAACGCTCCCTCTCATGTCCTGTTGCCCGGTTTCTGCGATGTGCATGTGCATTTTCGCGAGCCGGGCTTTTCCTATAAGGAGACCATCGCGAGCGGCAGCCGCGCCGCGGCCCGCGGCGGCTATACCGATGTCTGCGCGATGCCGAACCTCGACCCCGTGCCGGACAGTCCCGCGCACCTGGCCCTCGAGGAGGAGCTGATCGCGCGTCAGGCCTGCATCCGCGTCCATCCCTACGGCGCGATCACGGTCGGACAGAAGGGCGAAGCGCTCGCCGATCTCGAGGCGCTCGCGCCGCGCGTCGTCGCCTTCTCGGACGACGGGCACGGCGTGCAGTCCGAGGCGCTCATGCGCGAGGCCATGCGCCGTGCGAAGACGCTCGGCAGGCTGATCGTCGCCCACTGTGAGGACAACGCCCTCCTGCGCGGCGGCTATATCCATGCCGGGGCCTATGCCGCCGCCCACGGGCACCGGGGCATCTGCTCCGAGAGCGAGTGGGGGCCGATCGCCCGGGACCTGAAGCTCGCCGAGGAGACCGGCTGCGCCTATCACGTCTGCCACATCTCCGCAAAGGAGAGTGTCGCGCTGATCCGGGAGGCCAAACGCCGCGGCGTCGATGTGAGCTGCGAGACCGCGCCGCACTATCTCCTGCTCGACGAGACGGCCCTGCGGGAGGACGGGCGCTTCAAGATGAATCCGCCCCTGCGCGCGCCGGAGGATCGGGAGGCGCTTGTCGAAGGGCTGCTCGACGGGACGATCGACTGCATCGCCACCGACCACGCGCCGCACAGCGCCGCGGAGAAGGCCAAGGGTCTCGCCGGGAGCGCCTTCGGCATCGTCGGCATCGAGACGGCTTTTCCCCTGCTCTATACGGGGCTGGTCCGGACCGGCATCCTGTCGCTCGACCGGCTGGTCGCGCTGCTCACGGTCCGGCCGCGGCGGCGCTTTGGGCTCGACGACAGCGGGGATTACAGTCTCTGGGATCTCGACGCGTCCTATCCCGTCGACCCGGCGGACTTTCTCTCGCAGGGGAAGGCGACGCCCTTTGAGGGCCGGACCGTATACGGAAAATGTCTGCTGACCGTCTGCGGCGGGAAAGCAGTTTGGGAGGCATAAGCATGGCAAAACGTACCGACATCAACAAGGTCCTCATCATCGGCTCCGGCCCCATCGTCATCGGCCAGGCGGCGGAGTTCGACTACGCAGGCACACAGGCCTGCCTCGCCCTCAAGGAGGAGGGCTACGAGGTCGTGCTCGTAAACTCCAACCCCGCCACCATCATGACCGACACCTCCATCGCCGACAAGGTGTACATGGAACCGCTGACGCTTGAGTACATCGCCAAGATCCTCC
>JAFXTM010000097.1 GCA_017535865.1 Oscillospiraceae bacterium
ATGTGGGCGATGATGGAGAAATTGCGGATGTGCCGCTGGTCAATCATGCGCGCTGCCTCCCATCTTCTCAAGCGCGTGCTCGCCGCGATCGGCCAGCGCGCGCAGGCTGCTCAAAAAATCCCGCGCCGTCTCTGGCGCCAGACTGACGGGGTTCTCGCTGCGGCCGAGCAGGTAGTCCGCCGTGACCCCGTAATAGTCGCATACGCGGCAGACAAAGCCCAGTCCGGGCTCACGCGCGCCGTTCTCGTAATGGCTCAGCAGCGCCTGGCTGATGCCGAGATCCGCCGCCACCTGCCGCTGACTGACGCCGCGCGCCCGGCGCAGCCGGGCCAGTGTCTCGTGAAAGCTTCGTTCCATGTCCCCACGCCTTTTCAGAAAATAACAAAAGATAACAGAGAGTATTATATCGGATGAAAAGCACTTTGTAAACAGAAAAAACGATTCCAATATTGAAAAAAACGCGGGGGAGTGGTAAAATATATCTGTTAGGCAAATAAACAACCGGGAGGTAAAAATCCATGTTTGAGAACTTAGTCGAGATCCTGAAAGCAAATCCCCGCAAGATCGTCTACACCGAGGGCGCCGACGCGCGCATCCTCGAGTCCGCCGCCCGCCTGAAGAAGGACGGTTTCCTGACCCCCGTGCTCGTCGGCAACGTCGAGGCCGTGAAGGCCGCCGCCGAGAAGGGCGGCTTCGACATCGAGGGCCTCGAGATCCTCGATCCCGCCACCTATGAGCGTATGGACGAGATGGTCGAGACCATGGTCGAGCTCCGCAAGGGCAAGATGACCGCCGAGGAGTGCCGCGCGGCGCTCTCGAAGGGCAACTACTTCGGCACCATGCTTGTGAAGATGGGCGTGGCCGACGCTCTGTTGGGCGGCGCCACCTACTCCACCGCCGACACCGTGCGTCCCGCGCTGCAGCTCGTGAAGACCCGCAAGGGTGCGAACCTCGTGTCCTCCTGCTTCATCATGGTCCCGAGCGACGGGCGCGAGATGCTCTGCATGGGCGACTGCGCCATCAATATCTCCTATGAGGACAAGCTGGACAAGGACGGCAACGTGAAGCTCTCCGCCGCCCAGCAGCTCGCCGAGGTCGCCGTGGAGACGGCGCGGACCGCGAAGGTCTTCGGCATGGAGCCGAAGGTCGCCATGCTCTCCTACTCCACCAAGGGCTCCGGCAAGGGCGCCAACGTCGATCTCGTGCGCAACGCCACCGCCATCGCCAAGGAGATGGCGCCGGAGTTCGCCATCGACGGCGAGATGCAGTTCGACGCGGCCGTGTCCCCCGTTGTCGGCCAGCTCAAGTTCCCGGGAAGCAAGGTCGCCGGCTACGCCAACACCTTCATCTTCCCGGAGATCCAGTCCGGCAACATCGGCTATAAGATCGCCCAGCGTCTGGGCGGCTACGCGGCCTTCGGCCCCATCCTGCAGGGCCTGAACGCCCCCATCAACGACCTGAGCCGCGGCTGCGACGCGGAAGAGGTCTATCAGATGTCCATCATCACCGCCGCGCTGGCGTAACACATCTGTCCGCAGCCGACAAGAGGGCGCCCTTCGGCGCCCTCTTGTTCTGAAAAGGAGACTCTATGGAACGGGAAGAGTATATGCGCCTGGCGCTCGCGCTTGCGCGCGAGGCTGCGGAGCACGGCGAGGTGCCGGTGGGCTGCGTGATCGCGGGGCCGGACGGGACCGTGATCGGCCGCGGCCGCAACCGCCGCGAGGAGAGCGGGGACGCCACCGCCCACGCCGAGATCGAGGCGATCCGCGAGGCCTGCGCCGCCCGCGGCGGCTGGCGGCTGGACGGCTGCGCGCTCTATGTCACGCTCGAGCCCTGCCCCATGTGCACCGGCGCGATCATCAACGCGCGCGTCCCGACGCTCGTTTTCGGTGCGCGGGAGGCGCTCAGCGGCTCCTGCGGCAGCGTGATCGACCTGTTCCAGGAGCGCTACGGCCATCGACCGGCGGTCTACGCCGGCGTGCTGGCCGAGGACTGCGCGCAGCTCCTGCGCGACTTCTTCCGGGAGATGCGCTGAAAAACAGATAAAAGCAAAGCGGCCGGGAGCGGATTATCCGCTCCCGGCCGCTTTTGGTTCAGTCGAAGGCAAGGTTCCAGACCGTGCCCGGGGGAAAGGGCCGGTCGGCGGCAAGAAAGGGCGCGCCCTCACCGGCGCAGGTAAGCAGCTGCACACGCTCACAGCCGAGCCGGGCGCCGACCGCGGCGGCGATCTCCTCCGGCGCGGAGCCGAGGGCCTCGCGGACCAGCGCGATCCCGTCTTCCCTGTACGCCGCGGCGATCCCATCGCCCACGGCAAAGAGATCCCCGCCGAAGCTGCGGCAGTTCGCCGCCTCGTAAGCCATGGCCTCCGGCGTACAGCGCAGATGCGGAAATACGCCGAGCAGGGTTTCCCGTCGCTCGGCGTATTCCGCCGGACCGATCGGCCGCGCGGGGAGACCGTCCCGGGCGGCGAGCTCCGTGCTCTGCCGGTACAGCGCGGGCTTCAGGCCGAGGATGCGCTCGTACCAGCCGAAGAGCGAGGGTTCGGCCGGCACGGTGCAGCGGTAGGCGGCGCCGCGTCTTTTCCCCTCCTCAAAGCAGGCCCGGCTCAGCGCCGCGCCGAGACCGCGCCCGCGATACTCCGGGTAAACGGCGACAGCGTAGAGGTAGCCGCATTTCTCTCCGGCGAGCTCCAGCCCGTCGAGCCAGTAGGCCGCGCCGAGGAGCTTTTCGTTCTCCACGGCCGCGAAGCCGCAGCCGAAGGCGGGCAGCTCCCGCAGCAGAGCCTCCGCCAGCGCGGGCGGGTCGCCGAAGACGCCGTGCCAGAGCGCGGCGAGATCTCTCGCATCGACCGAAAAAACACTCTCAATCATCGTTCCACCTGGCGATATACTTCTCCACCATCCCGATCGGCTTGTACGACTGTTTGGACTGGCGCAGGGATTCGAGCCCCATGTCGTCCTCGCGGTTGATGTAGACGAGCCCCGGATGCCGCGCCATCAGCATACGGGTGAGCTCGCGGCAGACCATCGGATAGGCTCCGTTGAGGTCGATCTGCGCCTTTTCGAAGTGCACGTCGAAGGTGTCGGCGCTGCACATCTCCCCGAGCGAGAAACCCACGATCTTCCCGTCGGCAAAGAGGACGCCGCCCTCGAGCCCCAGCCACTCGTAGGCGGCGAAGGCGCGCACGATCGCGTCGTGCTCAAAGGCCACACTCTTGTCGAGGCGCTCGCTGTTCTCCTCGCTCCAGACGTCGAGCATATCGAGGCAGCCGGGGATCAGCTCATAGCTCAGGGGCCGGAATTCCCATTCGTTTTCCGCCTCAAAGCGGTTGCAGTGGTTTTTCTTCCCGTGCAGGGCTTTGCCGGCATAGCTTGCGAGCTTTTCGGCGAGATAGAGATAGTCCCAGTTGTCCCGTTCCGGCGCGAAGCGGAAGCGATCGGGATACTCCGCGTTGAGATGCAGCATATGCGCGGGCGTGACGCCGCGAAGCACGAGCGGGTAGCCCCGCTCCGCGGCAAAGGCGCGCAGCGCCTCGATCGCCGGGCGCAGGGGACCTGAGCCGATGGGGAAGACAAAGGCCGGCTGTCCTTCGTAGCGAAGCTTGGTCAGCATCCGGTCGCCGCAGCGGGCGATCAGCTGGCGGTAGTGCTTGTCCCAGATATAGATATTGCCGAAGTTATAGTCCGCGCTGGGACTGTTCTCCGCAAAGACGAGCTCATCCACCCAGGGCTTGTCGCAGAGCGTGACGGTCTTAAAGGGAATCATAGCGTATGTCTGTGTTCGGGCAGCGAGCCCGGATCTCCTTTCACAGTTCGCGCAGATCCATGAAGGCCTCCGGGCGCTTGCCGGGATCCCGCAGCAGCGCGGAGGGGTGATAGGTCGCCATGATTCGCCGTCCGTCCCGCTCAAACCACTGTCCGTGCTCGCGGGTGATGCGAAAGCCCGGATCGATCAGCGCCATGGCAGCGATGCGTCCGAGACAGACGATGAGCTTCGGCCGAATCAGCGCGATCTGGCGGTCCAGCCAGCCGCGGCAGGCCGCCTGCTCGTTCGGCTGCGGGTCGCGGTTGTGGGGCGGACGGCATTTGACGACGTTGGCAATGTAGACGCGGCTGCGGTCCAGACCGATCATGGCGAGCATGTCGTCCAGGAGCTTCCCGGCTGCCCCGACGAAGGGCTCGCCCTGCAGATCCTCCTGCTCGCCGGGGCCCTCCCCGACGAAGAGGACCTCCGCGTCCTCGCACCCCACGCCGAAGACCAGCTTTGTGCGCGTCTCGCCGAGCGGGCAGGCGTGACAGCCGGCGCAGTCCCGTTTCAGCTCTTCCCAGGCTTCGCTCATTCCTCGCTCCCCCCTCCGGCCAGGCTCAGCAGCATGTCCCGGCGGTTGTTCTCCGGATATTCCATCACATATTCCAGAAGGAAATTCAGCATGTCTCCGAGATCCCGACCGCGGAGACCCAGGCTCAGCAGGTCGTCCCCCGTGACGGCGAGATGCTTGAGGGAGAAGCACTCCCCGCTGCGCAGCACCGCGCGCAGGGCTTTCGCGCTCTGCCCGCCGTAAAGCGCGTCGCTCACCTCGGCGGCGCAGCTTACGCAGGGGACGTCCCGGGCGCGCAGCGCACGCTTCCACGCCAGCGGCGTCTCCGGCAGCGGCGCGCGCAGCAGCTCCTCCGCGCCCGTGCAGATGCGGATGCTGCGCGTATCGAGCCGCAGAGCATGCAGAAAGCTCTCCACGGAGTCGATGCAGCCCAGGCGCTTCAGCAGCACGGCGAAGCCCGCCCAGCGATAGAGCGGCCGCCGCGGCAGGCGGCTCAGCCGCCGCCAGATCCCGCCGCCGACGGGGCGGTCCAGCAGATAGGCGTCCAGCAGGCCCATCTCCATCAGCGGGTGGACCGTCTCCGGCGCGTCGGTGAGCAGCAGCTTTTCCAGCTCCTCGCGCACGCGCTCTGCGGCAAGCGTCGCCGCAAGCGGCGCTTTCTCCTGAATGGCGAGGAGGGTGTTGATTTCGATGGTGAAGCCGAGCTTCGCGGAAAAACGCAGCGCGCGCAGCATCCGCAGCGCGTCCTCCTCAAAGCGCAGCGCGGGTTCTCCCACGCAGCGGATGCGCTTGTCACGGATGTCCTCCACGCCGCCGAAGGGGTCGGCCAACAGACCGTCCGCCGCCAGGGCGATGGCGTTCATCGTAAAGTCGCGCCGGCTCAGATCCTCCGTGAGTTCGCCGACAAAGGCGACCCGGTCCGGATGCCGGTGATCGGCATAGGTTCCCTCCGTGCGAAAGGTCGTCACTTCCACATGCCGGGAGCCGAGCACGACCGTGACGGTCCCGTGCTGAAGACCCGTGGGACGGGAGCCCGGGAACAGCGACAGCACCTGCTCCGGCCGGGCGGCCGTGCAGATGTCCCAGTCGTGAGGACGCTTTTCCAGCAGCATATCGCGGACACAGCCGCCGACCAGATAGGCCGGGTATCCGTGGCCTTGCAGCGTGAACAGGATCTGCCGGACATATTTTGGCGGGGTAATGGCTGCCATAACACAGCTCCTCGCTTCTTCTCATAGAATGTGAGGCCCGCGAAAAAGAGAATTTCCTTGCAATCAGGGCCTACCTATTGTATAATCTGCTTTAAGTTGTCCTTTATCTTGTATTGTACCATCTCTCTTCTGCGAGTTCAAGTAGAATCGCCCACCGGGCGGGTTCTGTGGAGGGAATGAAATGACGGATTTTTCCAATTACCTTTCCCCCGGCCGCAAGGGCCATCTGGTCGGGATCGGCGGCGTGTCCATGTCTTCGCTGGCCGAGGTGCTGGTCGGCATGGGGCTCACGGTCACGGGCTCCGACATGAACGAGGGGCCGAACGTCCTCTCCCTGCGGGAGAAGGGCATCGAGGTCCATATCGGCCATCGGGAGGAGAACATCGCGCCGGATGTGGATTTTCTGGTCCGCACCGCCGCCGTACACGACAACAACCCCGAGATCGCCTACGCCCGCGCGCATGAGATCCCCGTCTTCGAGCGCACCCAGGCTTGGGGCGCGATCAGCCGCGATTATGCCAACGCCCTGTGCATTTCCGGCACCCACGGCAAGACCACCACGACCTCGATGTGCACACATATCCTGATGGCCGCGGACCGCGACCCGACCGTCATGATCGGCGGGACGCTGCCTCTGCTGCACGCCGGGCACCGCGTCGGCCACGGCAACACCATCGTCATGGAGGCCTGCGAGTACTACAACTCCTTTCTCTCCTTCCACCCCACGGTGGCGGTGGTGCTGAACATCGAAGCCGATCATCTGGACTTTTTCAAGGACCTCGAAGACGTGAAGCACTCCTTCCGCGCCTTCGCCGAGCGCGTGCCGGAGGACGGCTTCGTGGTCGCCAACCTGGACGACGCCAACACCATGACCGCGCTGGCGGGGCTCGACCGGAAGCTGCTGACCTTCGGGCTCGGCCCGGAGGCGGACGTCTATGCCGAAAACATCTGTTTTCTCGGCGCCGCCACGACCTTTGACATTATGTACCGCGGCAAGCTTTTCACCGACGTGACGCTGCACGTCCCCGGCCTGCACAACGTGAAGAACGCGCTGGCCGCGACCGCAGCCTCCATCTGTCTGGGCATCCGGCCCACCGCGGTGAAATACGGCCTCGCCGGCTTCAACGGCGCGGGCCGCCGCTTTGAGTTCAAGGGCAAATACAACGGCGCGGACGTCTACGACGACTACGCCCATCACCCCGGCGAGCTGAAGGCCCTGCTCGACACGGTGGAGCTGCTCAATTACCAGCGCACGGTCCTGGTCTTCCAGCCTCACACCTACAGCCGCACCGCGACGCTCTTCGATGATTTCGTGGAACAGCTTCGCCGGGCGGACGTGCTGCTGCTGGCCGAGATCTTCGCGGCGCGGGAGACGAACACCGTGGGCATGTCCTCCGCTCTGCTGGCGGACCGCGTGGAGGGCGCGAGCTTTCTGCCCTCTTTCCAGGAGCTGGAGAACGCGCTGCGCGCCCTGGCCCGCCCCGGGGACATCATCCTGACTGTCGGCGCCGGCGACGTGTACAAGATCGGCGAGGACCTGGTCAAATGAAAAAAGCCGTGGAAGGCGACGCCTTTCACGGCTTTCTCTTTTTCCCTCAGGCGGTCAGCACCTTGCCCAGCACGCGCAGAGGCAGGGCGTCGGAGATCGGGATATCCGGGTAATGCGGGTTCAGCGAATGGAGCGCCACATGCCCGTCGCGTGCAACGAGCTGCTTGAGATAGGCATTCCCGTCGTAAAGGAAAATGCCGATTTCCCCGGTCATAAGGCTGCGCTGCTGCCGGACCCACACAGTCTGCCCGTCGTGGAAGCGGGGCTCCATGCTGTCGCCGGTGACGCGCACGCCAAAGTTGGAGCCGTCGGGCACCTCTGCGCCGACCTCCACCATCTCGTAATCCTCTCCGTCCAGAAACTGGCCCGTGCCGGCGGACACCGGCAGGGTATAGAGCGGCAGCCGCCGCAGCGGCTCCGCCGCGCGCAGTACGGGCTGCAGCGCGTAGCGGCCGCTCTCCCTCAGGAGCTGGATGTAGTCCTGTGCGCGGCGGCGGCCCTCCTGGTTGAGTCCGGACAGGAGCCCGGCCCGTCCCTCGGAAAACTCGCCCCGGACGTCCGCGATCTCCAGCGCTTCGCAGAGCGCCAGAAACTGCCGCGCGTTCGGCAGCGTCATGCTTTTCTCCCACTTGCTGACGGCCTGGTTGCTCACCTCACAGCCGCGCGCGGTGAGCGCCTGCGCCAGCTCCATCTGACTCAGCCCCCGCTCTTTCCGGCGGGCGGCGAGGATCTCTCCGATCTGCATGGGACGACCTCCTTTTTATCTCTTTAAGAAAATTATAGCACAATTATTCTCTGATTACAAGAGTTTCCCCGCCTGGTTTCCTGCTTCAAATATTTCTCCGGATTTTCGGTCCAAAGATATGGCATTTTGACGGGATTCTGTTATACTGTATATACAAGCGACTGAACGAAAGGAAGTGCCTTTCTCCATGAAAAAGACAGCCAAGTATATTTTTCCGCCTCTGCGCGTGTTCGCGCTGGCCCTGACGCTGCTGCTGGTTTTCGGCGCGGTCTGCCCTGCCGCTTGCGCGGAGGGCTTTTCGTTCCCCGCCCGGGAGGAGATCGTGAACGCGCTTGAAACGGTCTGCTCAGAGCTGGAAGAGAATCTCCCGCCGGCGCGGGAGAAGATCGAGGCTGCGTGGAAGGCGAGCTCCGGGGAGCTCGGCTCCGCCCTGAGCGGGCTGTCGGAGCTGGAGATCACCGACGCGATCAAGGGTGTTGTCGATATCGACCTGTCCGACGACGTTGCGGTCACCGTGAACGCAAATATCTCTCTGGGCGGGTCCAGCCCCGCCCCTTCGGGCAAGACGCCGAGCGGGACGCCCTCGGACCCCGGCGGTGTTTCCACCGCGCCGAAGACAGGCGATGTAAACAACCTTGTGCTCTGGATCGCGATCGTGGCAGTGAGCGCCCTCGCGCTCGCCGCTGCGCTCTTCTTCCTGCTGCGCCGGAGAAAAAGAAAATAAGATACGGATCACGGAAAAACGGAGAGAGAAACCTTGGTTTCTCTCTCCGTTTTTTATGTTGGAGCGGGCGCGCTCCCGGCCGGGATCATTTTGCGTGGATGTTGATGAACTCGGCCTTGAGCTTGGAATACAGGATCTTCTGGCTCGAATAGAGGCCAAAGTAGCCCGAGAGCATGTAGGCGATGCCGCAGGCGAGGGCGAAGTACACGAGCTCTGTCGAGCCGAAGAGCTCCACGCTCAGCAGGATCGAGGCCAGCGGGCAGTTGACCGCGCCGCAGAACACGGCCACCAGACCGATCGCCGCGGCAAAACCGGCCGGGATGCCGAGCAGGGAGCCCAGCACGCAGCCGAAGGTGGCGCCGACAAAGAAACAGGGGACCACCTCGCCGCCCTTATAGCCGGTGCCAAGGGTCAGCGCCGTGAACAGCAGCTTCCAGAAAAACGCGTCGGGGCGCGCCGAGCCCTTCTCAATAGCGCGGGTGATGACCTCCATGCCTGCGCCGTTGTAGTCGTTCGTCCCGAGCAGCAGGGTCAGCGCCACGATCACGGCGCCGCCCGCGAGCACGCGCACAAAGTCGTTGGGGATCTTCTTGACGAGCAGGTGCTCGGTGCCGTGCATGGCGAGGCAGAACAGGATGCTTACCACGGCGCAGCCTACCGCGAGGACGGCGACCTTCATGACCATCACCGCATGCACCGGATAGACCGTCACGAGGAAGCGTGTCGGCGCGATGCCGAAAAAGACCGAGATCTGCAGGGCGATGAGCGAGGCTGCCAGACAGGGGACCAGGGCGGAATAGTAGATGACGCCGACGGAGATGACCTCCAGCGCGAAAACCGTCGCGGTCAGCGGCGTACCGAAGAGCGCCGAAAAGACTGCGCTCATGCCCGAGAGGGTCGCGACGCGCCTGTCCTTGTCGTCGAGCCGGAAGATCCGGCCCGCGTAATTTCCGAGACTTCCGCCGATCTGCAGGGCAGCGCCCTCGCGTCCGGCGCTTCCGCCGAAGAGGTGCGTGATGACCGTGGCCAGGTAGATGGTCGGCAGGAGGCTGAGCGGAACGCGGTCCCCAAAGTGGATGGAGTCGATGATCGTGTTGGTGTTTTTGTTCTCCGTCTTGAACAGATGATAGACGAGGCCGATCAGACAGCCCGCCGCGGGCAGCAGCCAGAGCAGCCAGGGATGGGCCGCGCGAAAGCCCGCCGCCCAGCTCACGCTCAAATGAAAGGCGGAGCCCACCAGACCGCCGGCCGTCCCAGTGACGGCAGCGATCCAGAGCCATTTGAGAAAGCTGCGCAGATACTGCAGGATCTCTTTGGATTCCCGTTCGACCGTGTTCACCCAGATAGCCTCCAAAAGCTCAAAGTCTTACGCTGTGCGGCGCGTCAGGAGATGGAGATGATCTTTTCGCAGAGCTCCTCCGCGCTGACGTTCGGATTGTGATAGTGCTCCCGCTTGTCCGTGATCTTGCCGAGCGAGATCGCCTTCTGCGGGCAGTACTGCAGGCAGCCCAGACACTGGATGCAGTCGCGGCCGATCACGGCCCGACCGTATTCCACCCGGATGTTGCCGCGCGGGCACAGGCGCGCGCACTGGCCGCAGCCGATGCAGCTCGCGCTGACCTTGAAGGCGGCGGCTTTTTTCTTGGCGATCAGCGGCCAGGCCTTGTTTTCTGCCGCGTTCAGCGCGTTTTTCGGCGGGGCCTTCGGGCTCAGCCTCCGCGCCAGGACATCCTGCGCGATCTCCCGGGCGAGCTTTTCGCTGCGCTTCTGCGCCTTCTCCGGGCTGAGCGGCGGGATCATCAAGGTGTGGGGGAAGAGCCAGATGCAGCTGCACTGATGCGTGACCGCCCGCCAGTAGCGGAGCGGGATCACGTCGTTGAGCGCCGCGAGGCCGGTGCCGGCGTAACTGGAGGACTGGCTGATGCCGAAGGTGTAGGCGTCGGGGCTGACCTGGATCGTCTTCGCAAAGCGCAGCACGTCCTCCGGCGCGCCGCCGCCGTAGCACGGAAAGACGAAGCCGACGCACCGGGCGTCCCGCGCGTCCGTATCGACGGGCGCAGAGCGCATCATGACGATGTCGGCGCCGCCGATATGCCGCGCGATGTTTTTGGCCAGGTCGAGACAGTTGCCGGTGCCTGAAAAACAGTAGATCCGATTCTTGTTCAAGAGAAGACCTCCTTTTCTGTATGATGTTTCTTGCCCCGGATGGATGTGTTTTGGAGCCGCGGCGCGCCGCCGCGCTTATTCCAGACCGAAAAAGGCGACCGTGCGCGCAATGGCGAGATCCATCGTGCCCGGGGCGAGAAAGCGGTGGTCGGCTCCGTCCACGGGGACAAAGGCGATCCCGTTTTTCTCCGCAAAGGCTTTCACCGCCGCAAAGGGCACGATCTCATCCTCCGTGCCGTGCAGGATCAGCATGTCGGCCGCGAGCGGCGAATAGTCCCGCGCGGACAGCTCCGCCGCGCGCAGGCTCTCGAGAAAGCCGCGGTCGATCCCGACTTTCCGATCAAAGCCGACGAGCGCGGGCGTCCCATTCTCGACGCTCTCCAGGAGGCCGTTCGGCATGATGGCCCGGGTGAGCACCTCATACATGGGGATCGCCGGGCAGCGGAAGACCAGCTTGCGAAACGGATTGTCGTGCCCGGCGAGATACAGCAGATACAAGTAGCCGCCAAAGCTCGTCGCGCAGCCGTACAGCGTCTCCGGCGAGAAGCGGGCCTGCGTGTCGGCGATCAGCAGCTCAAGATAGCGCATGCAGTCGTCCAGCCGGAGCGTCTGCCGCTCGTCGTCGCCGTGGCAGGGCCAGTTGAACACGACGAGCGCGGCGTCCGGGTTTTTCTCCCGCACGCGCCGGGCAAGCTTTTCCGCCGCCCGATTATCCTTGTGCCCGCCAAAGCCGTGTCCGAACAGGATCAGCGTTTTCACGGCGCCGGCATCCGGGCCGTAGAGCTTGCAGCGGATACGGCAGTCCTCCGCCTCGACGGTGTAATAGCGAAAAGCAGTCAGAGCAGCCATAGGTGTTTGTCTGGTTCCTTTCCTTTCGGTTTACCGGGCGCTGTCCGCCAAACAGACGCCCTCCAGCGCCAGCAGCCAGCGCTTCTTTTCGATCCCGGCGGCATAGCCGGTGAGGCTCCCGTCCGCGCCAACGACCCGGTGGCAGGGGATGACCAGCGAGATGGCGTTATGCCCCACCGCGCCGCCGACTGCCTGGGCGGACAGATGCGGCGGGCAGCGCTCCGCGGCGAGGCGCGCGGCGATCTGGCCATAGCTTACGGTCTCGCCGTAGGGGATCGTTATCAGGATCTCCCACACAGCCTTGCGGAAGGGCGTCGCCTTCATCCGCAGCGGCGGCGTGAAGTCCGGCTTCCGACCGCTGAAGTAGAGATCGAGCCAGCGCGCGGCCTCGTCAAAGACGGGCAGCGCCCGCGCCTCGTGCTCTGCGGCAAGCGTGGCGGCATAGTATTTTTGGCCCTCGAACCAGAGCCCGGTCAGAGCCTCGCCGTCGGAGGCGAGGGTAATCCCGCCCAGCGGGGACAGATAGCAGTTGGTGTATTCCAAAACTCATACCTTCAATTGGTGCCGGCGCATGTCCACCGTACCGTTTTCCCGGAAGCACACGCCCTCTTCGCAGAGCCGGGCACGCTGCTCCGGAAAATGCGGCGCGAGCCGGCCTGCGTGGTTGACCACGCGGTGGCAGGGATAGTCCCCGTAGAGATGCGCCATGCTCAGGATCTTTCCCACAAGGCGGGCGTTCGCATCAAGCCCGATCAAGCGTGCGATCTGCCCATACGTAGCTACCGAACCAGCAGGGATCTCCTCCACGACCGAGAGCACCTCGTAGATCCGTTCCTCCGTTGCAACTGTTGCCATGCTGCGCTCCTTGCTGTCCCGCGGGAGGCCCCGCCGGGGTGATGCTTCATTATACGCGTTTTTTCCCACGGTTTCAACCGGGGATGTGAGGTTTGCGCTCCTTTACAAAGACACCGCGGTATGTTAAAATTTTTAAACAAGCCTGAACCGGAGAAGGGAGAATAAGCAGATGAGTTCGTACCGAGACAATATCCACGTTTTTGAGGACACCTTTTCCATGGCGCGCGGCCCGGCCCTGCGGGAGCAGACAGACCGCATGGTATTGGGGACCCGCGTGTATCAAGAAGGGTTTCGCGCCCCTTCGCGTCCCGCGGCATATTCGGCCGAACTGCGGCTCCTGCCTCTTCCCACCCTGAAAGCGGCGCGGCTGCTTGCCCGTCGGCGCGCTTCCGAGACGGAACGCATAGCGGTTTTGAATTTTGCAAATCCCCGGGAACCGGGCGGCGGTGTCCGGCGCGGCGCCCGTGCGCAGGAGGAGAGCCTCTGTCGCAGCAGCAATCTGTATTGCGGCCTGCTGGCCGAAAATGCCGAGCGGGATTACTACGCCTTCCACCGAGAGCAAGACGATTACCGCTTCTCCGACCGGATCGTTTTTTGCCCCGGCGTGTGCGTATATAAAACGGATGATGATCCGCCGGCGCCGCTCGACCGGCAGGATTGGTATGAGATCGACGTCCTCACCTGCGCCGCGCCCTATATTCCCTGTCTGCGCCGCGTCGGGGAGGAGGAACTGTTCGCCCTCTGCAAGCAGCGCGTTACCAATATCTTTGAGGTCGCCCTGGCGGAAAACACGGCCCACCTGATCCTCGGCGCGTTCGGCTGCGGCGTGTTCTGCAATCCGCCCGAACAAATGAGCCGGGCTTTTCTGGAGGCCATAAAGGAAAACGGGTATGAGAAGAACTTCCGCTCGATCGTATTTGCCATCCCCTCTTCGCCGACGGCGCCGTCTCCAAACATGCTCGCTTTTGAACAGACCTTTCAGCAGCGGGCCGAACAGCCGACCGACTGAAAACCGCCGCTGCTTTACTGCGTTGTATATCAGAAACCATCCCGCAAAAACTATCCGTGACAACGGGTGAAGCGAGCCGGTAAAACGAAAACAAAAAATCCCCTTGATGCAGGAAAACAGACGTACTGCACTTCAAGGGGATTTTATTATGGCGGATATGCCGACATACGCAAGAATTGCCGGCGAAAAAGGAATACCTCGTAAAAGGCATAACAAGAAACCCCCTCTTCCTCAGTACGGCGCTTGAACACTTGCTTCCCCTTGCTGGAGCATGACAGAACATGTTCGGCAGATTGTTAAGGAAGAGTGGGCTTGAACACTTTTTGCGGATTTCAAAAAAAGCTTGATCTTTCAGGTAAGACGCTTTGCCATTTCAAGGAGACTTTTGATCTGGTACTGAAGCAGCCAGGCAGCGTTGTTGTATTCCGGGCAATTTCTGACGGCCCGCAGGAGCGCGGGATAGTAGGCTTCCGTTTCTTTTACATATTTCTCGATCCGGTTGGTTGAAAAGCCAACGGACATGCTGCTCAGATTGTTGCAGCGGTCGATGCACTTGACAAGACTTGCTTTCGGATTCCCGGCGATGGCGTCATAGTAGGCCTTCTCATCGAAAGCCGTCTTCGGTTTTGTGACTAGAGCGACCAGCCTTTGCACGGTCGGCGAAAACGGAAGCTCTTCCGCCGTGACGCCGCAGTCCTCGGCAACGTCATGCAGCAGGAGCGCGGCGATCAGTTCGTCGTCCTCCAGACCCAGCGCAAGCGCATGGCAGGCCATGGTAAGCGGGTGGTTTATAAAAGGGACCCCCGCTTCCGCCGGTTTGCGGAACATTCCCTCGTGCTTGCTTTTCGCATAGCTGAGAGCTCGCAGCGCCTCCGGCAGCTCGCAGGTATTCAGCTTCTCTTTCAGAAAAGCGAACATGTGGTCCTCGTCGAACAGCCGATGGTTCCGCAGTTCTCCGTTCTTGTCAAAGGATGCCAGTCCAAGCAAATCCTCCAGGAGGCGCAGCTTTTCCTTGCTCGGTTTACAGGCGTTTGCCTCCCATTTGCTGACGGCCCCTGTGCTGACGTCGAGTTTCTCGGCCAATGCCGTCTGACTCAGGCCCTTTGCTTTTCTTGCGTTCGCAATCTGTTCACCAAGACCCATATAAAACGCCTCCTTGTTGTTTTGTTAATATATCATATCCCGCCCGGAAATAATAGCCCGGATGAAATCCGCTTTTCCGTAAATAACGGCCTCGAAAAGGAAGCAGAGTCATTTCATACTCACCGCATAACGGAAACCCTCCTGCAAATACTATCCGTGTCAACAGATAGAAATACAGGAGGGTTTTTCATATGAAAGCAACCGGTATCGTGCGGCGGATCGACGATCTTGGCCGGGTCGTGATCCCCAAGGAGATCCGCCGCACCATGCGCATCCGCGAGGGTGACCCGCTGGAGATATTCACGGACAAGGACGGGGAGCTGATTTTCAAGAAATACTCCCCGATCGGGGAACTGACGGACTTTGCGGCGCAGATCTGCGACAGCCTGCGGCGCACGACGGACGGGATCGCCGCGGTCTGCGACCGGGACGCGGTGATCGCTGTATCCGGCGGAGCAAAAAAAGAGCTGCTGGAGAAGCCCATCAGCGCCCAGCTCGCGGAGATCATGGAGGGCCGCGCGGCCTACCGCAGCAGCGGAGGCGGCGGGATCCCGGCGTCCCCGGCGGACGAGCGCTACTGTCTCGCCGTCGCGGCGCCGATTCTGACCGAGGGGGACGTGATGGGCTGTGTGCTTTTTCTCGCGCCGCCGGGCAGCCCGCCGGCCACCGAGGTGGAATTCAAGCTGGCGCAGACAGCCGCCCTGTTCCTCGGAAAACAGATGGAGAGCTGAAAAAAACCGGAAGCCTTTGCTTCCGGTTTTTTCAACTCTCCATGTGCTCAGGATGCGGCGCGCATGGAGAGAAAGGCGTTGATGAAACCGTCGAGATCCCCGTCCATCACGTTCTGGATATTGCCGTTTTCGTATTCGGTGCGGTGGTCCTTGACCAACTGATAGGGCATGAACACATAGGAGCGGATCTGGCTGCCCCACTCGATCTTCATCTGGACGCCCTTGATGTCGCTGATCTTTTCCAGGTGCTCACGCTCCTTGATCTCAGCCAGGCGCGCGCGGAGCATGTTCTTGCAGTTCTCGAGGTTCTGGAAGTGGCTTCGCTCCACCTGACTCGACACCACGATCCCGGTGGGGATATGGGTCAGACGCACCGCCGAGGAGGTCTTGTTGACCTTCTGGCCGCCGGCGCCTGAGGAGCGGTAGACGTCCATCTTGATATCCTCGTCGCGCAGCTCGATCTCGTTGTCGTTGGAGATCTCGGGCATGACCTCGACCGCCGCGAAGGAGGTGTGCCGCCGGCCGGCTGCGTCGAAGGGGGAGACCCGGACCAGGCGGTGGATACCGTGCTCGCTCTTGAGGAAGCCGTAAGCGTTCTCGCCCTCGATCATGATCGTGGCGCTCTTGAGCCCGGCCTCGTCGCCGTCCAGATAGTCCATGACCTTCACCTTGTAGCCGTGACGGTCGGCCCACATGTTGTACATACGGTAGAGCATGGAGGCCCAGTCCTGCGCCTCGGTCCCGCCGGCGCCGGCGTGGAAGGTGAGGATGGCGTTATTGGCGTCGTATTCCCCGGTGAGAAGCGTGCTTAGGCGCGTGGCTTCCACCTTTTCGGAGAAAGCCTTGAACTCGCTCTGCAGTTCGGGCAGCATGGAGTCGTCGCCCTCTTCGATGGCCATCTCGCACATGACGAGCATATCGTCCCAAGCGGCGCAGAGCTTTTCATAGTTTTCCACCTTGCTCTTGAGCGCCTTCAAACGCTTTTGCACGCGCTGGGAATTCTCCACGTCGTTCCAAAAGCCGTCGCGCTCGCTGGCGGCCTCGAGCTCCTCGATTTCTTTCTGCGCAGCTTCCAGCTTCAGCGCGCCGCGCAGCACCTCCAGATCAGGTTTGGCGGCGTTCAGTTTGGCCTTGTATTCTTCAAATTCGAGCATATTTCCGTACTCCTCGGCAGATTCTTTTCAGACAGCATCATGAGCATCCGGCAAAACAGCCGTGGTTTTGCCGTTAGATAATCATTATAAACAAAAAAGCGCCGCTTGTAAATCGCTTTTTTTATCGCCATTTTTTTGGGAGAAAAACCGCGCGGACCCTTTTCAAGCTACGGGTGATGTGTTACAATGATAAACGTGAAAGACTGAGTTTTCAGAAACCGGCATACAGAAACAAGAATCAGGGAATTAACGGAGGATAAAGAAAATACATGATTGCACACGGCAAAGAGATCCGGGTGTTCACCGGCAATTCCAACCCCGCCTTGGCGCAGAGCATCTGCCAAGAGCTGTACATGAGCCTGGGGAACGCGTCCGTCTCGCAGTTTGCGGACGGCGAATGCTCCATTTCCGTATTTGAACCCGTCCGGGGCAAGGACGTGTTTATCGTCCAGTCCACCTGCAAATCTCCCGCCCGTGAAAAGAAGTCGGAGTCGGACAACAATTTTGAGACCGTCAACGACAATCTGATGGAACTGCTCATCATGATCGACGCGATGCGCCGCGCCTCCGCGGGCCGTATCACCGCCGTCATCCCCTATTTCGGCTACGCCCGGCAGGACCGCAAGGCCAAGAGCCGCGATCCCATCTCTGCCAAGCTTGTCGCGAACCTCATCACGGCCGCCGGCGCCGACCGCGTCCTGACCATGGACCTGCACGCCGCGCAGATCCAGGGTTTCTTTGATATCCCGGTTGACAATCTCATGGGCGGCAACCTCTTCGTCAAGCACTATCAGCGCCGCTTCGGCAAGGGCAACGAGGACGTGATGGTCGTCTCGCCCGACGTGGGCAGCACCGCACGCGCCCGTGCCTTTTCCATGAAGCTCGGCCTCAACATGGCTATCGTCGACAAGCGCCGTGAGCGCGCCAACCAGTCCGAGGTCATGAACATCATCGGCAACGTCGAGGGCAAGACCTGTATCCTGCTCGACGATATCGTGGACACCGCGGGTTCTCTCTGCGGGGCCGCCAAGGCCATCAAGGAGATCGGCGGCGCCAGGGAGGTCTACGCCTGCGCCACGCACGGCGTGCTCTCCGGCCCGGCTATCGAGCGCATCCAGGACAGCTGCATCCAGGAGCTGCTCTTCCTCGACACGATCCCCTATCCCGCCGACAAGCCGCCCTGCGAAAAGATCCAGTATCTGACCACGGCCTCCGTGTTTGCCGAGGCGATCCGCCGCATTTACGAAGAAGTCTCCATCGCGAACATGTTCGAGAACTGACATGATTTTTTCCAAGCCCTCGGGCGTGACCTGGCTGGTGGTCTTCCTCGGCAATCCCGGGCTCAAATACGAGGGGACGCGGCACAACGCCGGCTTTATGACGGCCGACGCCTTCGCGAAGGCCCATGATCTGAATATCAACCGCGCCCGCTTCCGCGCTCTGACCGCGACCTGCGAGCTGGGAGGGGAGAAGCTGCTGCTGATGAAGCCGCAGACCTATATGAACCTCTCCGGCGAGGCGGCGGCTCAGGCGGTCCGCTTCTATAAGATCCCGCCGCAGCACGTGCTGGTGGTCTCGGATGAGGCGGCGCTGCCGATCGGAAAGATCCGCATCCGCACCCGCGGTTCGGCCGGCGGGCACAACGGCCTCAAAAACCTGATCGCCTGTCTGGGGACCGAGGATTTCCCCCGGATCCGGCTGGGCGTGGGCGCCCCGCCCCATCCGGACTACGACATGATGGACTGGGTGCTCTCCAGCTTCAAAAACCAGGACGCCGAGGACATAGCGAAGGCGGCGGAGCGCGCGGCCGAAGCGGTCGAGTGCTTCATTCTCCACGGCCCGGAGAAGGCCATGAATCTTTACAACGGCTGAACCCTTTTTCGTACGTTTGCGGGGAACCCCGCCGGAATACAAAAATATTTAGAAGAGGAGGCTGCATATGAAGAAAAGCTGTATAGCGATGCTTCTTGCAGGCGGACAGGGCTCCCGTCTTTACGCCCTGACGCAAAACGTGGCAAAGCCCAGCGTACCCTTTGGCGGAAAGTATCGTATCATCGACTTTCCGCTGTCCAACTGCGCAAACTCCGGGATCGACACCGTCGGTGTCCTGACCCAATACAGACCCCTTCAGCTCAACAGCTACATCGGCAACGGCCAGCCCTGGGATCTGGATTCCTCCGACGGCGGCGTCTATATCCTGCCGCCCTACCTCGGCGCGGGGGAAAAGGGCTCCTGGTTCACCGGCACCGCCAACGCGATCTACCAAAACCTCGGCTTCATCGAGAACTATGATCCCGAGAACGTCCTGATCCTCTCCGGCGACCACATTTACAAGATGGACTACGCCAAGATGCTCAAGGAGCATCTGGAAAAAGATGCGGCGCTCACCATCGCCGTGCAGCAGGTCTCCATGGAAGAGGCCACCCGCATGGGCATCCTCAATCCCGGCCCCGACGGCTATGTGGAGCAGTTTGAGGAGAAGCCCAAGCATCCGAAGAGCGACCTGGCCTCGATGGGCATTTACATCTTCAACTGGCCGAAGCTGCGCCAGGCCCTGATCGAGGACGAAAACGACCCGAACTCCCACAAGGACTTCGGCAAGGACATCATTCCCAAGATGCTCGCCGCAGGCGAGAAGATATGGCCCTATCGCTTCGAGGGATATTGGCGTGACGTCGGCACCATCACCTCCCTCTGGGACGCGAACATGGACATGCTCTCGACCACGCTCATCAACCTCTACGATCCCGAGTGGCCCATCGCGGCGCGCAGCCCGGTCTGCCCGCCCCATTACGCCGGCCCCTCCGCACAGATCAATCATTCCATCATCACCGAGGGCTGTGAGGTCTATGGCCATGTCGAAAACTCGGTGCTCTCTCCCGAGGTCGTCGTGGAGCCGGGCGCCAAGGTTCTGTACAGCGTGCTGATGCCCGGCGCCGTCGTCAAAAAGGGCGCCGTGGTCGAATACGCCATCGTGGGCGAGCACACCGTCATCGAGGAGGACGCCCATGTGGGCGGCGCTCCCGACGGCACGGATGCCTGGGGCGTCGCCACCTGCGGCCCCGACATCACCATCCGCAGCGGCGCCGTGGTCCCGGCCGGGGCCATGATCTACACGGGCGAGGAGGTTTGAGCCATGAGAAACTATCAGGGTATTATCTTTGCCTATCGTGAGGAGCCTGAACTGCGCGAACTGACCGCGAACCGCACGGCTGCCTCGCTGCCCTTCTGCGGGCGTTACCGCCTGATCGACTTCCCGCTCTCGTCCCTGCGCAACGCCGGCGTTCTGGATGTGGGCGTCATCATGCAGCGCGACTATCAGTCCCTGCTGGACCACATCGGCAGCGGCAAGGCCTGGGACATGGCCCTGCGCAGCGGCGGCCTGCGCATGCTGCCCCCCTTCGGTCTGCCCCAGTACCACAACGGCAACTACAACGGCACCATGGAAGCGCTGAACGCAGTCGGCGCCTATCTGCGTGACAACAGCGCCGAAAACGTGATCATGATGCTGGGCAACACCGCCGCCAACGTCGACCTCTCCGCGGCCATTCGCCGCTATGAGGAGTCCGGCGCCGAGGCGCTGGCCATCTGTATGGACCACATCCCCATGGGTGTGCACCACCGCTACCTGACGGACGGCGAGGGCTTTGTGACCGGGTTGAGTCTCTACCGCCACGGCGAGGGCGAGGGCTTCCCCTCCATGGAGGCCTACATCTTCCGCAAGGACGTCCTGCTGAACCTGATGGACCTCTGCCGCGCCAACAACCAGTATCTGTTCCACCGCGACGCCATTACCCGCTTCCTCAACGACGGCGGCAGGATGGCCGTCTATGTGCACGAGGGCTATGCCAACAGCGTGCGCAGCGTGGAGGAGTATTACGACATCAGCCGCGACATGCTCAAGCCCGAGATCCGGCACCAGCTTTTCTGCCGCCCGGTGCGCGCCAAGACGCACGAGGACGTGAGCACCTACTACGGCGAGAACTCCCGCTCGGTCAACAGCCTGGTGGGCGACAACTGCATCATCGAGGGCGACGTGGAGAACTGCATCATCTTCTCCGGCGTCCATGTAGCGGCCGGCGCGAGACTGCGCGACTGCATCATCATGAAGGGCTGCGAGGTCGGCGCCGGCGTGGAGCTGAACTGCGTGATCGCCGACAAGGCCTGCAAATTCTCCCCCGGTTCCGTACTGGTCGGCAGCCCGAAGCTGCCCACCGTCGTGCCCAAGGGGACCGAGATCTAAGCGCTGTCGAAAGGCGGCCTGACCTTTTCAGGCCGCCTTATTCTTTGCGGAGGAGCGCATCGTAAAAAAGTACTTCCCGCACTTGATTTCGCCGGTAATTTGCGGTATGCTATCACCCTGTCGATTGCATTCGCATTGTCAACATATATATAGAGAGAGAACGATTACGGAGGTACACCCTTATATGACTGCTGAAATTTCCCGCGACGAAGTACGCAGCGCGATCGAAGACAAGCTCTGTGCGTATTTTGCCACGACCAGCCAGGCCGCGACCAAAGACCAGGTGTTCCAGGCCTCGGCCATGGTCATCCGCGAGATCATGAGCCGCTTCCTGGCGGCCCAGAACCCGCACCACGCCGAGAAGGAAATCCACTATATGTCCATGGAGTTCCTGATGGGCCGGAGCCTGATGAAAAACGCCTACAACCTGGGGATCGGTCCCGCCCTCTGCGGCGCGCTGAACGACTTGGGCTACAAGGCCTCGGATATTTTTGAAGAGGAGCCGGACGCCGGCCTCGGCAACGGCGGCCTCGGCCGTCTCGCTGCCTGCTATATGGACAGCATGGCCACGCTGGGCCTGGAGGCTACCGGCTATTCCATCTGCTACGAGCTCGGCATCTTCCGCCAGAAGTTCCGCGAAGGCAAACAGACCGAGGTCGCCGACAACTGGAGCATCGCGTCGCACAGCTGGCTTGTCCCCCGCATGGAGGATGCGGTCGAGGTCCGCTTCGGCGGCCAGATCTCGCCCCACTGGGACGCCAACGGCCGCTACTACGCCGAACACACCGGCTACACCGCCGTCACCGCGGTGCCCTGCGATATGCTGATCGCCGGTTACGGCGGCAAGGAGATCAATACCCTGCGTCTCTGGGAGGCCCACAGCACCAACGCCCTGGACATGTATCTCTTCTCGGAGGGAGAATACGTGAAGAGCCTCGAGCAGCGCACCATGGCCGAGGTCATCACCAAGGTCCTCTACCCGGCGGACGACCACACCGAGGGCAAGCTCCTGCGCCTGAAGCAGCAGTATTTCTTTGTCTCCGCTTCCGCGCAGGACATCGTGCGCAAACACGTCCGGAAGTGGGGCGACATCCACAGCTTCGCCCAGCACCACACCATCCAGATCAACGACACCCATCCTGCCATGATCATCCCCGAACTCATGCGGATTTTCATGGACGGATACGGCCTCGGCTGGGATGAGAGCTGGGAGATCGTGCGCAAGAGCGTCGCCTACACCAACCACACCGTCATGAGCGAAGCGCTTGAAAAATGGCCCCAGGAGCTGGTGCAGCAGCTGCTGCCGCGCCTCTGGGAGATCATGTGTGAAATCAACCGCCGCTGGTGCGACTATCTGATCGCGAGCTTCGGCCACGGCGATGCGCGCGTGGGCCGCAACCTGGTGATCGCCAACGGCAAGGTGCACATGGCAAACCTGTGTCTGGCCACCTGCTACAAGGTCAACGGCGTTTCCCGCCTGCACGGCGAGATCCTGAAGGACGATCTCTTCCACGACATCTACACGCTGCGCCCCGAGCGCTTCACCCATGTGACCAACGGCATCGATCACCGCCGCTGGCTCGCGCAGATCAACCCCGGTCTGCACGAACTCGTCGCTGAGTGCCTGGGCGGCGACGAGTATCTGGTCCGGCCCGAGGAGCTGATCCGCTTCAAGGACTTCGCCGACGACAGCGAGGTCCGCGCCCGCATGAACGCGATCAAAAAGCAGAACAAAGAGCGGCTGGCCGCTTTTGCCATGCGCAACGACGGCTTCGCCCTGAACACCGAGGCTCTGATCGACGTGCAGGTCAAGCGCCTGCATGAGTATAAGCGTCAGCTCCTTTGCGCGATGCGCATCGCCTCTCTGCAGCTGCAGCTGCACGATGACCCCAATATGGACTTTGCTCCGCGCAGCTTCGTGTTCGGCGCGAAGGCCGCCGCGGGTTACCGCGTCGCCAAGCGCATCATCGAGCTGCTGCTGTCGATGATGGAAGACATCAACAACGACCCCGTCTGCAAGGACAGGCTGCAGCTCCTCTTTGTGGAGAATTACCGCGTCTCCGCGGCTGAGGCCATCGTGCCCGCCGCCCAGATCTCCGAGCAGATCTCTACGGCCGGCAAGGAGGCATCCGGCACCGGCTGCATGAAGCTGATGATGAACGGCGCCGTGACGATCGGCACGCTCGACGGCGCGAACGTCGAGATGTACGAGCGGCTGGGCGACGAGAACATGTTCCTCTTCGGCCTGCATACCGACGAGATCGCCCGCATTCGGAAGCAGGGTTACGATCCTTTCTCCGCTTCCCGCGCCGACGGGGAGATCCAGCGCGTCCTGGACCGCTTCTCACAGGGCTTCTCCGACGGCAAGAGCTACTCCGATCTGGTTTCCGGCCTGCTTTACGGAGGCGACCCCTACATGGTCATCGCCGACTACCGCGCCTATGCCGACTGCCAGAGCAGGCTGTACGCGCGCATCGCGGACGATGAGGAGCGCGCGCGGATCGCCATCGTGAACACGGCTGAGAGCGGCTACTTTGCCGCTGACCGCGCGATCATGGAGTACGCGAAGAACATCTGGAAAGTATGAAACGCACCGTCACCGTAATCGGCGGGGCTAATGTTGACATCGGCGGCCGCTCTGCGGCCGCCCTTGCTCTGCGCGATTCCAACCCCGGCTTCGTCAGCCAGCGCTACGGCGGCGTCGGGCGCAACATCGCCCACGATCTCTGCCTGCTGGGCGAACGCGTGCGTTTCATCACCGCCCTCGGCGGCGACCTGTACGGCGCCGGCCTGCGCGAGCACTGCCGCGCGCTGGGGATGGACCTTGCCCATGCGCTGATCCTGCCGGACGAGCGCAGCTCCAGCTATCTCTACGTAACCGACGAAAACGGGGACATGCTTGTCGGCATTTCCGATATGGAGATCACGCGCCGCCTGAGCCCAGCGGCGCTCGCGGGCGCGCTGGACGCGATCAACGCCTCCGACGCCGTGGTCGTGGACGCAAACCTCGAAGAGGAGACCCTTGCCTGGCTCGCGGAGCGCTGCGCCGTGCCGCTCTACGCCGACCCCGTCTCGACCGCAAAGGCGCCCCGCCTGCGGCCGCTGCTCGGGAAGCTGCGCGCGCTCAAGCCCAACGCGCTCGAGGCCGCGGCCCTGACCGGGGAGGCCGAGCCGGAGGCGGCGCTGGACGCATTGGTCCGCTGCGGCGCAGAGCGCGTGTTTCTCAGTCTCGGCAGCCGCGGCATGCTGGCGGCGGAAGGGGAGACACGCCTCGCGTTCCCCTGCGAGCCGATGCCGATCGTCAACACCACCGGCGCGGGCGACGCCGCCCTCGCGGCGCTCGTCTGGATGGATCTGCGGGGTCGGAGCCTCGCGGACTGTGCCAGGGCCGCCCTGCACGCCGGAGCCGTTACGAGCGCCTGCGAGGAGGCCAACCAACCGGACCTGGCGAAACAGATGGAGAGTTTTGTATGAAAAAGATCCTGAGAAAAGGCTTCGGCGGCTTTGTCGGCGCGCTGCTGCTCGCCGCGGAGCTGGCCGTCCTGGCAGACTGGATCGCGGTCGGCTTCGGGCATCCGCTGCCGCGGACACTCTGGCTGACCGGCGCCGGCGTCCTCTTTCTGCTGCTGGCGCTGCTGCCCTTCCGCCGCCACCGGCTCTCGGACAGCGCAGTCAAGATCCTGCTCCTCTTTCTCGTCGTGCTGCTCGGCTCGAAGGGCCTGCTTGTGTATCTGCGGCGCAGCGGCGCCTACACCGCGCCGGACGCCGGAAAAAGCGCGCTCTGCGCCGACCGCCGCGTCCTCGTGACCGTACCGGAGCCCGGCGATGAGACGGTGCTGGCCGGCGGTGTGATTGAACTCTACCTCCGCTACGGGGGCGAAGTCTCGCTGCTCTATACCGGCGAGGCTACGCTTGAGCAGGCGCGGACCGCGGCCCGGAGCCACGGCGTCCCGGAGGCGCTCGCCTTCGTCCGGGGGGACCGGACGGGGGAGGAGGCGCTGCACATCTTTCTGTCGGAGCGACAGCCCGACGTCGTGCTGGCCGCCGCGGCGGAAAAAGGCGTCGAGGTCCCCGATCTCGCGGCGCTGCTGGACGCGCTGAAGAAGGAGCTGCCGGACTATGAGCCGCTCGTGCTTCAGAGCTTTCTGCGCGCCCTCGGCACGGAGGCGCCCGCGGACTTCTATGCGAGCCCCTGTATCCGCTCCACACAGGAGCCGTCCCGGGCGCTGAAGGGCTATGCCTGGGACCGACGGCTGCGCCTTCCGGTGGACACCGCGACGCTCTCGCATTCGCTGCCGGTCGACGGGGCATACGCCGGACTGACGGCGGAGGCGGCGGAGCGGATCGTGAGCGGCGACCGCGTCTTCTGGCAGCTCGGTACCACGGCGGCAAACCGGCCTTCTTTTGTCAAGCTCCAGAACGCACAGGGGGATTTCCTCTACGATTACTACATCGATCCGCTGGGAAAGGAGACCTTTTCGCTCTATACCGTCGGGGATGCGGACCAGCCCTATTCCGTGAGCGTGCAGGGCGACAAGTGTTCGGCCAGGATCGGGCTGGAGCGGACGCTGACGGTCACCTGCCCGAAGAATCAGCGCTGCATCGTCACGGTCACGAGCGGCGACGGCAAGTACTGGGACACGGTCCTGATCACGAACCCCGGGCGCTTTTCCCGTGAGACGGCCCAGAGCCTGGAGCGCGAGTTCCGGCATTTCTGGTCAGATATCGTCGCGCCGAGCAACAGCGGACAGCTTGCCGCACATGCCTGGGACCGGCTGCGGGCGCGGCTTCCGGCGGCCTGAAAGAACATAAAAAAACTGCTGTCCGAGCGGACAGCAGTTTTTTGATATGAAATCGCTTACTTGAGCTCGACGGTAGCGCCGACAGCCTCGAGCTGAGCCTTGAGGGCCTCGGCGTCTTCCTTGGAGATGCCTTCCTTGATCTTGGCGGGCACGCCCTCGACCAGGGCCTTCGCCTCGGCCAGGCCGGCACCGGTGATGGCGCGGACTTCCTTGATGACCTTGATCTTCTCGGCGCCAAAGCTGGTCATGACGACGTCGAACTCGGTCTTCTCCTCGACGGGAGCAGCGGCGGCACCGGCGGCGGGGCCGGCGGCGACGGCGGCGGCGGAAACGCCGAAGGTGTCCTCAAGGGCATGGACGAGCTCGCTGAGCTCGAGAACGGAAAGGGCCTTGATCTCTTCGATCATGGCGGCGATTTTTTCACTCATTGTAATGTTCCTCCAGTTAAGATTTTTGTATGCGCTGACTTATTCAGCGGCTTCGGGAGCGGCGGACTCGATAGAGCCGCCCTTCTGCTCCAGGATCTGGCCCAGGCAGACAGCCAGGCCGGTGATGGGCGCGATCATGGTGCCCAGGACCTTGGCGTACAGAGCGTCCTTCGAGGGCAGCTCTGCCATCTCGGCGATCTCGGACTCGCTCAGCACCTTGCCCTCCATAAAGGCGGCCTTGATGTTGAAGCGTTCGCCCAGCTTCTTGCTGTAATCGCTGAGAATGCGGAAAGGCGCGATGGGATCATTCTCGGTGGTGGCCAGAGAGGTGGTGCCGCTGAGGACGGAGTCGAGCTCGTTCATCCCCAGCTTGTCGAGAGCCTTCCTGGTCAGGGTGTTCTTGACGACGGTGTAATCCACGCCATCCTTGCGCAGCTCGGTACGCAGAGCGGTATCCTCGGCCACGGTAATACCCTTGTAGTCGACGAGGACGCCGGCACCGGCGTTCTGAATGCGCTGGGCGAGGGCTTCCACGATCGCCTGCTTCTCGCTGAGAACTTTTGCGTTAGGCATGTTGGTTGTTTCACCTCCGACGATGGAATCACGCTCAAAAAGAAAGCCTCTGCATCCGTAGACGCAAAGGCACAAAAACAATCAAAACGATGTTGATGTCCTCGGCAGGATTTACGGCTTACGCCACCTGCTGTCTTCGGAGCGCTCGTTTAATATACCGGATTCTCCCGGACATGTCAAGTCTTTTTTTCACTTTTTCCGCCCGTTTTTTCCTTCCCGGCGGGCATGTCGGACGGCACTTGCGCACGCCGCGGAAATCTGATAAAATTCAAGAAAGAATCCATCCGGGAAAAGAGGCTGACGCCATGGAACAAACACGGATACTGGAGCTGCTTCAGGCGGACGAGGACGCGCTGCGCAGCACGCTGCGCGCCAACCGCAGCGTGGACAAGAGCCGGGAGGCCTGCGCCGAGACCCTTCGCGAGGAACTCGGGACGCTGCTGCTTCGCTATAACGCCGCCTGTGCGAACGACCGCACGCGGCAGGCCGTGGCCGACGGGCTGACCGCTACGGCTCGGGACGCACTGGACCTGCTGCTGGCCGGCGAGGTCGAACAGGAAACGCCGCGCCGCCGTGTAAACGCCTGGGCGGTCGTACTGCTGCTCGCGGCACTGCTGTGCGGGGCAGGCGCATGGCTGCCTGTCGCTCGGCAGGTCGTACACGCCTGCTTTGTCGGAACGCTCCTCTTCGGCTTCCTCGCCGGACGCTTCTGGTTCACGGCTCAGAAGCCCGGCGTGCGCGCGGTCGTCGATCCCGAGGCCGCGTGGTTTGCACTCAAAAAGACTGCCGAGACCATGGACCGGAAGCTCGACGAGATCGCAGCCGTCGAGCGGGAGCAGGCGGGAAAGGGCGCGGCGGGCGCTTCGGCGGACCCGCTGAGCCGCGAGGAGCTCGCGCTCTTCAGCGATCTGCTGGAGGCGCTCTACGCCGGGAGCGGACCCTTTGCCCTGCGGCAGCTCGCCAAGATACCCGCTTTTCTGGAAAAACAGGGCGTGGAGCTCGCCGATTACGGAGACGACACGGCAGAGATGTTCGAGCTGCTGCCCAGCCGGAACCCTGCCATGACCCAGCGCCCCGCGCTGCTCGCGGGAGACAGGCTGCTGGTAAGCGGAAAGGCTACCGAACAGGTCAACTGATCGGCGGCGGAAAGGCAGAGATATGCTGTATTGGGGATTTGACCTGGGCGACGGGGAGAGCGCCGTCGCCCGTGTGAGCGGCGAGGGCCTGGCCGCGCCCGAGATCGTGGAGATCGACGGCAGACGCGTCGTGATCACCGCCTGGGCGGTGATGAAAAACGGCGAGGTCCGTATCGGCGAGAGCGCGGCCCGCTCAGCCTCGGCGGCCATCCGCAGCGCGGCCCGCTTCAAGAGCCGCTATCTGGACCCGAGGACCGACAGCGGCGGCCTCATCCGCGATTTTTCCGCAAAGCTGCTCGAGATGCTGCGCCGCGAGGGAACGCTGGTCGGCGGCGACAAGAGCAATTCCTTCTATATCGGCTGCCCCGCGGGCTGGGACAAGGACGTCCGCGCGCAGTATCAGATCCTGTTCGAGAATCTGGGCGTGCCCTCCCCGCGGGTGATTTCAGAGTCCCGCGCCGTCATGGTCGGTGCGATCCAGTCCAACTCTCTGCGGGACTACGTGGACCTGCGCACCAAATCCGTGCTCGTGATCGACATCGGCTCCTCCACGACGGATTTCGCCTATGTCACCGGCGGCCGGGAGGCGGAGATCCGCACAGGCGGCGAGGTCCGGCTCGGCGGCGGTGTAATGGACGAGGTGCTGCTGGAGAGCTGCGTGGCCGCCTCGCCGGACGCAAAGGCGATCCGCGAGGTCTTCGCCGCGAGCGAGAGCTGGCGCGTCGACTGCGAGCTGCACGCGCGCGCGCTGAAGGAGCGTTATTACAGCGAGACGGAGGAATTCTGGCAGCGGCACCGCTGCGCCGACTCGCTGCTCATCACCTACGACAAGCCCCTGGTGCTGGACCTTTTCGTGGACGAAAAGATGGCACGGCGTCTCACAGACCAGCCATGCGCCCAGCTCGGCGGCCGCTCCTTCCGCGAGGTGTTCTGCGGCGGCCTGCGCGAGGTGCGCGACAGCATTGCCGACGACCCGCCGGAGCTGCTGTTCCTCACGGGCGGCGTCTCCCGCATGGCGCAGGTGAGCGCCTGGTGCCGGGAGATCTTTCCCGAGGCCGTGATATACTCCGACCGGGAACCCGAGTTCAGCGTTGCGCGCGGCCTTGCCTGGTGCGGCCGCATCGACGACGAGCTTGGTCGTTTCCGCGAGGAGGTGGACCGTCTCATCCACTCCTCGACGGTCGAGCTCATCGTGGCCGAGCATCTGCCGGCACTGTATCAGGATCTGCTTGACAAGCTCCTGGACCCGATCCTCGAGCATGCCGTGCAGCCCGCGCTCCTCGACTGGCGCGAGGGGCGGATCGGCACGCTCGCCGAGACCGAGACGGCCCTGCAGGAAAAGATCAAGCTCTATCTCTACTCGAAGGACGCCAAGGAACAGCTCCTCGGCCCGGTCGACGCCTTCCTGCGCCGGGTCTCCGAAGACCTGCAGAAGTACAGCTCCCCGATCTGCCGCAAATACCGCGTGCCGGACCATTCGCTGGAGATATCCTCCCGCCTCGCCGCAAGCGATCTGAGCGTGCTGGAAAAGCTCGACACCCGGGACGTCATGTCCGGCTCGACGCTCACGGGCGCGGCGGTCTTTGCCGAGTCCATCGTCTCGGTGCTGATCGGTCTGATGTGCGGCGGCAGCGGCGTCGTGCTCATCACGGAGGGGCCTGTGGGCATTGCGATCGGGATCATCTCCTCTCTGCTGCTTTTCGCGGTTGCGCATGTGCTGGGCAAGGAGGCCGTCGATCAGAAGATCCGCGAGGCCGATCTGCCGCTCTTCGTACGGCGCCTGGCGCTGGCCAAGCCCCTGCCGAAGCTGGAGATGCCAGGGATCTCACTGCCAAACCCGCTCAAGCGCGGGGAGGATGGCGAAAAGAAAGGTGTAAAGCTGCGGCTGCTGCCGAAGCTCAAGCCCTCGGAGGACGGCGCCATCCCCGCGCGGCGGCTGCGTGCGATCCGCAACCGGGTCCGTGCCGGCTATGACCGCGCCCTGCAGGAGGGCGACGGGAAAGAGCTGGTCGAGCTCAACGACCGGCTCTGCCGGGAGATCACCGAACAGATCGAACAGCGCCTGCGCGAGCTCTCCGAGCAGGTGGAGATCCCGCTGTAAGGGAAAAGACAGGGAAGCGCCCCGCTTTTTGGCGGGGCGCTTCCGTATACGCTTTTCTCACAGCAGCCTTTTCAGCAGATAAATGAGCAGCAGATGGCCCGGATAAAACAGGTAAAACAGCCACTTCAGACCCGGGCCCCGTTTTCCGTTGTACAGGAAGATCGGGATAAAGCCCAGCAGCCCAAACCAATAGAGTCCCACATTCCGCAGCAGGGCGTGGTAAGCCATGCCCGCCAGGCACCTCACCGGGATCGGGTTTTGCCGGAGCAGATAGAAGAGAAACACCAACCCGACTGCCAGCAGATTGTAATCCATGCCGAGCACGACGGACCCGAGCCCGGCGGCGAGCAGGACCAGGCAGCCGAGCGCAAGCTGTCCCTTCGACGCTTTCCCCGCCGTGATCCGCTCATAACAGAGCAGCGCGAGGATCGCCCAGAAGAAGGTCAGCATGATGTTCTGATGGGAAAACTCCAGCGGCTCTCCCGCGGTCACCAGATCGAAGGGAATCTCGCTTATGAGCGCAAAGAGGCCCAGACGCAGCAGGTACCGCCCTTTGTTCCGGGTATGGCAGAAGCCCTCCGCGACACAGAAGGCGAAGAGCGGCATGGCGGCCCGGCCGAGCACACGCATCCAGATCTGCCCCGGAAAGAAATTGTCCCCCACATGGTCGAGCACCATGCTCGCCAGCGCAATGAGCTTCAGCGCCGTGCCGTCCAGCACGGCAAATTTCTTTTTCTTTTCCATCGCATCCGCCCATTCTGTCAGTCGATCCGGTATTTCCGGAGGTCGATCCCCCAGCGCCGGGCCATGTCGATCAGTTCCTCCGGGCTCGCCCGGTCCGCGTCAAAGGCATCCAGCAGTGCCGGGCCGATCCCGCCGCCGAAAAAGGCGGCGCCGCATTCGTTCCGCACGGCTTCCCGCAGCGCGTCCACATCGATCGTCATATCTGTTCCTCACTTTCTTCGCGTTGCTTCCGATACGCCTCGAACGCCGGGGTGCGGGACCAGTACTGCAGCCCCCAGTTTTCAAGGCTCCACTCGTCCATATAGTCGTTGCATTCGTAATCGACGTAATAGAGCAGACCGTCCCGCACGATGAAATTCGTCGGGAAATAGTCCAGATTCAGGCCGACGGCCTTCGCCTGCTCCGCCATCTGCCGGACCTGCGCGAGATACGGCGCCGTCAGCTTCCTGTCGCACACGAGCTCGAACACGCTCGTTCCCTCGATATACTCCTTCACGATCCGCTCCGTCTCCGCGTCAATGTCCAGCATCTCCGGGATCCGGATCCCGGCCGCCTTCAGGCGTGTGTAATCCCGGCGCTCCGCCTCGATTTTGTTTCCGAATGTGTAATAAGCGCAGGGCTCGTGGTGGATCTGCTTGAGCACCACCGGCCGCCCCTCCCGCAGGGCGAGGTAGGAGTAGCCGCCCTTGCCGTGGCCGAGCAGCCGGAGGAGCTCGTATTCCTTTCCGTTCACCGTCCGTGTTTCGCCCATGTGCACAGCTCTCCCGTTCCCGTTTCTCTGTCTTGGGTATACCACGAACCCACGGATAAAGCAAGCCCGGGCGTCTGGACGCCGATCTGTCGCAGCCGCTTTTTTACAGCGCCGCGAAAGCGGCCGAGCCTTTGGTGTCCAGCCAGCGAAGCAGCAGCAGCGCCGCAGCGGCCAGCAGAAGCGTCCAGGACAGCAGGTAGAGCGCCGCGCCGATCCGGTATGCGATGAACAGATACAGTCCGGCAAAGACCGTGCAGAACGCCCAGCTTCCGAAGAGCGCAATGGCGACCGCGGCGCTCTGCTTGATGGGTGCGAGCTCGTTCGTCCAGCTCAGGACCGGCATCCGCAGGCCGATAAACGTGCCGAACAGGGCGGAAAAGACCGCATAAGCCAGCGGCGCCGCAACGAGCAGCATCCGGACGGAAAGCGAGGCGTCGATAACGAGGGCGGCGCAGACCGAGGCAAACAGCATGGGCAGCCCGCTCAGGATCACCTGAACGGCCGTCTTGGCGCGCAGCACCGTTTTCGGCTCGACCGGCATAGACTGCGGGATCCAGAGGCTTTTCCCCTCCAGCGAGACCGAGGGGGCCGCCATGTCGTTCATGGACAGGAGCAGAAAAAGCATGGCGGCGAGGAGCACGGCAGCGCAGCCCGGCCGACTCGCGAAGACCTCGCCGATCATCCCGGTGACGGACCGTCCTTTCAGAAGGAGCAGCACGCCGCAGGCAGGGATCAGCAGTACGCCAAGGCCACAGTTGAGCATATAGTTCGGGCTCGCGGTGAAGCGGCCGAATTCCTTGGCGAGCAGCGCGCCGAACGCGGTCTTCTCTTTGACCGCTTTTTCGGTGTAGCGCGGCTTTGACGTACTTCCGCCTGCCGTAGCGACAGACAGAAAGCTGCGCTGCAGGATGTGCCAGACCAGAGCGGCGAGCAGCGCCGTGACGACGGTGAAAAGCGCGGCGGCCAGCCAGTCGCCCTCCCCGATCCGGCCGAAGAGATAGAGCCCGAAAGCCGAGCCCCGGATCTTTTCGCCGTAAACGTCGGCGTTGAGCAGCATGGTCGTGATAAAACTGTTCGCCTTGAAGTAGAAGAAATAATAGCCGCCGACAAACAGCAGCGAGATCAGCACGGTGATAAAGCTCCGGTTTTTCAGCTTCAGGCTGATCCGGGCGACCACCCAGCCCAGCAGGCAGGACAGAAGCAGCACCATGACCGTGGCGATCAGCAGCAGTGCGAGCCCGCAGATCACCCGGGCGGCCGTCGCCCCCGCCACAGCCCAGTAGACGATCAGCGCCGGGAGCAGCACGGTCGCAGCGTACATGGCGCCCATCAGATAGACGTTGATGAGCCGGGCGGCTACGATCGTCCGGACCGGGATCGGCAAAGACAGAAGCAGTTCGTTGTCTTTGGAAAGATAGAGCCCGGAATACGTGTTGAAGACGCTGCCGAAAGCGCCGAGCAGGATCGCGATGCCGCTCATCAGCAGAAAGTAGAGCCAGCCCATCCCGATTGCCGTCAGCCCGCCGCAGAGCTGGAGCGACAGCGCGGTGAAGATGCCGCCGAGAAAGCCGACCATGATGACGAAAAAGAAGAGAAACCACGCGGCGATCGCCCACTTGGAGCGCATCCGGTTTTTCTTCGCGTCATAAAAGTAGCTCTTGAATACCTCCGCGAGCTGTTTTTTCACAAGAACTCCCAGCATTTATTCCGCCTCCAGTTCCAGGAACACCTCTTCGAGGCTGTCGTCGCCCTTGACCTCCTCCATCGTCCCGGTCCGGATGAGCCGGCCGCGCTTGATGATGGCGATCTTGTCGCAGAGTTTTTCCGCGACCTCGAGCACATGGGTGGAAAAAAAGATCGCGCCGCCCTTGTCGCAGTGTTCGCGCATCATCTCTTTGAGCAGATGGGAGGCCTTCGGGTCGAGGCCGACAAAGGGCTCGTCCATCACGATCAGCTTCGGATCGTGCAGCCAGGCCGCCAGGATCTCCAGCTTCTGTTTCATACCGTGTGAATAGGCGGAGATCGGTTGGACAAGGTCGTCGGTCAGCTCAAAGAGCGCGGCGTAGCGGCGGATCCGCTCCAGCCGCACCGCGGCCGGGATGGCGAAGATATCCGCAACGAAGTTCAGATACTGAATGCCGCTCATAAAATCGTAGAGGTCCGGATTGTCCGGAATGAAAGCCAGGTCCCGCTTGCAGGCCACCGGCTCGTCCAGGAGGGAGCGGCCGTTGATCGTGATCCTGCCCGCATCAAACTGCAGGATGCCGACCGCGCTTTTGATCGTGGTGCTTTTTCCTGCGCCGTTGTGCCCGATAAAGCCGAAGATCTCGCCCGGCAGAATGTGCAGGGACAGATCGTCCACCGCCGTCTTTTCGCCGTAGCGCTTGGTCAGGTGTTCAATACACAGCATCGTTCAGTCTCCTTTTTCACATCCGGTTTCCACCAGGCTGCGGAAGACCGCATCCCGGTCATAGTTGCCCTCCGACAGGCCCGGCACTTCTTTGTACGCCTTGCAGACGGCGAGGCTGATCTCCGTCCCCACCGCCAGCATCTCCTCGTCCGTATAGGGGCAGTCGTCCATCACGATCAGCGTCGCAAAGCTGAAGGCCGCCAGCCACAAGTCGCGGAAATACTTGTCCGCGGTGTCCGCGTCCATGTGATATATCCGCATGATCGAAGGCCGCACCAGTTCCCGGGAAAAGCGCATGGCTGCCGTCGCGCCGTCGGAGCCGGTCCCGGGGCGGGTGAGGAAAAGCAGCTTGTACAGCTCCGGCTCCTCTTTCGCGAAGCGGAT
The DNA here is from genome assembly GCA_017535865.1 of Oscillospiraceae bacterium. Classification (GTDB taxonomy): domain Bacteria; phylum Bacillota; class Clostridia; order Oscillospirales; family Oscillospiraceae; genus Limivicinus. The sequence continues at coordinate 34,027 of JAFXTM010000097.1, forward strand.
GTACTGCCGACACACGCCCAGGAAGGGGACAGGCTCGGCAAGCCCGCGCTCGATATATTCCCGGTAGCGCTCCTTGGCCTGCTGATAGACCGCCGCTTTGAGCTGATCCATCGTTTCAAACCAGGTGAAGATGGGCCCGACCGAAACGCCCAGTTCTTTGGCGACCTCCCGTGCCGAGACCGCGTCGATCCCGCTTCGGGCAACAACACGCAGCGCGGCGGCGACGACCTCTTGCTTCTGAAACTTTACTTTTGGCGGCATAGGGCACTTCCTTTCCGTACACTTGATAAATAACAGCTGTTTTCTAACGACCGTTATTATATTCCGCCCGCTTCGGTCTGTCAAGGGCTCTTTGTGATCTTTATTCTTTTTTGGGGAAAAAGCGCACGGAAAACAGCGGGGTCTTTCCGATAGACCATAAGCTGAGGCAAAAAGAACAGACAGGCGATCCGACGAAGATCGCCTGTCTGGTATCCGGGTACATAGGGGGGGGACGTCTGCTGCCTCCCCGGAGAGGTCGGGGACGCGGTCATGTCCCATCCGTCTTTCGGGCCTTTTTCAGCAGCTTGTTGCTTTTGGCGACGCCCTTGCTCCACTCGCGCTTGCGGCGCAGCATGTCTTCCCAGTCCTGCGCCTGCGCCTGCAGCTTTTTGTAGCTTTCCCAGCGCGCCGCATCCAGCTCGCCCGACGCGATCGCCGCGCGTATGGCGCAGCCGGGCTCGCGCTCGTGGCGACAGTCGGAGAAGCGGCACTTCTTCAAAAGGGCCTCCACATCCGCAAAGGTGGTCTCCAGACCCTCCGAGGTCTCGACCATCCCAAGCTCGCGCATGCCCGGGGTGTCGATGATCAGCACACCGCTGCTCAAACGGATGAGCTGGCGGCGGGTCGTGGTGTGGCGGCCGCGGCCGTCCGTCTCGCGGATGCTCGCGGTCTCCATGATTTTCTCCCCGGCCAGCGCGTTGACCAGGCTGGATTTGCCGACGCCGGAGGAACCGAGAAACACCAGCGTTTTCCCCGGCTGCAGATAAGGCGCGAGCGCGTCCATCCCGTCGCCGGTCCGGGCGCTGACCGCGTACGCGGCCACCCCGGGTGCGACGCGCTCCGCCTGTGCGAGAAAGGCTGCGGGCTCCTCCGCCAGATCGGCCTTGGTCAGCACGATCACCGGAGAAGCCCCGGACTGCCACGCGAGGGCAAGATAGCGCTCCAAGCGGCGGAGGTTAAAGTTTTGGTTCATCGACTGCAGGATGAAGACGGCGTCAAAATTGGCGGCGATCGCCTGCTCCCGCTGCAGGAAAGGGTCGCGGCGGACAAAGAGGGATCGGGGCGGCAGGGTGCTCAGGATCTGGCTGTCTCCGTTTTCGACCGCTTTCACCATCACGTAGTCTCCCACGGTGGGAAAGCGCTCTTCACCCGCGTAGTACGCGCCGGGTTTCAGCCGGGCAAAGGCAAAGCCCCTGGAAGAGACGATCTCGTAGCGCTCCTTGTGCTGGGTGAGGATCCGCGCCGGAACGCCCGCAAGTCCTTCCGTGTCCGGTATCGGGCCGTAGTCATATATGGTTGGGTTTTCGATCAATCGACAATTCCTCCTGCGCGATCATATGATGGCGTTTCGTCCTGCCTTTCGGGACGGGCTTGCTTCCCGGCGCCGTATTCAGATGTCCTCCTCCAGGAAGGTCATCAGTTCCTCCACGGAGGGATCTTCCAGAGGCGAAAGCCGCTCTGCCTGCTTTCGAATCATACCCTCGAGCAGCCTCTCGATATAGCGCGCATTCCCGAAGGAGGAAGATTTTACGCCCTTCGCCGCTTCGATGTGCTCCCGGGCGCGCTGCCGTGTCCCCTCCGTCATCCGATACCCCCTTTTCCTGCACATGCGCTCCAGGATGGTGCAGAGCTCGTCGAGGGTATAATCCGGAAACATGATCTTATCGCTGAAGCGAGATTCCAGGCCGGGATTAGAATCGATAAGCTTTTGGATCGGCTTGGGATAGCCGGCCAGGATCACCACCAGATCGTCCCGATGGTCCTCCATGGCTTTGAGGAGCGTATCGATCGCTTCCCTGCCAAAGCTGTCGCCTGGACCTTGGTCCAGGGAGTAGGCCTCGTCGATAAATAAAACGCCGCCCATGGCACGGTCGATCAGCTTCTGAGTCTTGAGCGCCGTGTCCCCTACATGGTTCGAGACAAGAGCTTTGCGGTCCGCCTCAACCAACTGGCCGCCGGGGAGGACGCCGATCGACCGGTATATTTTGCCGATCAGGCGCGCCACCGTGGTTTTGCCCGTACCGGGGTTCCCGACAAAGGCCATGTGCATGCGGACCGGGTCTGCCGGCAAGTTTTTCTTCCGGCGAATAAGCGATAGACGATACACATCGGCGAGGGTTTTTATCTCATTCTTTATCTTGTCAAGGCCGACCATATCGTTGAGTTCGCCCATCAGTTCCTCAAAAGTCGCGTTTTCTTTCGGCAGATTCTGGACGTGCGCCTCCGGGATATCCTCCGCCCGGAGCTCGGAGAGCTCCTCTCTTGTTGACGAGGAGGACGCAGCCAGGCGCAGAGACTGTCTTCTGATGATATCCTCAAACAGCGTACGCACGTAGCGCCCGTTTCCGAAGTCCTTTGGGTTTGCGCTCTTTCCCTGCTGGATGATCCGGCGGCAGAGTGTCTTCGCCTCGTCCGTCATAGTGTACTCGTATTTTTTCAGCAGCCTGTCCAAAATAGTGCAAAGCTCGTCGAGCGAATAGTCCGGAAACCGAATCTCTTTGCTGAAGCGGGATTTCAGGCCGACGTTGGACTCGATAAACGCTCTCATCGGCTCGGGATAGCCGGCCACGATCACCACCAGATCGTCCCGGTGGTCCTCCATGGCTTTGAGGATGGTTTCGATCGCTTCATGGCCGAAGTCGTTTTCATCTCCGCGCAGCGAATAGGCCTCGTCAACGAACAGCACCCCGCCCAGGGCCCGGTCGATCTGCTCCTGCGTCTTGATGGCTGTCTGCCCCACATAGCCCGCCACAAGCTTTCCGCGGTCCACTTCGATCGTCTGACCGCGTGGGAGGACGCCGATCGCCCGGTAGAGTTTTCCGATCAGGCGCGCCACCGTGGTTTTGCCCGTGCCGGGATTGCCGACGAAAGAAAGGTGCAGGCTTAACGGGTGTACCGTCATTCCTTCCGCTTTTCGCCGCTGAGCGGCCTGGATAAAGCTGATGAGTTCGCTGACTTCCCTTTTCACTTCGTCGAGGCCGACCATGTCGTTCAGCTCGGCAAGCGCGCTCTCCAGATCGGGCTCCTCCGTTTCAAGCTCCTCGATCGAGGCCCGTGCCACGGTCCAATCCGGCTTTTCGCGGGGAAGCGCCGCCTCGGTTTTGCGCTTGTCGGCTTTTTTCGCAGCTTTCCTCGGCTTTTTCTTTTTCGACGGGAGCTCCCAGATCTCGTCCACGGTCTCCACTGTCAGAGGAATGACCTTCTCTTCACGCTCGTCCAGGAAGTCGCAGAGCCGTTCCATGATCGTTCCCATGGACTCGCCTGCTTCCGTGTCGCAGACGCCGCCGCCTTTTCGCCTTGCGGTACACTCGATGATCTCCCGGACAAGCTCGTCAAGCTCCTCGTACGGAAAAAGGATCCTGTGGTGTTTGCCCTCCGTCCCGACGATGCGGAGACGCCGAAGCAGGTTTTTGATCTCGTCCGCCCGGGGGCGACCGATACGCAGACAGGTCTTCGGATTCAGCTCGACAGAATCGCGAGTCGGATAAACGACAAACTTGGATGCCAAAGGAGTACTGCTCAGTATGCGGATCAGCTCCTGCGGGTTGGATCCAGTGTCCGGAGCCAGAAAGAGGCAGAGGTTCGGCACGCCGTCAAAGTCCTTTTCTGCGTCCCAGGTGAGCACCTCGTCGAGGAACGGCCGGTTGGAAAACAGATTGGTGGTGACGATGTTGTAGAAGACCACCGCCATATTGCTTTTTTTGTCCAGCATCAGGGGATGGAGCATGGTATAGAACGGCTCGAGCATCATACCTCGGCGCGCGTACCGGACTTTCTGCGGCCCCTCTCCTTTCTCTTCGGAAACCGCCTCCTTTTTATCTCCTGAAGCGCGGCCGCTTTTGAACTGTTGGTCAAACTCATCCATCACCGAAAGCTTGCGCTTTTTGCTCCGGGAGAGCGGATCCCCGGGCACCGGTTCAACCGCGCCGCTTTCCGTTTCCCCCGGGAGAACGACCGGAAGGCCGCGATTCTCCGGGAAGAAAAAGCGTGCGCTCTTCGAGTCCCGGCAGTAAGCGCCGCGAATTCCGGTATCCCCGTAGAAAACGATATGCTCATAGCCTCTCTTTCGGAGATACTTTACCAGGTATTCTTCAAAGGAACGCACCACCAGATCGCCGCAGACGATCGGATCGTTCAGATCTCCGTAAAGGATGAGAGTCCTGGAATCATAATCGTAGGAATCCAGAAATGATTTCATAGTTCGGCCTCCAGCAAAGCATGCCCGATCATACGGTGACCTTCTTCTTGACCGGCGTTGTTCTTACCGCATCTTTCGTCTTCAAACTCTGGTCAGCCGCTTCTCTGCCGACGCTGCCCGTGCAGCACAGCCTGCCCGTCAGCCCTGCCGCGCGAAGCGCTTCTTCCATGCTGCTGCGAACTTTTTGCTTTTCTTCCTCGGTGACTTCGCGATCGCTGTAGTAGAAGTTGATCTTCATTGCCATGCTTCCCAGATCCTCTGTCGACTCGTCCTCATCCAGCGCGACGCTGATCGAGTTTCCGCTGACCGGCTCGACAAAACTGATAACCGTTTTCTGCGTGGGATCGTCTCCGGGCATTGCGCTCCAATCCATCTGATATCCGTTATCCAGCATGTGATCGGAGAGCACCTGCAGGGCATGTACACGCTCAAAAAACTGCAGCAGTCTCTTATGTCCTTCCGCCACAAGCCTGTCGGCACGCGGGACAAGCTCGTCCTCCACGTGAGACAAGATCGCCATTGCTTCCGCCGGACTGAAGGCGGAGGCGTCGGCGGACTGGATTCGGTCCAGCAGCTGCCGGACTTCGTCCTCCAGCCTGGCGAATTCCCCCTGCGTATAGATGTCGAGATCCACCTCGCGTTCGCCGAAGAGTTCGTCCTCCAGCGTGAAATGACGTGCTTTTTCCAGTTCCCCGAGAAGACCCTCGAGCCTCGCTTCGACTGCGATCAGCCTCTCGTCTCTGTCCATCATGTCCTTTTCATGCTCGACGGCGAGGCTCGCGCTGCGGGTGATGACGGTTTCGGCCTGGGCAACCGAGGACTCGAAGAAGCCGTTCTTCAACTGCTCCTCCGCAGCACGGCATCTCTCTTCCATGATCGCCACGTTGTTCTTAAAGGCAATATCGGACGGATCGCTGGCGGAAAGGCTCTGCAGCAGCGTGATCGACGCCCGGGCGTCCCGGAGGCGTTCCTCGGCCGCGACTCTCTGCTGATTTCTTGCGGCGGCCGTGCTTGCCTTCCAGTCGACGAGCTCCGTCGCGGTCTTCTGGATCTTTTTCATCTCATCCATGAGCGCCCGCTCGGTCTCCTCAGTTTCGGCGCGGATGCGGCGCATCTCTTTTTCCCGGGTCTCCTTCATCGCGCGAGAGCCGGCGGTTTTTACTTTTTCGGCTTCCCCGGCGATAAACTCCGTGTCCGGCGTGGCTTCGGCGGTGAGACGAATATCCTCCGCCAGACCTTTCATCTCTTCTTCCAGGCCTCGATAAAAAGCGTCTCTCTCCGCACGCTCCTTTTTCATGGCCTCGTCCAGACGGCTGTAAACGCCGGACAGCTCCGCACTGCATCGTGAGACCTTCAGCTCGGTCTCGCGATGACGTCTCTCCGCTGCCTTTACGGCGGCACCTCCCAGTTTCACGAGTCCGTACACGCCGGCCGCCACCGCACCCGCACCCAAAATGTAAGGAAGCGCTCCGAGTAAAATGACCGCTCCGATTACGGCGCCTCCGCCTTCTCCGCTCATAGTGATCCTCCTTTTTATCCTTGTTTTCTTTCTCTTTTTCTTTCAAAACGCCTGACATCCGGAGGCTGCTTCCGGCTTTTCTCCAGCGCGTCGGCCGAACACGTATCCAGACAGGCTTCGATGGGGACCTTGTGTTCAGCATATGCAGCATAAAGAGAGTCGACGACAGCCATCGCCGTTTTCTGCAGAAAACCGGGCTCCGGCGTTGTCCGGTTGCCCACACTGACAAGGCACAATACGCCGTTTGTCACGCCGTCGTGCCGCCGCGGGACGAGTGAGACCTGTACGGTGTCCGCTCCGTTTGCGGAGGCGACGACGTCGAAAGTCTCCAGCGGATCGCTGTCACGGAAGCCGCTGTCCAGGATCGTATATCCCATACTGCCGAGCTGCTCCGCCGCATAGTCGGCGAGTGCGCGGCGCAGGGAAGAGAAAAACACCTCGTTTTCGATGCATTCCGCAACGGCGGAGAAATGATCCGTCAGTTTTTTGATCTCCGGGAGTATCTCAAGGATGATCAGATCCTGCTTCGGGGCGTCCCCGCTGCTCAGATAGGCCGTGATCCCGCCCGCTTCATCGACGGCGCGGACAAGGGCAATGTTTTTTTCGATCTTTGCCTTGAGCCTGCCGTATTCGCCTCCGCTGAAATGCTCGCGAAGCCTTTCGGTCAGTTCGATCATTCCGCCTGCGACGGGCACGGGCGTTTTTTCAAAGCTCTCGAGCTGACTGTGCAGGGATTGGGCAAGCGCGGCGAAGCGGGAAAAACACGCTTCCCACTGATTTTGCATATCGAGGATCCGGAGCTTGATGATCTGCAGCTCCATAATGGCCGCGTCGGCGACCGCGCTCGCCGCTTCATACAGCCCCTTTTTGATCCACGCGTCGGCGGTTTCGACGTGCGCCTGAAACAGCTCCAGTTGATGAGGCAGAAAAAACTCATGCGGCAGAGCGCCGACTTCGGCCGCCCGGCCCTCCGCCTCCGCTTTTTTCTCCCTGGCGATCGCCTTTCCGGTCTCGCTTCGCCTGTGCTCCTCCTCGCGGAGCTTCTGCACCTCGCGCGCAAGCTCCTCCTCGGCGCGGCTCAGCTCCTCGAGCTTCGCCCGAACCCGTTCCCTGGCCTTCTCATCCGCGCGCCTTAGCTCCTCCGCATAGCGCAGCATCTCGCACTGCAGTTCATCGCGCAGCTTATGTACGACCTCAAGATACGCCGCATCCATCCGACGCTTGTTTTCCTCGAGCGCGCGCGCCTGCGCTTCTTTCAGCCGCTTCAGATTGTCCCGGTTTTCTTCTTCTATTCTTCTCCGCTCACTGGCGGCTTCGCTCGACAGGCTTTCGATCTCGTCACTCAGGTCACGGATCTTTTTCTTCAGGGCCGCTTCCGACGCCATCTTTGTTTCCCCCAAGTTCTTCCGCAAGCGGGATCGTACCGTCCGTCCCCTGCAGGACAACGCGCTGGATCCTCTCGTCGATCGCCTCGCGCCAGCGCAGGATTTGACCGATGGTCTTCTCCGCCGCATCAAGCTCTTTTTCCACATTTTCCAGCTTTTTGGAGACCGATTGCCCTTTCAGGAAGGGCTCCTCCTGCATCAGGATCAGGGTGGCCTGGTCATCTCCAAACTGCGCGCGGAGCGCGGCGAGCTTCCGCTCCGCGTCCTCACAGTCCATCGTACGGATCTCCTCCAGCTTCTTTGCCTCCTCAAGCGCTTTGCCCAGCTCGGCTTTCTTTTTTTCCGCATCGAGGATCGACGCCTGCGTGCGGTCAAGTTCCCCTTTGACCGACTCCAGTTCACCCAGCTTTTTTTTGAGCTCGCTGCAGAGAGAAGCAAGACCGGACGACAGCTCCAGCAGCAGACCGTCCACGTTGGCGGCGGCGATCCTTTCCAGCAAACCATTTTCGGCACGGGCTGTTTCCAGATCCCTCAAGGTGACCTCTCCGGCCTCCGCGGCCGCCTTCAGCGCCTCTGCCTGAGCCAAAGCGGCGTCTCGCTCTTCCGTTGCCTTCCGGAGCTTTTCCTCCAAGGCTCTTTTTTCTTCCTCAAAACCGACGTCGTCCGCATCGGGAGTTTCGGTCGTCGGTCCGTCAGGATCCGTGACGCTGATGCTCTGATTCGGAACGATCCGGATCTCCCTCACGTTGGAGAAGGATCTGACCTCGCCGCCAAGCGAAGGGATCGCGATCGTCACCTCGGCGAGCGTGCCTTCCTGAAAGCTGATCGTCAAACTGTCTTTCGCGGGCAGATCTCGCGTTAGGGTGAGTTTACAGGTTTTTGAGGTCGGATTGGAGGCTATCTTCCAGAGCCCGACGTCGGCATCGGCGTGTTTCCATTTTTGAACAGCAAGAAACTGTTGATTGTTCTTGCTGTCCTTGAACTGGATCCCCTGCGTTTGCCTGCAGAGGATCTCATAAACGGCCTGGCCTGTGAGACCGTTATGTTTCCACGTTTGTGTCATTGAGCTTTTTCACCCTTCTCCATATTTCTCTCTGATCCTGTCCGGGCACGCCCACAAGCAGGGTCGTTTTTTCCGAAAGACGGATCTCCACTTTCCGGCCGACGGCTTCGGTATAATATGACATCTGACCGGCATACCGGTTCGTCAGGGGCAGCAGCCGCTGGTTATCCGAACCCACATAGGGTTGGTTGTGATCTCTTTCCTGCAGATACGGCCCGTCGATCAGCAGATCGATGTTGTTCAAAAAACGCCGAACGGCGCTCTCCTGCTTTGCACGGTCAAGAAGCTCTTCATAGAGGTAGCCTGTATAGACGATCACGCCCGCGTCTTTCTCCCGCCGGATGATCTCTGTCAGCTCGGCAAGGGCCTCCGCCTGCTCAAACGGCTCGCCGCCGCTGATCGTGATGCCTTCCGCATCCTGAGCCAGATACCATTCAGCCATCTCCTGCACGGTGGTCTCCCGGGGCGTGCCTTCCCGAAAGCTCTTTGCGATGCAGCCCGGACAGTCCCGCGGACAGCCAAACACCCACAGGACAGCTCTGTTTCCCGGGCCGAGGACTTTACAGCCCGCGATCCTTGCGCCGTACAGCAAGCGGCTCACACGTTTCACCCCGCCATTTTTCAAAATGATCCCTGTACGAAGAGACGGCTCGTCTGCTGTGTTTTTCCGGAGCATACTCTTCCGAAAAATAACTATATCATAGCAGTCGCCCGTTCACAAGAAGTTTGTCGGCTTCTGACTGCAAAGAGGTTGTGGGGATTACCGTGGTCATGAGTATTGGATGGCAAAACGCGGAAAAAGTTTCACAAAATGATTAGCCTCTGTGAAAAAAACTCGTTTCGGGCAAAAAGGAAAGGCAGGTAATTCTAACAAAATTACCTGCCTTTTATGCGTTAGGACACCAGTATTCATACAATTCGGCGTTTCTTACCTCCAAGCGGAGGTGGGTGCAATTCATGTTATGTAAACCGCCATGCGCCTTTCTTTTTTGCCTAGTACATCCAATTGGACGTTGTGGTATTGAAGATGTCTATGTATAATTATTTTGTAATTATTTAGGTGAAGAGTGGTTTTTCATTACCAAAGCCACGCACTTGTGCTAAGGAAGATCAGGTTGATTCCCGCTGTGATCATGCCACAGCCCACAACCACGCCGATTACACCAAGCCCCAGCAGCGGATTCAATATTACGATCACGCCCAGAACGCCAAG
>JAFXTM010000098.1 GCA_017535865.1 Oscillospiraceae bacterium
GCGGTTTGTGTTATCTTGTTCATGGCGAATAGGGTGGCACCTGCCTTTCGGTTTTGTCTGGACAACTCAACCTTAATACAGGCCACTCCTATTCGCTATCTTTTTTTACTTGCTGTCACACATCATTGTAAACCCTACAGGCTTTTTTGCGGTGCTGTACATAAAACTCTTGCAAAATACGCGCGCTTACTGTAAAATAATAAAGCTAATACGATTTTATCGATAAAACTATCTTTGGGAGGTCCCAGTATGATTACTGCAGGCGAATTCAGAAACGGTGTTACCTTTGAGATGGACGGCCAGGTCATGCAGGTCGTGGAGTTTCAGCATGTCAAGCCCGGCAAGGGCGCGGCCTTCGTGCGCACCAAGATGAAGAATGTCATCACCGGCGCCGTGACTGAAACGTCTTTCAACCCCACCGCGAAGTTTGAGAGCGCCACCGTTGACCGCGTCACTATGGAGTATCTCTACAGCGACGGCAACCTCTACTATTTCATGAACCCCGAGACCTATGAGCAGGAGCCCGTGGACGGCAGCGTTCTGGGCGACAATTTCAAATTTGTCAAGGAGAACATGGAGTGCACCATTTACTCCTACAAGGGCAAGGTCTTCAACGTCGAGCCTCCCTTCTTTGTCGAGCTGGAGGTCATCGAGACCGATCCGGGCTTTGCCGGCAACACCGCCACCAACGCCACCAAGCCCGCCACGCTTGAGACCGGCGCCGAGATCAAAGTCCCCCTGTTTATCGACCGGGGCGAGCGCATCCGGGTCGATACCCGCACGGGCGAGTATCTGTCCAGAGCCTGAGACATCCGAGGAAGCGAGCAGAAGGGGAGATCGAACATCTCCCCTTTTTTGTAAAGGAGGTTCTCTGTATGACGATCGTGGAAAAAGCCGCTTATCTGAAGGGCCTGACCGAGGGCATGGGCCTCGATCCCGAAGCGGGCGAGGGGAAGCTCTGGGGCGTGCTGACCGAGCTGATGGGCGATATCGCGCATAAGCTGGAGGAGCACGAGAGCGGGCTGGACGCACACGAGGAATCACTGGACGACCTGTACGAGCAGCTGATCTATCTGCAGGAGATTACCCTGCCGGCGGATGAGCTCGCGGACTATGACGACGAGGACGAGTTGGAAGACGAGGATGAGCCGGAAGACGACGGGGACGACGAACTCTATCCACCTCCGCTGCGCCTCTATGACAGCGAGGACGGGGACGAAGCCGCGGAGGAGGACGAGGAGCTGCCGTATGACGGCGTGCTCTACGACGTGACCTGTCCCGGCTGCGGCGAGACCATCACCTTTGACGAGGAGACCCTGAGCCAGGGCAGCATTCAGTGCCCCAGCTGCGGCGAGACCCTGGAGTTCGATCTGGGCGGCGACGAGAACGAGTAAGCCTCCCGTTTCATGAGAATGACCCGCCACCTCGCGTGGCGGGTTCCGTTTTAGATTAGAGGGAGCAAGCATGTACAAACCACTTGCAGACGAGATCCGCCCCCGCAGTCTGGACGACGTGGTGGGCCAGCGGCATATCCTGGGCCCGGGCGGTCTGCTGCGCCGCATCGTGGAGAGCGGGCAGATCCCGAATATGATCTTCTATGGCCCCTCCGGCACCGGGAAGACCACCGTCGCGCGGATCATCGCCGAGCGCACGAATCGCAGCCTGCGCAAACTCAACGCCACCACCGCCGGCATTGCGGACATCAAACGGATCATCGACGAGCTGGACACCCTCCTCACGCCGGGCGGGGTGCTGCTCTATCTCGACGAGATCCAGTATTTCAACAAAAAGCAGCAGCAGAGCCTGCTCGAATTCATTGAGGACGGGCGCATCACGCTGATCGCCTCCACGACGGAAAACCCCTATTTCACCGTCTTTAACGCGATCCTGAGCCGCTCGACCGTCTTTGAGTTCAAGCTCGTCGACGCGCGGGACACCGAAAGCGCGGTGCTGCGTGCCGTCGATTTCATGAACGCGCGGCGCGGCGCGCCCCTCGTCCTTGAGGACGGCGTCGTGAAACGCATCGCCTCCGCCTGCGGCGGGGATGTGCGTAAGGCCATCAACGCGGTGGAGCTCCTGTTCTCGACCGCCGGGGAGAGCGGGACGATCACGCTGGAGGACGCGCTGGCCGTCTCCCAGCGCAGCGCCATGCGCTACGACCGGGACGGCGACGAGCATTTCGACTGCGTGTCGGCGCTGATGAAGTCCCTGCGCGGTTCCGATCCGGACGCGGCGGTGCACTATCTGGCGAGGCTGCTCGAGGCCGGGGACCTGATCGGCGCCTGCCGCCGCATCCTCTGCTCCGCGAGCGAGGATATCGGTCTGGCCTATCCGCTTGCGGTGCCGATCGTGAAGGCCTGTGTGGATTCCGCGCTGCAGCTCGGGCTGCCGGAGGCGCGGCTGCCGCTGAGCGAGGCCTGCATCCTGCTCGCCACCGCGCCGAAGTCCAACAGCGCCTGCGTCGCCATCGACCGGGCGCAGGCGGACCTGCGCGCGGGAAAGGGGCACGGCTTCCCGCGCGAGCTGCAGAACGTCCACGCCGACGGCGCGGGCTTCGAGCGCGAGCAGGGTTATCTCTATCCGCACGATTTTCCGGGGCACTGGGTGAAACAGCAGTATCTGCCGGACGATCTCAAAAACGCCCGCTATTACGAGTTCAGCGACAACAAGACCGAGCAGGCCGCGAAGCGGTATTGGGAGGAGATCAAAAAAGAATGGACATCCGGGTAGGCGACGTCCTCACGCTCAAAAAGCAGCACCCCTGCGGCAGCCGCGACTGGCAGGTGCTGCGCGTCGGCGCGGACTTCAAGCTCCGCTGCTGCGGCTGCGGGCACGAGGTCATGGGCCCGCGTGTGAAATTCGAGAAGAGCGTCCGGCAGATCAAACGCGCGGAATGACCGCGCGGGGAAGGAAAGAGAGAGAACGTGGAAACGACACTTGAGAGAAAAAGTACGACCCTCCGGATACTGAAGATCCTTTTCTGGATCGCGCTGGCCGCGCTGTCGCTGACGCTGCTCCGCCGCGCCCTGGTCTCGGTGGACACCTATCGGAGCATCATCGAATCGCTGGACAAAAAGCGCTCGACGATCTTCGGCCTGATCACGGCCTCGACCGCGATCTCCGCTGCGATCACCCTCATTCCCGGGGACGTGGGCACGCCGATCGCCCAGCAGATCGCGGAGCTGAGCGAGTATTTCATCATCGTGCTCGGGGCGCTGTATCTGGAGAAATACGTGCTGACCATCCTCGGCTTCGTATCCTCCGTCATCCTCGTGCCCGGCGCGAGCCTGCTTTCGATCGCCCACGAGATCAAGCCCGGCACCGGCTGGAAAAAGCGGCTCGCGGTCTCACTGCTGATCGTCGGGATCGCCGGGGTGCTGGTCGTGCCGGCCAGCGTCGCTGTCTCCAATTCGATCGACCGGACTTTCCACGACTCCATCCAGGGCTCCATCGACGCGGTGATCGAGGGCTCGGATGAGATCGAAGCGGAGGCCGAAGAGCAACAGACGCTCTGGGGCGCGCTCTCCAACGCCGCGCAGAGCGTGACGGGCGGCGTGTCCGCCTCGGTCGAGAAGGCCCGCGCCGCGGTCAATCATCTGATCGAGACGGTCGTCATCCTGCTGGTGACCGACTGTCTGATCCCGATCGTCGTGGTGCTCTTCTTTGTATGGCTTATCAAAACGGTCGTCAAATCGCTGTACGCCCGCCCGACCGCCCCGCCGGAGCGGGAGCGCGGCGAGCGTTTCCCAGACTGAGCAAAAAGGAGTTTGCATGCAGAACACCCAGGAAAAACGCGAGCGGGCCATCCTGGCCGGACTCGCGGCGCAGAGCATGGACGAGCACGAGCGCTCCACCGAAGTCTCGATGGAGGAGCTCGCCGCGCTGGTGGAGACCGCCGGCGGCGAGGTCGTCGCCATGCTGCTCCAGAACCGGCCGACTCCCGACCCGCGCAGCTTTCTCGGCGATGGCAAGATCCGCGAAATGAAAGCGCTGATCGACGCCAATGACTGCGATCTGGCGGTCTTCGACAACGAGCTGAGCCCCTCGCAGATGCGCGTGCTGGGTGAGGAGCTCGGCGTCAAGGTGCTCGACCGCTCGGGACTCATCCTCGACATTTTTGCCCAGCGGGCCCAGACCCGCGAGGGCCAGCTCCAGGTGGAGCTCGCGCAGTACAAATACCTGCTGCCGAGGCTGACCGGCATGTGGACGTATCTTGTGCGCCAGACCGCGGCGGGCGGCTCCTCACCCATCGGCACGCGCGGCCCGGGCGAGACCCAGCTCGAGACAGACCGGCGCCATATCCGCCAGCGGATCCAGAAGCTGGAAGCGGAACTCGCCGACGTGCGCAAGGTGCGCAGCACGCAGCGCCGCCGGCGCGAGAAGAACGCGATGCCCGTCGTGGCCCTCGTGGGCTACACCAACGCGGGCAAATCCACGCTGCTCAACCAGCTCACCGGCTCGGATATCCCGGCCAACGACCGGCTCTTCGACACGCTCGACACCACGACGCGCCGTCTGCGCATCGACGAGAGCACGGAGGTGCTGCTCTCCGACACGGTCGGCTTTATCCGCAAGCTCCCCACCCATCTGATCGAGGCCTTCAAGGCCACGCTCGAGGAGCTGCGCTACGCCGACGTCCTGCTGCACGTCATCGACATCGCGAACCCCGAGTGGGAGGAGCAGGCGCGCGTGGTCGACGCGCTGATCCGCCAGCTCGGCGCCGAGAGAACGCCCTGTCTGCGCGTGTTCAACAAGTGCGATCTCTACTTCGGCATCCTGCCGCACGGGGAGGACGTGATCTGCATCTCTGCGAAGAGCGGCGAGGGCGCGGACACGCTCGTGAAGCGGCTCTCCGAGCTGCTGGACCGCGGCAGGCGCCATCTCTTTCTCGAGCTGCCCTACTCCGCTGCCGGGCTGCTCGACTGCCTCAACCGCGAGGCCGCGGTGCTGAACACCGAATACACCGAGACGGGCGTGCGCGTGGAGGCGATCGTTCCGCCCGCGCTCTATGGCCGGCTCAAGCCCTATATCCCGGGGTACCGGGAGACGAGGGAGGAATGGGAATGACGCAGGAAACGCCGAAATGGCTTCTGCCCTCCGTCTGGGAGACCGAGCGGCTGCGCCTGCGCCCCTGGCGGGAGGACGATGCGGCCGAACTCTATCGCCGCGCCAGCGACCCTCTGGTCGGACCTGCCGCCGGCTGGGTCCCCCATCAGAGCGAAGCGGACAGCCTGGAGGTGCTGCGCACGATCCTGATGAAGGAAAATACCTGGGCGGTCACGCTGCGCGGCAGCGATACGCCCGAGGGCAGCCTTGGCGTATTCCCCACAACCGCCGAGGGCGGAGACGGGCAGCCGGAGATCGGCTACTGGCTCGCCCGTCCCCTCTGGGGCCGGGGGTATATCCCCGAGGCGGTGAAGGCGCTGATCGGGCTCTGCTTTGCTGCGGGAGCCAGGAAGGTCTGGTGCGCCCATGCCGTTGGGAACGACAAGTCCCGCCGGGTCATCGAAAAATGCGGCTTTGTCTTTTGTTGCGAGGCGAACTGGACCGGCGCCGACGGGCTTTGCCGCCGGAGCCGGTACTATGCCATCCCGCAGGAGGAATGGACAGTATGACCGAGTATACCATCCCCGCCGGAGCGGGCGAGAGCGAATACGTTGAAAAGCGCTCGCGTTTCCTGGGGCATCTGCGTCCCGTGAAGAGCGAGGAGGAGGCCCGCGCCTTTGTCGCGGAGATGAAGAAGACATACTACGACGCGCGGCACAACTGCTGGTGCTATCTCCTGAAAGACGGTCCCGAGCGCTACTCCGACGACGGGGAGCCGCAGGGCACCGCGGGCATCCCGATGCTGGAGGTCTTCCGGCGCGAGGGCGTGACCGATCTTGTCTGTGTGGTGACGCGCTATTTCGGCGGTGTGCTCCTCGGCGCGGGCGGTCTCTTCCGGGCCTACACCAAGAGCGCGAAGGACGCGCTG
This sequence comes from Oscillospiraceae bacterium, assembly GCA_017535865.1. Classification (GTDB taxonomy): domain Bacteria; phylum Bacillota; class Clostridia; order Oscillospirales; family Oscillospiraceae; genus Limivicinus. The sequence continues at coordinate 5,975 of JAFXTM010000098.1, forward strand.
GACGCGGCGGGGCTCGCCGTCGTGCGGCGCTGGGAAGTGCGCGAGTTCGATTGCTCCTACGCCGCCATCGAGCGAATGAAGCAGGAGATCGCAGCCTTCGGCGGGCTGATCGACACGATGGACTACGGCGCGGCGGTGCATATCCGCGCGCTGCTTCCCGGGGACCGGAGCGAGGCCTTCCGGGCGCGGATCTTCGACATCAGCGGCGGGGCCACGGACCCCGCGGCGGCCGGCGAGTGCTTTCGCCCGGCGCCGCTCTCCCGATCATAAAAAGGAAAACCGGCTGCGGACCAGAAGGTCCGCAGCCGGTTTTCCTTTTTCAGCGCCGCTCAGAATGTGGCGTAGGTCGTGAGCCCGGGGACAAAGAGCGAGTGTGGGTCGATCAGGTACATAAACTCCTCCAGGCAGAGGTCGTGCTCCATGATGTAGGTGGCGGCCTCCACGCCGACATAGCGGAAGTGGAAATGGCTGCAGCGCGAGCCGTACCAGGCTTCCTTTCCCTCAGGATAGCGGTAGATGAAGCCATGCTCGGCGCAGTGCTTCATCATCCAGTCGTAGACCGGGGACTCGTACACGCTCGAATCGTCGTAGGGATAGTAATTGCAGTTGTCGTACTGGTTGTCGGTCACGTCGATCGCGTAGCCCGTCTGATGCTCGTTGCAGCCGGGGGGCTGGTAGTGGAGCCAGGCCTCCTCCGTGCCGTAGCGCGCGACCGCCTCTTTGTAATAGGTGGTGATGTAATCCCAGTTGCGGAAGGCGACGGCGACATATATGCGCACGCCGTCTTCACGCGCGGCGTTGATCATTTCGCGGGTGATCTCGCGAATCTCCAGATCGATGCCCTGGCCGCCGAAGTCGGCATACTGCGGCAGCGCATACTCGAGGCCAATGCTGTTGTAGGCGTTGGCCAGCATGAACTGCGGCAGCGACAGATCCACGTCGGGCAGATCGTCGAGCTGCGGGATCACAAAGCCCTCGCCGGTGGGCTCCGCCGCCTCGGCGGGAACAAGACCGCCCAGCGCGAACAGCAGCACGGCCAGCAGCAGCGCGGCCGGTATCCGTTTTCTGTGTTTTCCCGCCATCACACCACTCCGTACAGTGCCGCAAACTCTTCCAGGCAGAGATGGTTGTCGGTCATATACCGCGCCGCCTCCACGCCGACATAGCGGAAGTGCCAGGACTCGCTCATCACATGGGTGATGTCCCGCTTGTCCTGCGGGAAGCGCAGGATGAAGCCGTAGTCCGCGCAGTGCTCGCCAAGCCACTGGACCGTGGCGATCTGGGCGATGGAATCGTTCTTGATCTCGTGGTAATAATCCGTGATGTCGCAGCAGAGACCGGTCTGGTGTTCGCTGTGGCCGGCGGGCATGGTGATATAATTGCCTTCGGCGTTCTTGCCGTCGGAGATGCCGTTGTTCCGGCAGATGCGCTCAAAGTTCTCGCGCTGCGTGCTGTAGCTCCGGTAGCCGGAGGAGAGGTATACCGGCAGACCGGCGGCCTTGCAGGCCTGGGTCATGTCGATCAGGGGCTGGGCGATCATCGCGTCCACGACCTGGCGGTTGCCGTTGTATTCGGTACGGATATCGGTGTCGTCCCCGGTCATGTTCAGATAGACGAGGTTCGCCGGAGCGTAGTCGATCGGGTTCAGGCCGTGGTCGCCGTTGACGAGGACGTACTGCCACTCGGTGATGTCGATGTCGGGAGGCGTGGGCAGCCCTTGAGCCGCCGCGTTGGCCAGCGCCTGTCCGTAGGGGCTGGCCGGATCGACGGCGGGCTCAGGGGCTGCGGCCGTCTCGGCCGGGGCCGCTTCGACCGGCGCTTCCGCTGCCGGTACGACTTCCTCGGGCGCGGCGGAGGCCTGCGTATCGACCGAGGGCTGCGCGGCGGAGGCATAGCCCTCGACCGGGGTACCGTCCGGGTTCAGGCCGTAGTTCTCGCGCAGATAGGTCGCCCAGTCGCCTCCGGTGAAGTCCTCGCTCTTCGGGCTTACGGCGCCGAGGAGAAAGGCATAACCGAGGAAGATGGCCAGACAGAGCAGGCCGAGGATCACACGAACAAGTCGATTCGCTTTCATGCAATACCCTCCTTTAGGTGTCATATAATCATACCATTTCAGGGAAAAAGGGTCAACAGAAATATGAAAACATTTTCTGGCCAAGCCGCGGTTTCTCTGGTATACTGGTCTTAAACTTGAGAAAAAGGAGCGCAGAGCCATGATACTCACCTGGTACGGACACGCCTGTTTTCTCGCCGAGACCGCCGCGGGCTCGGTCGTCTTCGACCCCTACGCACCGGGGAGCGTCCCCGGCCTCACGCTGCCGCCGCTGCGGGCGGATGCGGTCGTGTGCAGCCACGGCCACCGCGACCACGCCCATGCCGCGGGCGTAACGCTCAGCGGCCGGAAGCCGGACTTCACGATCCGTGCGATCCCCAGCTTCCATGACGACAGGAGCGGCACGCTGCGCGGGGAAAACCGCATCCATGTCCTCGAGGCGGACGGCCTTCGACTCGTGCACATGGGTGATCTCGGCCATATGCTGAGCGAGGAGCAGCTCGCAGCGGTTGGGAAGCCCGACGTGCTGCTGATCCCGGTCGGCGGGCATTACACCATCGGCCCGGCGGCGGCTGAGAAACTGGTGCGGGCTCTCCGGCCGCGGCTCACGATCCCGATGCACTATCGCGGCGAGGGCTTCGGCTACGATGTGATCGGCCCGGTGGAGGACTTCACCCACCTCTTCGACACGGTGACGTTCCGGTCCTCGAACGTGCTCGACCCGGCCGAGGCCGAAGGCGTCGTCGTACTGCGCTGCCCGGTATGACGGGAAAAGGAAAGCGCCCCTCCCGGGGCGCTTTCCTTTTATGCGCTTTTTTTGAAGGGCGGGTAGTATCGCCCGCGGAAGACCAGATACTCGGCCAGCGCGCCGAGCGGCAGGGCCGCGAACACGTCTACGGCCGAATGCTGCTTGACGAACATCACCGACAGACAGATCATCGCGAGCCAGACGCACAGCACGAGCTTCCAGACCGGCGAGGCGTCCTTCTTTTTGAGCCAGACCGAGCCGATGCCGAGCGAATAGGCCACGTGGAGTGAGGGACAGACCCCTGTCGGCGTGTCGAAGGAATAGAGGAAGCTGAGGATCCAGGTGCAGAGGTTCCGGCGCTCGAAGCTCTCAGGGCGCAGTTGCTGCACGCTCGGCCAGAGGATATAGACGACCATGGCCGCGGCCTGCGTGATCATGATGAACACCGACAGATCCCGGAAACTCTGGATGTCGTAAAGGAAAAAGGCCAGCAGAGAGAACACGATCAGGCCAAACCAGGAGATATAAAAGAGCACGAAGTACTCGTTGAAGGGGATCCGGTCGTCCAGCGCGCAGTGCACGAGGTGACAGGCCTCCGCGGGGATGAGGTTCTCCGTCAGAAAATAGAGGGCGAAGTAGACAACCCAGCCGAGCAGGAGCTTGATATGCGCGTATTCCGGCTCGTTTATGCGATTCAGACGGAAGGCCCGGTAGTCCACAACCGGCTTTTTCATGCTTCGTTTCGTATCCTTGTTCGTGTTTTTGGGATAATCCCGCTTGCGGATGTTGCGGTAGGGGACGACCGTATGCTCCGGCAGGCTCTCCGCGATGGCCGTGATGCTGTCCATCAGGCAGGTCTTGATGCGCGCACGTTCGGCGTCGAAAGGGGCGTCGGGATCGAAGCGGATCGGCTCGCCGAGATGGGTCTCGCGAAGCGTCGGCGCGACGTACATCGGCACGAAGCACAGAGCTTTCCCGCTCCGGCGGTAATAGAGCCGCGCGAGGTCGATGAAGCGGTCCTGGAAGTCGTAGAGGATGTGGTTGTAGGGGACGTTGTGCTCGGGAAAGATCACCAGATTGTTGCCCTCGTCCAGCCGCTCCATGCTCTCGCGCAGCGTCGTGCGCAGCCGCGCGTCGTGGTAGACGGCAATGGTGTGGGCGTTGTTGAACAGGCAGATCGCAAGCGGCGCGATCAGCCACGAGAGCAGGCGATAAAAGGGATGCGTCCACCGGGGCTTGAAGGACCAGAAATCCTGAAAGGCGTATTCGCAAACCTCACTCCAGTGCATCATCTGTCCGGCGCACCAGATGTACCTTCGGCCAGGGAGATGCAGCTCCGCCACAAGCGGCCCGTTCATCTGGGTATGGTTGCCCACGAGGATGCAGGGCTCCTCCGGCAGCCTGTCCGCCCCCAGGACCTTCGGCTTCGGATAAAACAGCCAGATCAGGAAACGCAGGATCTTGTAGATAAAGGTGGTCTTCTTGTCCTCCATGTCGCGCCCCCACAGAAAAACACGGACCCGCGATGCCCGGACCGTGTAAACGTATTGTAGGCGGCCCGGCCCGGAAAGTCAAGGGCGGAAATGTGAACAATCCGCCTCTCGCGGACACGGGCCCGGCCCGGACACGTAAAAAAGGCGCTCTTCCCGCAAAAAACGAAAAAGTTTTGATTGACTTTCCCCGCGCCGGATGGTAGTATAACAAAGCACGCGCCCGCGCTCTCAGCCATGGGGTCATGCCGCCGTTGCGGTAGCCTTTCCGCCCATGGCCGCGACGCAGGGTATAGTCATTATTTGAAAGGAGCATTCCACTATGATCACGAAGGAAAAGAAGACCCAGGTCATCGGCGAGAACGCCACTCACGAGAACGATACCGGTTCTCCCGAGGTCCAGATCGCCATTCTCAGCGAGCGTATCCGCGAGCTGACCGAGCATCTCAAGCAGCATCCCAACGACGACCACAGCCGTCTGGGCATGTACAAGATGGTCGGCAAGCGCCGCCGTCTGCTCGACTATCTGGCCAAGAAGGACATCGAGCGTTACCGCGCGATCATCGCCAAGCTGGGCATCCGCAAGTAAGTCTGCGGTCCGCCTGTCTCGGCAAGCTGAGGGATATGAAGGTTTTGCAGGGGGACAATTGAATACGTCCCCCTGCTTTTTTTCGGACTGTCCCGCCGCCCATGAGGCGCCGGCAGATTAGTATTTGAAAAAGGATCGCGCGGCGTGCGGTGTTTTTTCAAGTGCTAAGATGCCGGGCTCCTCGAGACAATATCAAAAAAGGAGAATCCCGTATGATCATCACCAACAAACAGTTCCCGAACTACCGCAAGTTCGAAATGACCTACGAAGGCCGCCCCCTCTCCATGGAGGTCGGCAAGATGGCCGAGCTCTGCAACGCCGCCGTCCTCGTCCGCTACGGCGAGACCACCGTGCTGGTGACCTGCACCGCCTCCGCCCGTCCCAAGGACGGCATCGACTACTTCCCTCTCGCCGTGGACTTCAACGAGAAGCTCTACGCCGTCGGCCGCATCCCCGGCAGCTTCATGCGCCGTGAGGGCAAGCCCTCCCTGCCCGCCGTTCTGGCCTCCCGCCTGATCGACCGGCCCATGCGTCCCCTCTTCCCCTCCGACCTGCGCAACGACGTGGTCATTTCCTGCGACGTGCTGAGCGTGGATCGTGACTGCTCCCCCGAGATCGCCGCCATGATCGGCGCTTCCACCGCCGTTTCCATCTCC
>JAFXTM010000099.1 GCA_017535865.1 Oscillospiraceae bacterium
CGGGCGCCGGCGTCTACCTCTTCCGGGGCCTCGGCGTCGGGGAGCGGCTCGGCCGCGGCGGCGCGGCGGTCCTGCGCGAGCTCGCGGGCGCGGCCCTCGGCGTCTATCTGCTGCACCCGCTGCTCAACCACCGCGTCCACGAGCTGGGCTTCATCCTCGCGCTCTACGCCGATCACCCCTTCCTCGGGGTCTGCGCGCATACGCTCTGCCTCTTCCTGCTGAGCGCGGTCCCGATCCTGCTGCTGCGGCGCATCCCCCCTGTGCGGAGGATCCTGTAAAAAAGCAAAGCATACGAAACGGCGGACCCGAAACCGGGTCCGCCGTTGTTTGTATGGGGGCATGCGCTGTCGGAGGGAGCGGGCTTCCGGCCCGCGGGGAAGCGGGACGATCCGCAGCCTGCGCCTGCGTCAGTACCAGCAGTCCTGGAAGGACATGGCGGCGTCGTAGGCGATGCTCGCGTACTCCGTGGCACCGAAGACGCAGCGCAGGAAGCTCGCCCCCGGGCACTCCCAGAAGGTGAAGCCGCCATCGGAGCCTGTGAAGACGCAGTCCTCGAAGCTGTATTCGCCCCAGCCGCCGTAGCGGTAGACCGGGCCGGCGCTGCACTCGCGGATCGTGCTGCCGCGCATCGTGAGCGGGCCGCTCTCGTAGCTGTCGATGCCGTTCATGCCGCAGCCGTAGAGATCCAGGTTCGTGAGCACGGCGCTGCCGACGTTCTCGAAATAGACCACGGCGCCCGAGCAGTCCCCTCCGTCCGTGTGGCCGAGGGTGAGGTTCGCGAGCGCGACCTCCGAGCAGTTCACGAAGCCGAGCACGTCGGCGTAGCGCGCCTCGACGACCAGCTCCGTCTCGCCGCGGTCGCGGCCGAGGCCGATGATGTTCAGCCCGTCCGCGCCGGTGACGACGGCCTCGACGCCGTCATAGCACTCCTGGAGCCGGACGTAGGGGTGGTGCGCGTTCCAGCTCTCGCCCTGGGCCGCCCAGGTCTCCGCGATCCAGGCGCCGAGGTCGTAGCGGCCGGGCTGCAGGAAGACGGTCGCGCCGGGTGGGATGGCGTTGAAGAACTCCTCCGCGTTCGTGACCGTGACGGTGTCGCCCCGCGTCTGCTCGGCGTAGCTGCAGTTCTCATCGAAGCTCAGCTCCCCGTAGGCCGAGGTCAGCGCGGCGACCTGGGCGCTCTCCCAGGCGCCGAAGCTGCAGCCGTTAAAGCGCAGGGAGTTGCCCTCCACCTGGGAAAGGAAGCCCCAGAGGCCGCTGTTGCCCTCGAAGCGGCAGCCGTCGAAGGTCACGCCGCTCTGGAAGACGTTGAGGCTGTTGTAGCCGCCGCAGTCGCGCAGATCGCAGTTGACGAAGGAAACGCCGCTGCAGCCGTTGAGGTCCATGAGGCCGTAGCTGCACTCGCGGATCGTGCTGTTCTCCACGCTCAGGTCCCGGCTGTTGGAGGCGACCACGCCGTAGGTGCCGCAGCCGTAGAGGTCCACAGCCGAGAGCGTGACGCTGCTGCAGGCGGCGAACTCCAGCACGTCGCCGGTGCAGACGCCGGGCTCGATGGTGTGGCCGAGGGTGATGTTCTCGACGGTGACGTTCGAGCAGTACTCAAAGCGCAGCACGTCGGCCGCGCGGGGCTCGACCACGATCTCGACGTCCCCGAGTCCGCGGAGGGTCAGGCTGTCCAGATCGTGCACGACGGCCTCGGCGCCCTCCCAGCAGCTCTCGTAGCGCAGCCAGGTGCCCGCGCGCCGCGGGGCGCCGTCGATGGCCTGGGAGAGGTTATACTGTCCGGGCTCGAGCTCGATCACCGTATCGGGGGCGATGGCCGCAAGCAGCTCCTGCGCGCTGGAGACACGCACGACCGCGGCGTCCGCCGAGGCGGCGGGGGCGGCGAGACAGAAGGCCAGCAGCAGCACTGCCAGCAGGGTGAGGATACGCGAAGTTTTCATGGATTTTTTCCCCTTTCCATTTTTTTGCTGTGTTCATTGTACGCTCCGCCGCGCCCGCAGACAAGTTAAGTTTTCTTAATTCGCACGGAAGCGTCAGGCTGTGAAATACCGATCTTCCGTCCAGCGCGCCGGGTTGCCGTCAATGTAGTTCCAAATCTCGCGGTAGTCGCGCTCGTTGCGAATGATATGTTCATGGAAGGATCTCTGCCACAGCGGTCTCCCCGCCCGCACGGAGACCCATCGTTTCATCTGCCCGACGGCACGGCCGACCGTAGGGGCGGCTATCAGCCGCCCGTCCCCGTCCGTGTCGATCCTCAGGATCATATGGACGTGATTCGGCATGATGACGTAGCGGTCCACGGTGATACCGGAATAGACCTCCGCCATCTGCCGTATCGCCCGGCCGGCGAGCTCTCCCTCAGCCGTGAGCGGCACCGGCAGAGGCGTTTCATTCGGCGGGCGGCTGATAGCCGCCCCTACAGGATCATGAGGAGCCTTCCGCATGTCCCAGAAGAGCTGCTCGCGGTCTTTTGTGCAGATCGTGACAAAGTAAGCCCCCGGGCTGCTGTAGTCATGCTCCGGCAGCCGGATACTCTTTCGTTTCGGCAGTTCCGTTTCGCATCGTCCCCCTGTCATGCAGGGGAGGGACCGCAGCCCCTCCCCTGTCCGGATGATATCCTGTTTTACCCCAGCTTGTCCAGGCCGAGCTTCAGCCGGCGCAGGGTCTCGTCCTTCCCGAGGATGCGGCAGATCTCCACCGCGCCGCCGGGGGTCACGGCCTTGCCCGCGGCCGCGATGCGCGCCGCCCACATGACCTTGGCCGGGTTCACGTCGCCCGACTGCTTGAACTCGCCGCGCTCCGCCGCGAGGCCCTCCATCACCGCGCGCAGCGCCTCGTCGGTCCAGCTCTCCAGCGCCTCGAAGCGCGGGAGCAGCGCCGTCAGGATCTCCTTCGCGCTCTCCGGACTGCACTTGGATTTCTTATTGGAGAAGAGTTCCGCGCCGTAATCCGGGAGCGCGTCGAAGAAGTCGACCTTTTCCGGGATCTCGGTCAGCAGCTCGGTCCGCTGCTGCAGCAGCGGCGCGATCGCCGCCGGGTCGACGGCCGGGTTTTTCACGGTCCGGCGGATCCAGGGCGCGGCCAGCGCCGCGAAGGCCTCCGCGCTCATGTTCCGGATATAGGTGGCGTTGAAGTAGCGCAGCTTCTCGATGTCGAAGATCGAGGGAGACTTGGAGATGCCGTCGATCTCGAAGATCTCCCTGAGCTCGTCGAGCGTGAAGATCTCCTGCTCGCCGCGCGGGCTCCAGCCGAGCAGCGCCACGTAGTTGAGCACCGCGTCCGTCAGATAGCCCTGCGCGATCAGGTCCTCGTAGGAGGGGTCGCCGTGGCGCTTGGACATCTTGTTCTGCTGGTCGCGCATGACCGGCGGGCAGTGCACGTACTTCGGGATCTCCCAGCCGAAGCCCTCGTAGAGAAGGTTGTACTTCGGCGCGGAGGAGAGATACTCGTTGCCGCGCACGACGTGGGTGATGCCCATGAGGTGGTCGTCGATGACGTTGGCGAAGTTGTAGGTCGGCAGGCCGTCGCGCTTCATCAGCACCTGGTCGTCGAGGGTCTTGTTCTCCACGGTGATGGCGCCGCGGATCTCGTCATGGAAGGTGGTCGTGCCCTCCTCGGGGATGCGCTGGCGGATCACGAAGGGCTCCCCCGCCGCGGCGCGGCGCGCGGACTCCTCCGGCGGCAGAGAGCGGCAGGGATCGGCCGCGCGGTCGAAGTCCCCGGCGTCCTCCTCGCTCTCGGTCTTCTCGCAGAAGCAGCGGTAGGCGTGGCCGCGCTCGACGAGCAGCTCCGCGTACTTCCCGTACAGGGGCCGCCGCTCGGTCTGCACGTAGGGCCCGACCGGGCCGCCGACGTCCGGGCCTTCGTCGTGGTCGAGATGGCACTCGGCCATGGTCTTGTAGATCACGTCCACCGCGCCCTCGACGAGACGGCCCTGGTCCGTGTCCTCGATGCGCAGCAGGAACTTGCCCCCCGCGTGGCGGGCGATCAGCCAGGTGTAGAGCGCGGTGCGCAGGTTGCCGACGTGCATGTAGCCCGTGGGCGAGGGCGCGAAGCGCGTGCGCACCTCCCCTTTCGGGATGCGCGCTTCCATCTCTTCAAACCAGGTCATGTCCATGGTGTTGTCTCTCCTTTTGTATTCTCTCCGCGGAGCGAAACCGCGGGGTGTTTTTTTATGGTGAAAACGGATTGCCGCACCAGCCTGCGGGCTGGTTCGCAATGACAGGACGGGGACGCATGCGGCGGCAGGCCGCGATTTCCGCACCCGGCCCGGATTTGTCATTCCGAGCCAGTGCGCACACTGGCGTGGGAATCCGTCTCTCTATTCCAACGTATCGAACAGGTCTCTCCTATCGGCGTTCCTGCTTTATCGTTCATAGGGAGAACGGGGAAAGCGGATTGCCACACCAGTGACATCGGTCACTGGTTCGCAATGACAGGGGGGGACCAACGCGGTCCCTTCGGGCGGGGGTTCCCCGCTTATATCCAATCACATATATTATTTTACGTTTTCCCTGTTGTCAAGACGGAGTTCTTTTGTTACAATAATTAAAGCGTCTATCCCAAGGAGGACAAAAACATGGAAACTGCCGCCACCGCCAAAAAAGTCATGCTCTCGGGCATCAAACCCACCGGCGATCTGACCCTCGGCTCCTACCTCGGCGCCATCAAGAACTGGGCCGAGCGCGCCGAGCAGTTCGACTGCTACTATTTCATGGCGGACCTGCATGCGCTGACCACCCGCAACGACCCCGCCGACCTGCGCCGGAGAACGCTCGAGCAGCTCGCGCAGTACGTGGCCTGCGGTCTCGACCCGGAGAAGAACACCCTCTTCCTGCAGAGCCACGTGCACCAGCACGCCGAGCTCGGCTGGGTGCTCAACTGCTACACGATGTTCGGCGAGCTCAGCCGCATGACCCAGTTCAAGGATAAAAGCGCCAAGAACGCCGAGAATATCAACGGCGGCCTCTTCACCTACCCCGCGCTCATGGCCGCGGACATCCTGCTCTACCAGCCGGACTACGTCCCCGTGGGCGAGGACCAGAAGCAGCACGTCGAGCTCACGCGCGACGTGGCGCAGCGCTTCAACAATCTCTACGGCGAGACCTTCAAGGTCCCCGAGCCCTGGATCCCCAAGGTCGGCGCGCGGGTCATGGACCTGCTCGACCCGATGAGCAAGATGTCCAAGTCCGACGAGGTCGGCACCGGCCGCGTCTGCCTGATGGACGACCCCGCCGACATCCTGCGCAAGTTCAAGCGCGCCGTCACCGACTCCGAGAGCGGCGCGGGCTGCGTGCGCTTCGATCCCGAGAACAAGCCCGGCGTTTCGAACCTCATGCAGATCTACTCCGCCTGCACCGGCAGGAGCTTTGAGGAGATCGAGCGGGAGTTCGCCTCCGCGGGCTACGGCGTGTTCAAGCCCGCCGTCGGCGAGGCCGTAGTCGAGACCCTGCGGCCCATCCGCGAGGAGTCCCGGCGCATCATGAAGGACAAGGCTTATCTGAACGCGCTGTGTAAAAACGGAGCCGAGAAGGCCGCGTACATCGCGAACAAGACGCTCCGCAAGGTCTACAAAAAGGTCGGCCTGGTGGCCCGGGAGTTCTGAGCCGCCCCACGCCGACCGGGGAGAGACAGAGATATGATACCGACATTTGACGATTGGGTGCGCATCGGCCTCGCCGCCGCGGTGGCCTTCATCGTGGCCTACGTGACGACGCCGCCGGTCAAGCGCTTCGCCGAGCATGTCGGCGCGATCGACGTGCCGAAGGACGGGCGCCGCGTGCACGACCACCCGATCCCCCGCATGGGCGGCCTGGCCATCTTCATGGGCTTCGTCCTGTCCGTGCTGCTGTTCGTGAATATGAGCATGCCCGTGCTGGGCCTGCTGCTCGGCGCGGTGATCATCGCCGTGCTCGGCGCGGTGGACGACATCGTCTCGCTCAAACCGCTCGTGAAGCTCGCCGGGCAGATCCTCGCCGCGGTCGTGGCGATCCGCTGCGGCCTCGTGTTCGACACGATCTCGAACCCCAACCTCTTCTCGCAGACGACCTTCATCCAGGTCGGCTGGCTCTCCGTGCCGCTGACGCTGCTGTGGATCGTCGGCTGCACCAACGCGGTGAACCTGATCGACGGGCTGGACGGGCTCGCGGTGGGCGTGTCCGCGATCAGCTCGCTGACGATGCTCGTCGTCTCGCTCTACGTGGCGGACCCGCTCGTCTCGATCCTGCTGGCCGCGCTGGTTGGCGCCTGCCTGGGCTTCATGCCCTTCAACCTCAATCCCGCCCAGATCTTCATGGGCGACGTAGGCTCGCAGACCCTCGGCTTCATCCTGTCGGGCGTGTCGATCATGGGCCTGTTCAAGTTCCACGCGATCATCACCTTCATCGTGCCGGTGCTGGCGCTTGCCGTGCCGCTCACGGACACGACCTTCGCCTTCGTCCGGCGTATCGCCCACGGGCAGAGCCCCTTCCACGCCGACCGCGGCCACCTGCACCACCGGCTGCTCGCCGCGGGCATGAGCCAGAAGCAGGCCGTCGCCGTGATCTACGGCGTCTCGGCGCTTTTCGGGCTCCTCGCGGTGCTGCTCACCGGCGACGGACCGCACATCCGCGTGATCTGTCTGGTGCTGGCGCTCGCGGTGTCCTTCACGGTCTGGCTCTTCGTGTTCCGGCACAACCCGAAGCTGCACGTGCCGCGCCCGGTCGAGGACGAGGAGGCCGAGCAGCTCGCGCGGGAGCGCGAAGCGGCGGAGGCCGGGGCGCGCGAGAAAAACAGGGAATGAGCATAAAGGCGCCGCCTCCGGCGGCGCCTTCGGTTTATCCCGCCGCGGCCGCGTTTGTCTTACGCTTTGCCCGGGACGAACGGCCTCCGGCGGGCGGATTGCCACACCAGCCTGCGGGCTGGTTCGCAATGACAGGAATTGCGGCCTCGCGCTGCCGGTGGCAGGTGAAGCGAGGGCGCAATTTCCGCAGCGGTCGGAAAACGCAAGGAGCAGCGAAAGCCCGCAGCGTTTTCCGGGCACCGCAAGGTGGAAAGAAACAGGCAGGCCGTCATTCCAGGAACAGCAGCGCGGCGAGGGCGACCAGCCACTCCGTCTCGCCGCTCTCACGGTAGAGCAGATACAGGATCAGCAGCAGGA
>JAFXTM010000100.1 GCA_017535865.1 Oscillospiraceae bacterium
GCGAGCCCAACTCCAAGTTCCAGGCCGACCAGATTCGTCCCTTCCTCGAGGAGATGGGCTACCAGGTCGCGGACTACACCTTCGCCGACTCCAATGACGTGGCCGCCGTCAGCAACAACGCCTGCGACGACTGCGACGTGCTCTACATCCCGACCGACAACACCGCCGCCTCCAACGCCGAGCTCATCAACAGCGTCGTGCTCGACAAGAAGGTCCCCGTGGTCGCCGGTGAGGAGGGCCTCTGCGCCGGCTGCGGCTGCGTGACGCTCTCCATCTCCTACTACGATCTCGGCGTCGTCACCGGCAAGATGGCCGCGAAGATCCTGACCGGCGAGGCCGAGGTGGGCGAGATGCAGATCGAGTACGCTCCCTTTGAGAAGAAGTTCAACGCCGTCAACTGCGAGATCAACGGCATCGAGGTCCCCGAGGACTTCATGGCGATCGAGGCCGAGTAAGCCTCCCGCGTTTTCTCTCCGCTTTTCCGCCCCTGCGGATCTCTCCGCAGGGGCACACCGTAAATGAAGGAGTCTGTTTGATCGTATGGCTGCCTATTTTGCATCTCTGAACCTGCTCAAGCTGGCAAGGAATCTGCCCGGCGGGATCTCGCAGGGTATCATCTGGGGCATCATGGCCCTGGGGATCTATATCACCTTCCGCCTGCTGGACGTGGCCGATCTGACGGTCGACGGGTCCTTTACCACGGGCGGCGCGGTCACCGTCATGCTGATCCTGGGCGGCTGGCCCGCCTGGGCCGCGCTACTCATCGCGGTTCTCGCCGGTCTGCTGGCGGGTCTCGTTACGGGCCTGCTGCACACCAAGCTCGGCATCCCCGCCATCCTCGCCGGTATCCTGACCCAGTTCTCGCTGTACTCCATCAACCTGCGCATCATGGGCATGGCGGCCAACAAGGCGGTCAGCGTGGACAAGTACCATCTGCTGCTCTCCTCACGGCACATCCCCGCCGCGATCCTGACCGGCGCGCTGATCGCGCTGGCGCTGGTGAGCGTCTTCTACTGGTACTTCGGCACCGAACAGGGCTCCGCGATCCGCGCTACCGGCAACAACCAGGCCATGAGCCGGGCCCTCGGCATCAACATCGACACGATGAAGGTTCTGGGCCTGTCTCTCTCCAACGGCATCGTGGCGCTTGCCGGCGGCCTGCTCTCCCAGTATCAGGGCTTCGCCGACATCAACATGGGCCGCGGCGCGATCGTGATCGGCCTCGCCGCCGTCATCATCGGCGAGGTCATCAGCCGCCCGCTGCTGGGCAAGTATCTGAATTTCTACGGCACGCTGAGCTTTACCGTCATCGGCGGCGTGATCTACTATCTGGTCATCGTCGTGGTGCTGTGGCTGCGCCTCAACTCCAACGACCTCAAGCTCTTCACCGCCGTGGTCGTGGCGCTGTTTCTGGCCGTGCCCTACCTGCGAGGGCAGAGCAAGAGTTCCTTCGCCCGTCTCAAACGGAAAGGAGGGAACGAGCATGCTTAAGATCGAGAGCATCAGCAAGACTTTCAATCCCGGCACCATCAACGAAAAAAAGGCGCTGGTCGATCTCTCCCTGCATCTGGCCCCGGGCGACTTCGTCACCGTCATCGGCGGCAACGGCGCCGGCAAATCCACGATGCTCAACGCCATCGCGGGCGTCTGGCCCGTGGACGCGGGCCGCATCTGGCTCGACGGAAAGGACATCACCGCCCTGCCTGAACATCGGCGCGCCTCGCTGATCGGCCGCGTGTTCCAGGACCCCATGATGGGCACCGCGCCGAACATGCAGCTCGAGGAGAATCTTGCCCTGGCCCTGCGCCGCTGCCAGAAACGCGGTCTGCGCTGGGGCGTGACGCGCGAGGAGCGCGCCGCCTACCGCGAGGTGCTCAAAACCCTCGGTCTCGGCCTCGAGGAGCGCTTGACCGCCAAGGTCGGCCTGCTCTCCGGCGGACAGCGCCAGGCCGTCACGCTGCTGATGGCCTCGCTTCGCAAGCCGAAGCTCCTGCTGCTTGACGAGCACACCGCCGCGCTCGACCCTGCCACAGCTGCCAAGGTGTTGGAGCTCTCCGAACAGATCGTTTCCGAGAACAAGCTCACCACTCTCATGATCACGCACAACATGACGGACGCGATCCGGCATGGCAATCGTCTTATCATGATGAACGAGGGCAACATCATCCTCGACGTGAGCGGTGAGGAGAAAAAGCATCTCACCCGGCAGGAGCTGGTGGACAAATTCGCCGCCCTGGCCGGTACCCCGATCGATAGCGACCAGGTCCTGCTCAGCCAGTAAAAGGTATGAACGAAAAAAGCATCCCCCGTGCCGCGGCACGGGGGATGCTGCTGTTTGAGGAAAGCTCACTGCGTGAGGTCGATCATGTAGTTGTTGCTGTCGCCGAGTACCGTAGTGGGGAGCTTGCCGTCCCACTGCTTGATCCAGTAGTAATTGATCAGCCCGTCGGTCAGGGATTCGGAGATGCGCTTGTTCATCTCGGCCTCTTTTTCGCCGGCGTACAGCGCCGCCTCAGCCTGGACCTTGACGACCTCGAGTTCGGCGTTGGCCGCGATGACGGCTTTTTCCGCCTCGGCGTTGGCCGCGATAATAGCCCGTCTGGCGATGGCCTCTTCCTCCATGGTCTTCTGCACCTGCTCGGTCTCAGCGGTCAGCTTGTTCTGCGCCGCCACCTGTTTGGCCTCGACCGCCGTTGTGAAGGCGTCGGTAAAGTCGATGTCCTCGATGGCGATGGAAACAATGGTGATGCCGTAGCGCTGCAGATCCTCCGCCGTATCCTCCGCGATCGAGTCGGAGAGGCTGTTGCGCCGCGCGATCAGATTCTCCGCAGTATAGCGGGAGAAGACCGCCTTGGTGTTTTCAAGGATACGGGGATACATCACGTTCTCGTAGTAGTTCGCCCCGACGGTGCGGTAGAGCACCTGCGCGGTGTTCTGGTCGATGCAGTAGTTCACCGAGATCACCAGATCCACCTGCTGGATATCGCTGGAAAAAGCCTCGGTCTTGATCTGGACCTTTTGGGTCCGGTTATCCATTTTGACCACGTTCTGCCAGGGCAGGATCAGATGGGCGCCTGCGTTGATGGTGCGATTCTCCACGCGGCCGAAGGTGGTCAGGATGCCGGTATAGCCGGTAGGCACCACTGTGACGCTCGCCGAAAGCAGGCTCAACACAAGCACGACAAGCGCCGCCAGCTGGGCGGGGCGCGTCTTCCACTCCTTTTCGCCGCTGCGCATCTGCGTCGTGCCGCCGCGGCCGTCCGAGACGGTGACGATCTTGTTCTGAAAACCCAGATACACATACAGCCCGGCGGACAGAAACAGGCCGATTACCAGAATAAACATATGTTTTTCCTCCTTCTTTGTTCCTCTGTATTCATTGGACGCGGGATGCGGAAAAAGGTTCCTCTCCGGGCAGCTGTTCGAGTCCCGTCTCCGTGAGGCGGTACACGGCGCCGCAGACCTCGCGGATGAACTTCCGGTCGTGCGAGACGCTGAGGATCGCCCCGGGAAAGCCCCGGAGGATCCCGCGGATCTCCGGGCCGGAGAGGGGAGAAAAGTTCCGCGTCGGTTCGTCGAGCAGCAGGACGTCCGTCTCCGTGAGGGCCATTTTCAGCAGCAGCACTTTGGCCTTCTGCCCGCCCGAGAGCTCGCGGATCGGCCGCTCCGTCTCCTGCACGGTATAGCGCAGCGAGCCGAGATATGTCCGCACTCGGGTCCGCTCCTCCTTCTCCCCGGAGGGGGCAAGAAAATCCACCGGTGTCTGCTCCCCGTCCAGCAGTTCCTCGTAGTTCTGCGGCATATAAAAGACGCGCAGGTTTTCCTTTTCCCGGAGCTCGCGTGCGATGCGGCGCAGCAGCGTGGACTTGCCGCAGCCGTTTCTCCCGATGATGCAGACTTTCTGCGGGCCGCGGATGCTGAGATTCACGTCCCGTGCCAGCACCCGGCCGCCGTCCTCGGTCCGCAGCTCCGGTAGCGTCAGCTCCAGCACCGTCCGGCCGGCCGGGAGCGGCTTCTGCTCGTTGAGGCGGATACAGATGGCGCTCTCGACCTCGGGGCGCTCCGTACGCTGCTCGTGTTCGCGCTCATAGCGCCGTTCCAGGGCCTTGACCGAAGCCATCTTCTTTTTGAGCAGCCGTCCGCCGTGCGGGTCATCACGCGAGATCGTACGCTGTTCGTGCTCCACGCGCTGCTGGATGCGGCGGAAGCGCTCCATGGCTTCGCGCTCCTCGCGCCGCTCGGAGAGGGCGAGCTGCTCCTGCTTCTCATAGCTTCGGCGGCGCTCGGCGGCGAAGACGGCGTAAGACGTGTTCGACACGCTCCAGCGCGGGATCGTCTTGTGGTGGAGCTGTTCGAGCAGCACCACGCGGTTGGCGGTGTTTTCGATCAGCGTCTCGTCGTGCGAGACGAAGAGCACGGCGCCCTCCCAGCCCCGGATCAGCCGTTCGAGCCATTCCAGCGTCTCGATATCGACGTCGTTCGAGGGCTCGTCGAGCAGCAGCAGATCGGCCCGTTCGAGCCGGAGCCGGGCCATCTGCACCTTGACCCGCTCTCCGCCGGAGAGGCTCGACATCGTCTGTTCGCTGTAGAACAGGTCCGCCGGCAGCCCCAGCTTGCGGGCGAGACGGCGCAGCTCGCCGGTTTCGGCATCCCAGAAGGCGTAAAAGCGGCTGAGGTATTCATACACGCTCCCGGTCAGCTCTTCCTCCGGGAGTTCCTGCGGCAGATACGCCATTTTGCCGCGGCAGACGCGCTCTCCCTCGGCTTCGACATAGGGTACGACCAGCGCGGGGTCATATATCCAGCGCAGCAGCGTGGACTTCCCGTTGCCCTCCTCGCCGACGACGACCGCCTTGTCGCCCGCGTTCAGCACCAGCTCGAAGTCCCGCAGCAGCACATGCAGGTCCTTTTTATGTGTCATGGTCAAGTGTCGGATTTGCAGCATAGTACCTCCTGCAGAAAACGGTACAAAAACGGTCCACCTGCGTGAGCAGACGGACCGTGTACGTTTTCGGCCATGCCGCAGCGCGAAGCGCCCTCCCATGGGAGAGACCGGCGGATAAAACGGACCCGACCCGATCCGGCGCACGCAGACCCCGGCCCTCCCTGCGGAGAGCCTCCTCTGTGTTCACCAAATCGATCAGGCCTTTTTCATGTCTGTGCCGATGCCCCTTTCTCTTTCAATAGTCTGACTGTAACAGACGCCGCCGGATCTGTCAAGCCCGGCGGCGGTTTTATTCTCCGCGCTTTTCGGCCACGGCCCGGGTGACGGCCAGCACCGCCGGGTACAGCACGCCCGCGACAGGCCAGACGATCCAGGACACCTCAAAGTTGACCTGGAAGCTCCAGACAAGATAGATCGCCGTGGCCATCATCCAATAGACCAGGCTCACCGTGCTCAGCAGACCGCTGCGCTGTTTCTTTCTGCGGAGATAGTCCCCCTCCTGCAGCAGCATATCCACTGCGCCGCGGTTGACGCCGGCCAGGATGAAGCAGGCGGCGCCCGCGCCGATGATCAGCAGCATAAGCACGGCCATAAGGACATAGACGCGCTCGCTCTGCGTGAAGATGACCGCGATGAAAAGCGGCACGATGCCGACGATGCACAGCACGGCCCCCGCGATCGTCAGCGGGGCGTATTTCTCCGCATACTCCCGCCTGACCTCTCGCGCCATGCCGGTGACGCCGTAGGCCGTCTCGAATTCCTCTTCTTCCATGAATTCAAACTCGCGCATCCGCTGGCCGCAGCGGATGAAACGCGTCACCGCGACGGCGATCAGGATCAGCAGCAGTACCATGCCGAGCGCCCCGCCCGCATCCTCCGAGAGCGGCAGCGGCCCGTACTCGCTCAACCCGCCCAGCAGTGCCAGCAGTGCAACGCCGAGGATGCAGAGGAACACACCCGCGGCGATCTGTCGGGCGTTTTCGCGTTTGAGCCGCAGGAAACGCTGCGCCTCCTCGAGGCTGACTACGCGCAGCGGCGTGTCTGCGTTCTCCTCGTCTCCTTCGTTTTTCACGGGCTTTTCGATCTCATCCTTCAATAAATAATCGGTGCTCACGCCGAAAAGCCGGCTCATCTCCAGCAGGCGGTTGAGATCGGGCACAGACTGCGCGCCCTCCCATTTGGACACCGACTGGCGCGTCACACCAAGCTTCTCTGCGAGCTCCTCCTGGGACCAGCCGTTCTTTTTGCGTTCTTCGATGATCTTGTCTGCCAGTATCATATCCATCGCTCCTTTCGCCGTTCAGCATAGCCGAAAAGCCGCGCGCATGCCAGCAAGCCGCCCAGTCAATTTGTCAACCGGCGGTTGCTCATGCCCTTACACGACCTGGAAAAGATAGAATTTCAGGTAATCCGTCTCCGGCACGTTCCAGAGGATCGGATGGTCCGGGGCCTGCTGCCGCGCCTCGATCTGCCGAAGCTCCACCCCGGCGTCGAGCGCCGCCGCGCGCAGCATCCGGACGAAGCGCTCGTCCGGCATGAAGTGGCTGTAGGAGGCCGTGGCGAAATAGCCGCCCCGCGGCAGCAGGCGCAGCGCCCGGAGGTTGATCTCTTTATAGCCGCGCTCCGCGGAATCCGCGGTCCGCCGGGATTTCGTGAAGGCGGGCGGGTCGAGGATGATGAAATCGTAGGGATGCCCGCCCTTCTCGAGCAGCGCCGGCAGCAGCTCGAACACATCTGCCGTCACAAAGTCCATCCTCTCTGCGAGGCCGTTTCGGACGGCGTTGCGCCGTGCCGCCCCGATCGCGGCGGCGGAAACGTCCACCGCCGTTACATGCTCCGCGCCGCCCTTTGCGGCGTTGAGCGCGAACGAGCCGGTGTGCGTGAAGCAGTCGAGCACCCGGCGGCCCCTGGCAAGCCTGGCGACGGCGAGACGGTTGAACTTCTGGTCAAGGAAAAAGCCGGTCTTCTGGCCGTTCTCGACGTCCACCTCGTAGAAGATCCCGTTCTCGCAGATCTCGGTCACGGGGCTCTCCGGCGTCTCCAGGCCCGTCAGTGGGAACCAGCCCTTGCCCGGCTCCAGCCCCTCGAGGGTGCGGATGGCGACGTCGTTGCGCTCATAGAGGCCGCGGATCTCCTGCCCGTCCGCGCGAAGCAGCTCGACAAGCAGCGGGAAGAGCAGGGGCTTGAGGCGCTCCATGCCCACCGAGAGCGTCTGCGTCACGAGCAGGTCGTGGAAGCGGTCCACGGTAAGCCCGGGAAAGCCGTCCGCCTCGCCGAAGATCAGACGGCAGGCGTCCAGCTCCCCGCCCATGACAACCTTGCGGTAGTCCCAGGCGTACTGCAGGCGGCGGCGCCAGAAGGCCTCGTCGAAGCGGTCGTTGGCGTTGCGGGAGACAAGGCGCAGGCGGATCTTGCTCTCCCGGCTGACAAAGCCCGTGCCCAGGTATTTTCCTTTCTCGCTGACCGCGTCGGCCAGGGCCCCGTTTTCCGCCGCGCCCTCCTCGGCGAGCACCTCCGCCGCGTAGATCCAGGGATGCCCCTGTTCCACCCAGCGCGTGCCCTTGACCGAGATCGTAAAGCGCGGATAGTCGCGTTGTGTTTTCATCGTCTCGCATCCTTTGCCGTTGATAAGCGCAGTATATCATAAAAGCGGGAGGAACAAAAGAGTTCCTCCCGCTTTTGTGCTTCGGTCTTACTCGATGCCCCTGACTTCGTAGTCCTGATCCTCGACGGCCTTTTTCAGGACCTCGTCCGCCACAGGGGCGACCAGCGTGACGACAGCGGTGCCGGCCTCGTGGCTTGCGACGGCGCTCTCCACGCCCTCCAGCGCCTCGAGCGCTTTCTGCACGCGCTTTTCGCAGTGCGGGCACATCATGCCCTCTACCTTCAGCGTTTTGACCATTGGTTTTTCCTCCTTGCTTTTCCGGATGTGTTTTTTTTGCACACGATCGTGCTTCGGATCGTGAATATCGAAACGGTTCAGCCGCAGGGCGTTCATGCAGACGGTGAAGCTCGAGAGGCTCATCGCCGCCGCGCCCAGCATCGGGCTCATCTCCCAGCTCCAGCCGAAGAGCTTCTGGTAGAAGCCCGCCGCCAGCGGGATACAGACGGCGTTGTAAAAGAATGCCCAGAACAGGTTTTCATGGATGTTGCGGATCGTGAGGCGTGAGAGCCGCACCGCCGCAGACACGTCCGTGAGCCGGGACTTCATCAGCACCACATCCGCCGCGTCGATGGCGACATCGGCCCCGGCGCCGATCGCGATGCCGAGATCCGCCCGCGTCAGGGCGGGCGCGTCGTTGATGCCGTCGCCCACCATGGCGACCCGGCCCTGCTTCTGGAGCTGCCGGATCACGGCCTCCTTGCCGTCGGGCAGGACCCCGGCGACGACCCGGTCCACGCCCGCCTCGGCCCCGATGGCCTTCGCGGTCCGCTCGTTGTCGCCGGTGAGCATCACGACCTGCAGGCCCATGCTCTGCAGCTCGCGTACAGCCTCGGCAGAATCGGCCTTGATCGGGTCGGCAACGGCGATCACGCCGAGCAGCGCGCCGTCCCGCGCGAAAAACAGCGGCGTCCGGCCGGCCTCGGCCAGCTTTTCAGCCTCCTGCCGCAGCGCGGCGGGCAGCTCGGTTTGCCCGTCCATGAACGTTCCGGAGCCCCCGAGCAGACGCGCCCCGTCCAGCATGGCCTCCACCCCGCTGCCGGGCAGCGCGCGGAATCCCTCGACCGGCGGCGGCGCGATCCCCTCCGCCTGCGCGCGGCGCAGGATCGCCTTGGCCAGCGGGTGTTCCGAGTACTGCTCCAGCGCGGCGGCCAAACGCAGCAGCTCGGCTTTTCCCATTCCCTCCGCTGGGAACAGGTCGGTGACCTCCGGCTCGCCGGCGGTGATGGTGCCGGTCTTGTCGAGCGCGACGATGTCGAGCCTGCCCGCGAGTTCCTGGGAAACGGCAGTCTTAAAGAGGATGCCGTTCTTCGCGCCCATGCCGCTGCCCACCATGATCGCCACCGGCGTCGCGAGCCCGAGCGCGCAGGGGCAGGAGATCACCAGCACCGCGATGGCGCGGGCGATCGAGAAAGTAAAGCTCTTCCCGCCGAGCAGCCAGACGCCCAGCGTCAGCAGCGCGACGCCGATCACCGCCGGGACAAACACGGCCGAGACCCGGTCCGCGATACGGGCGAGGGGGGCTTTGGTGGCCGCGGCGTCGCTCACCATGCGGATGATCTGACTCAGGGTCGTGTCCTCGCCGACGCGGGTCGCACGCGCCTTCAGATAGCCGGACTGGTTCAGCGTCGCGGCGGAGAGGCGGTCGCCCGCGGCCTTGTCCACCGGGATCGACTCGCCGGTCAGAGCAGCCTCGTTCACGGCGCTGCTGCCCTCGAGCACGACCCCGTCCACGGGGATGTTCTCCCCCGGCCGCACCACGAAGACGTCGCCCACCCGCACTTCGCCGATATCGACCTCGGTCTCCTTTCCGTCGCGCAGCAGCACGGCGGTTTTCGGCGCGAGCCTCATCAGGCTTTTGAGCGCGTCGGTGGTGCGGCCCTTGGAGATGGCCTCGAGGAGCTTGCCGACCGTGATGAGACAGGGGATCATGGCGGCGGTCTCAAAATAGAGATTGTGCGCGTAGTGCATCACACGCTCCGCGTCCCCCGCGCTCTGCGCGGCGGACATCAGATAGAGCTCGGCCAGGCTGTACGCGAAGGCTGCACCGGAGCCCATCGCCACGAGCGTATCCATATTCGGCGCACCATGCCGCAGCGAGCCGACGCCGCTGGTGAAAAACTTGCGGTTGATTGCCATGACCCACAGGGCGAGCAGCATCTGGGTGATCGCCATGGAGACGTGGTTTTCCAGAAAGGCCGGGACGGGGAAACGCGCCATATTGTGACCCATGCTGAGGTACATCAGCACGATCAGCAGACCCAGCGAGCGCAGCAGCCGCTTTTTGAGCGCCGGCGTCTCGCGGTCCTTCAGCGCGTCCTCATCCGCGCTCGCGGCGCTCGCCGCCGTCTGCGCGCCCTTGGGGCTCGCGCCGTAGCCCGCTGCCTCCACCGCCGCGATGACGGCGCTCTCCGCGGCTTCGCCCTCGACGCCCATGGAGTTTGTGAGCAGGCTCACCGCGCAGCTCTCGACTCCCGGCACGCCGCGCACCGCCTTCTCGACCCGGGCCTGGCAGGCGGCGCAGCTCATGCCCGTTACGTTGTATTGCTTCATTCTTTTCGATCCTATCTCATCAGCTTCTGCAGCGTAGCCAGCAGCTCGTCGATGACCTCGTCGTTCCCGGCGCGCACGTCGTTGACCACGCAGGTCCGGATGTGACTGGACAGCAGCTCCCGGCTGAAGGCGTTCAGCGCGGCGTTGGCCGCCGCCGCCTGCACCAGGATATCCGGGCAGTAGGCGTTCTTGTCCAGCATGCCGCGGATGCCGCGGATCTGCCCCTCGATGCGGCTCAGGCGGTTGACAAGGCTCTTGTATTCCTCCGGGCTGCGCTCTTTGGTCCTTCCCGTGCAGCAGCAGTTCTCGTCCATGCTCCCACCCCTTTCTCTCACCCGGCACTATATACCCCTACGGGGTATTTGTCAAGCCTTTTCGTGATTCTTCTTGACCGCATGCCATCCATCGCATACAATGGGGAAAAACAGTTTTATCGGCAAGGGAGAATGTGTCCATGCTTGAACACGTGAAGCGTTTTGATACCGCGCGTCCTCCGCAGCGGCAGCACCTCGGCTGGCTGATCCGACTGCTTTCGATCCCCACCCTCCTGCGGCACCGCAACCGCCTTCGGAAGATCCGCATGGAGGGCGTGAAGGCGCCGTATTTCCTGCTCTGCAATCACAACGCTTTCATGGATTTCCTGGTCGCCTCCAAAGCGATCTGGCCCGCGCGCGCCAACTTCATCGTCGCGATCGACGGCTTTCTCAAGCGCGAATGGCTTCTTCGTTTCATCGGCTGTATCTGCACCCGCAAGTTCACGGTCGACCTGCCGCTCGTCAAAAACATGCTGCGCGCCGCCCGCGCAGAGAACGTCGTAGTCCTGTACCCGGAGGCGCGTTACTCGCTCTGCGGCACGACGGCGGTGATCCCGGACTCGGTGGGTAAGCTCGCAAAAAAGATGGAGATCCCGGTGGTCGTGCTGCTCTGCCATGGGCACCACATCAACTCCCCCTTTTGGAATCTGCGGGACCGCGGGGTGAAAGGCACCGAGGCTGAGATGACCTGTCTGCTCACGGCGGAGGAGCTGAAGCGCCTGTCCGTCGAAGAGATCAACCGGCGCATCCGGGAGGCCTTCGTCTACGACGAGTACGCCTGGCAGAAGGCGCGCGGTGTCCGCGTGACCGCCCCCTGGCGGGCGGAGGGCCTGCACAAGGTGCTGTATCAGTGCCCCTGCTGCGGCACGGAGTACAGGATGCGCACGGCAGGGACAAAGCTCTTTTGCGAAAGCTGCGGCAGCGAATGGGAGATGACGGAGCTCGGCGAGCTGCGCGGTCTCACCTGCCCGACCCGCTTTTCCCACATCCCCGACTGGTACGAATGGGAACGGGAGAACGTCCGCCGCGAAGTGGAGAGCGGCCGCTATGCCTTCTCCTGCGCCGCCCATGTGGACGCGCTGCCGAAGGATCGCTTCATCCCGCTCGGCAAGGCGCGGCTCACGCACGACATGAGCGGCTTCACGCTCGAGACCGAACGCGAGGGGACGGTCCGTATCCCGGCACAGAGCCAGTATTCCTGCCACATCGAGTATGAATACCTCGGCAAGCACGGCGACTGCATCGACCTCAATACCCCAACGGACACGCTGTATATCTACCCCGAGGACTGCGCTTTCTCCGTCACGAAGTTCGCCCTCGCCACGGAGGAGCTCTACGCCTGGCATCACCGGAACAGGGAGGCGAGCGCGCCGTGATCTATGACATTTCCCAGGAGCTTTTCTCCTGCCGGGTCTATCCCGGCGATCCCGCGCCGGAGAAGCAGACGCTCCAGTCCATCGAGGCCGGGCAGGTCTGCAACCTGAGCGCTCTGTCCCTCTGCGCCCACAACGGCACGCATGTGGACGCGCCCTTCCACTTTTTCCGGGACGGCCGGACCGTCGACGAGCTGGGCCTCGCGCCCTTTGTGGGAGCCTGCCGTGTTTTTCGCCATGCGGGAGACGTGACGGCCGCGGACGCAGAGCGGATGCTCGCCCTTGCGGATGCGGAGCGGATCCTGATCGCGGGGCCCGTCACGGTCACGGCCGATGCGGCACGCGTTTTCGCCGCGGCAAAGCTGCGGCTGCTCGGGAACGAGAGCCAGACCGTCGGGCCGGAAGGCGCGCCGATGGAGGTCCATCTGCTCCTGCTCGGCGCGGGGACCGTGCTGCTGGAAGGGCTGGTGTTGGACGGCGTCCCGGAGGGTCGGTATCTGCTGAACGCGGCGCCGCTGAACCTGGGCGGCTGCGATGGGGCGCCCTGCCGCGCCTGGCTGATGACGCCGGACGAGGCGGCCGGCGTATAAAACCAGCCGCGCCTGCATACGCTGTTTCCGGGTGATGAACTTGATAAAACGAACCTGGAAACCTTATCTATTCGGCATTCTTCTGACCGAAGCGGTCGGCGGGCTGGCCGCGGTGCTGACGCGGGAGGCGACGAAGCTCTACGGCGTCACGATCCGCAAGCCTCCCCTCTCCCCGCCTGCGGCCGTCTTCCCTGTCGTCTGGACCATCCTGTACGCGCTGATGGGCGTGAGCGCCGCGCGCATCTATTCCCTCTCTCCTTCCGCGGAACGGACGGGGGCGCTGCGGCTGTATCTGCTCCAGCTCGCCGTGAACTTCGCCTGGAGCATCATCTTTTTCAATTACCAGGCCTTCGGTCTCGCCTTTTTCTGGCTGATCCTGCTCTTCGCGCTGCTCGTGCGCATGATCCTCGTCTTCCGCGACCTGGACCCGACCGCCGCCCGGCTGCAGCTGCCCTATCTGCTCTGGGTCTTTTTCGCCGGCTATCTCAACTACGGCGTCTGGATGCTCAACCGCTGAAGCAAAGCAAAGGAGCACATTCCAAAGAATGTGCTCCTTTGCTTATTCTATTCCTGTCAGATCAGCCGACGATGTCGTCCTCGCCGAAGGGATCCCCGCATTCGGGGCAGAACTTGGGGGGCCTGGAGGGGTCTTCCGGCTCCCAGCCGCACTTGTCGCAGCGGTACTGGGGCAGGCCGGCAGGCTTCTTCGTCCCGCACTCCATGCAGAACTTGCCCTTGTTGGCCGTGCCGCAGTTCGGGCAGTACCAGCACTTGCCGTCGTCGGCCTTGGGCGCTTCCGGCGCTGCGGGGGCCGCCGCCTGCTGGCCCATCTGGAACAGGCTCTGGGCGCTGACGCCGCCGGCCTGGCCGGCCATGTTCATGCCCATGAAAGCCATCGCCGCGCCGCCCTCGTTCTTGGCGGCGTCCTGCATGGCCGCGGCCTGTGCGCCGACAAGGTGCGCCGCCGCCATAGTCGGATCGCGGAACGCGGCGTTGCGCTGCAGCTCCTTGATCATGGCCTCGTCCTCTTCGCTCGCCTTCACGCTGGAGACGCCGAAGGAGACGATCTCGATGCCGCGCAGGTCGCGCCACTTGGCGGAGAGCACATCGTTGAGCGCGTCCGCGAGCTCCATGGTGTGGCCGGGCAGCGCGGAGTAGCGGATGCCCTGCTCGGAGAGCTGCGCAAACGCGGGCTGCAGCGCAGTCAGCAGCTCGGTCTTCATCTGGCCGAGGAGCTTGTCGGTGGTGTAGGGGCTCGTGATATTGCCGCAGACGTTGGTGTAGAAGAGGATGGGGTTGACCAGACGGATGCTGTACTCGCCAAAGCAGCGGATGGCGATGTCCACATCCAGGCCGATGTTCCGGTCCACCACGCGGAAGGGCACGGGGCTGGGGGTACCGTACTTGTTGCCCGTGAGCTCGCGGGTGTTGAAGTAGTACACGCGCTGCTCCTTCGGGATCTCGCCCCCGAAGGTGAAGCGCTTGCCGATGGCCTTGAATACCTCTTTGATGCTGGTGCTCAGATCACCGTAGAAGAGGCTCGGCTCGGAGGACATGTCATAGACGTACTCGCCCGGCTCGGCGCAGAGATCGACCACCTTGCCCTGATCGACGATGATCATGCACTGGCCGTCGGCCACCGCGATGACGGAGCCGTTGGAGATCACGTTTTCATTGCCCCGGTTGCCCAGCGCGCTGCCGCGCCGCACGCCCCTGGCCGCCAGAACATTCTCGGGCAGCGCGTCACAATAGAAGTATTCTTTCCACTGATCTGCCATCACGCCGGCGGCGGAGCTCAAAGCTGCAGAAATAAGGCCCATATTTGTTTTCTCCTTTCATTCTATCCGCTGGAATAAATACAATAGCGACACTTTGCTTTTTTACTATACAGGAAAAGCGAAAAAAAATCAACTGCAATCACAGAAAGGAAAAACCTCCGTCACGGAGACGGAGGTATATATTCAGAATTTGGAGTCCAGCTTATAGGTCAGGTCCTGCTGGAAGCTGAGCCGCTCCTCCTCGCCACGGGTGATGCGCCGCAGCGCGGGCAGGTCCCGCACGATGACGAGCGCCGCGCAGGCGATCAGCAGCCGCATGGAGAGCGCGTTCTCCACCACAAGGATGCTGGTGATGATCATGATGACCGCGCCGAGCACCGCGCCGAGGGAGAAATAGCGGCTGAACCAGATCGTCGCCGCGCATACCAGCGCCGCCGCGCCGCCGACCGAGGGCTCGACCAGCGCGCCGGCCAGCACCAGCGCCACACAGCCGTGGCAGCCGTTAAAGCGGTTAAAAAGCGGCCAGAGTCGGCCCATCAGCACACAGAAGCCCGCAAAGGCGCGGCCCGCCTCCGCCTGGCCCTTCAGGCCGAGGAGCAGCGAGCCGAGGAGGATCGGCAGCAGGTCCTTGACGATCTCCGTCAGCGCGAGCTTGATCACACCCCCGACGCCGAAAAGCCGCCGGAAGTTGGAGATGAAGAGATTGCCGCGGCCGAGCCGGCTCAGATTGCGGTGAAACACATAGCGTCCCGCCACCCGCAGGGTGCCGATGCTGCCGATCGTATAGGCGACGAAGGCCGTGATCGAGAGCAGGAGAAAGTAGACCAGCATTTATTCCTTATCCCCTTTCTGACGGATGACGATGCGGACGGGCGTGCCCTCCAGGCCGAAGACGGAGCGGATCTGATTTTCGATGTAGCGCTGATAGGAGAAGTGGAAGAGCTCGCGGGAGTTGCAGAAAATGACAAAGTTTGGCGGCTTGACGCCGGTCTGCGTCATGTAGTAGATCTTCAGACGGCGCCCCTTGTCCGTGGGCGGCTGCACGCGTGCCTGCGCGTCGGCCAGGACGTTGTTGAGCATGCCGGTCGAGATGCGCATGCTGCTCTGGTCGTTGACGAAGTTGATAAGCTCGAAGATACGGTTCGTGCGCTGGCCGGTCAGGGCGGAAATGAACAGGATCGGCGCATAGCTCATGAAGCTCAGATCGCGCATGATGTCCTTGCGCATCTTCTCCATGGTGCCGGTCTCCTTTTCGACCAGGTCCCACTTGTTGACGACGACGATGCTGGCCTTGCCCGCCTCGTGGGCGAGCCCGGCGATCTTCGTGTCCTGCTCGGTGACGCCGTCGCGCGCGTCGATCATAATGAGGCAGACGTCCGCCCGCTCGATCGCGAGCTGCGCGCGCATGACCGAGAACTTCTCCACCCGCTCGTCGACCTTCGACTTGCGGCGGATGCCCGCCGTGTCGATGAACACATAGCGGCCGAGCTCGTTCTCGTAGGGCGTGTCGACCGCGTCGCGGGTCGTGCCCGCCATGTCGCTGACGATGACGCGCTTCTCGCCGAGGATGTGGTTGACCAGCGAGGACTTGCCGACGTTCGGTTTGCCGATGATGGCGACGCGGATCCGGTCGTCCTCTTCCTCCTCGTCCGCGAGGTCGGGGAAGTAGGGCAGGCAGGCGTCGAGCAGGTCGCCGGTGCCGTGGCCGTGCACGGCCGATACCGGGATCGGATCGCCGAGGCCGAGCGAGTAAAACTCGTAGACGCCGAGATCGGTCGCGCCGGTGGAGTCGGCTTTGTTCACAGCCAGCACCACGGGTTTTTTCGAGCGCAGCAGCATATTGGCCACGTCCTTGTCCGCGGCGGTGACGCCCGTGCGCAGATCGGTGACCAGGATGATGACCGTCGCGGCGTCAATGGCGATCTGCGCCTGCTCGCGCATGAAGAGCAGGATCTCGCTCTCGGTCGTCGGCTCGATGCCGCCGGTATCCACCATATCAAATTTGCGTCCGCACCACTCGCACTCGGCGTAGAGCCGATCGCGCGTGACGCCGGGCGTGTCCTCCACGATGGAGAGGCGCTGCCCGACGAGGCGGTTAAACAGCATGGACTTGCCCACGTTGGGCCGTCCCACGATCGCAACAAGCGGTCTGGCCATCGGAAGGCCTCCTTCTGTCAGGATAGATTTCGATCGTCCGTCACGATATGGCGGACATAGGGCTTGGGGTCGGCAAGCTCCGTGCGGAAAAAGCGCGGGAAGAACGGCTTTTCCGTATCCGGACTGACCCATTCCAGCCGTTCCGACGCGCCGAACTCGGTGAAGCTGCGGCAGACAGGCTCGAAGTCCGGCGGCGTTTTCATGTAGAAATAAAAGGAGATCTCCTGGATCAGCCGCCCCTCTTTTCCCGGGACGTCGGCGTAGAAGAAATCCTCCTCAACGAAGCCCAGGCGGTCGATCTCCATCCGGACGCCGGTCTCTTCCTCCACCTCGCGCACGACGGCCTCTTCGGCGGTCTCGCCGAAATGGATACGCCCGCCGACGGAGTAGTAATACGGCATGCTGTCGTTCCCCACCATGAGGACGCGCTCATCTTTCCGGATGATCGCGCCGACACGCAGGTTCACAAAGCCGCCGTCCACCGGCAGGGTCAGGTCGCTTCCCATGTTTTCCCTCTCAGTTTTGATTGTATCGGTAATACTCGGTCACTCCGCCGGCACGCGGCGACTTCACTTCCGGCAGTGCGTCGCCGGAGATCGCGTCCCAGAGCGCAAAGCCGTCCTCCTCGACGGGATAGATCGGCCTGCCGAGCGCCCGTACCGCCTCCTCGAGCGTAACGTCGTCGAGGAAGTCCATCTCCTGGCGCCGCAGCATGTTCTGGGAGATAAAGATCCGCTCGCCGAGCTCCCTGTCCCGGAGCTGGGCGATCATGTCCTGCCCGGTGACGAGCCCGGCCACTGTGATCGTGTGCCCGAAGAAATCGTTTTCAATGGCGTATACCCGGCCGTTCAGCTGCGGCCAGCGCGCCTTTGCGAGCACGAGCAGCCCATCGAAGAAGGGGGCCGCGGCGGTCC
This sequence comes from Oscillospiraceae bacterium, assembly GCA_017535865.1. GTDB lineage: Bacteria > Bacillota > Clostridia > Oscillospirales > Oscillospiraceae > Limivicinus. The sequence goes on from JAFXTM010000100.1 coordinate 17,287, forward strand.
CGGTCGCGATGGTGAAGGGCACGCCGTCCGGCTCCTCCGAGAGCTTGAGCGCCGAGCGGAACTCCGTCTCCATCAGGCGGAGCATCCCCACGCCGTTTTCGAGCTGCGTGTGCTCCTCGTAGAACTCGTCCGGCGGCAGTTCCCGCCCCGCGTTGAGGTACATCTCGTCCCCGCACCAGAAGATGCGCGTGCCGTATTCCCGCACGCACGCGTCCCCGAAAGCCGTGACCTGGTCGATCGTCTCCGCGGCGTGCTCCGGCGTGAAAGGCGCGAGCTTCTCGAGGCCCTCGCGGAAGCGCGTGACGCCCAGCGGGACGATGGACACGCTGTGCACCGCGGGGTACAGCGCCGCGAGGTCCTCCATCGTGCGCTGCAGCTCCGCCCCGTCGTTCCAGCCGGGGCAGCAGACGATCTGGCAGTTCATCACGATCCCGCCCGCGGCAAAACGCCGCATGATCTCCACGCACTCTCCGGCGCGGCGGTTTTTCAGCATCCGCCGCCGCAGCTCCGGATTCGTGGTGTGCACCGAGACGTTCACGGGGCTGACATGCAGGGCGATGATGCGCTCGATCTCGCGCGGGGAGAGGTTCGTAAGCGTGATGTAGTTGCCGAGCAGGAAACTCAGCCGCGCGTCGTCGTCCTTGAAATACATGGTCGGGCGCATGCCCGGCGGGAGCTGGTCGATGAAACAGAAGACGCAGTTGTTCGCGCAGGAACGCGGCCGGTCCATCAGATAGGTCTCAAAATCCAATCCGAGATCCCCGCCCTCCGGCTTGCGCACCTCGACGCGGTACTCCGTCCCGTCGGGGCGGCGCAGCGCGACGTCCAGCCGCGTGTCGTAGGCGTAGAACTTATAGTCCAGCACGTCCAGCACCTTATGGCCGTTGATCGCGAGCAGGCTGTCGCCCGGAGCGGCCCGATGGCGCAGCGGGCTCCCCGCGTCGATGGACTTTATGATGTTTTCCATGCCGGGTCACCCCTCCGCCTTTCCGCCCGCAGGGCGAAATTTGATCCGTTTATGAGGCGGCTTCGCCGCCTCATAAACACCCTAAGGCGAGCTTGGCGAGCCCTCGCTTCGACCAAACGCGGCGTATTGCGCATCGCCGCGTGCGATAAAAGCGAGAACCTCGTTTGTGAAACTCCGTTTCACAAACGAACAGATAGCAAAAGGAGGAGATCACTGTCTCCTCCTTAAGCTTTTTTACTTGCTCTCCTCGACCTTCAGGACCGCGCGGCCCTTGTACTGCCCGCAGGCGGGGCAGGCACGGTGAGGCATGCAGAAAGCGCCGCAGTTGGGGCAGGCGATGATGCCGGGTGCGGTGAGCTTCCAGGTAGAAGAACGTCTCTTATCACGTCTCTGACGCGATACTTTTCCCTTGGGGACTGCCATGTTGACACCTCCTGATTACGGCTGTTCTGAGCAGCTGTAGTGTAAAAAATTATTCTTTATCCAAAAGCTGCTCAAGCACAGCAAATCTTGGATCCGGTTCTTTCCTGCACCCGCAGGGGCCCAGGTTGAGGTTTTTGCCGCACCGGGAACAGAGACCCTTGCAGTCCTCCGAGCAGAGGAACTTGGTCTCCATATCCAGGATCAGGCAGGTGGACAGGATCTCGTCAAGATCGATCTCGCTGCCCTCGAGGACGAAGTACTCGGGAAACTCCTCGTTTTCTTCCCTCACGATCACGGCGTCGAGCGGCGTCTCCTTGATGCTGTCGAACTCCGCCCCGCAGCGGTCGCAGATGCAGGTCATCTCCGCCGTCAGCGTACCCTCCAGATGGAGGACGCCCGCCTCGTTGTAGACCCGCCCTTCGGCACGGGGAGCCGCGCGGTACGCCTTCACCGAGGGGAAGTCGAGCCGCTCGGTATCCAGCTCGCACGCAAAGGGGATCGACGCGCCGGGAACATATAGGATCTCTCTCAAATCCAGCCGCATAAAGCACCTCGCACGCGGCTTCTCGCCACAGTCGCTTAAGTATTATAGTTGAATCAAGAACGCTTGTCAACAGAAATTTTCTGTTGTATAATCGTTTCGTCATAAAATTTTTGCGGTTTTTTGAGGACAGCCCCATGAAAGAACTGTGCGTGCGCGCAAACGACGCGGGACAGCGTCTCGACCGCTTCGTGTCGAAGGCCGTGCCCCTGCTGCCGGAGAGCCTGCTGCAGAAGTATATCCGCCTCAAGCGCATCAAACTCAACGGCAAGGGCGCGAAGCGGGATACCCGCCTGCAGGCCGGCGATACCCTGCAATTATATATCAACGACGAGTTCTTTGAGAAGCCCCGTGAGGAGAACGCCTGGCTCAAGGTAGGCACGCCGCGGCTCACGATCGTGTATGAGGACGAGAACCTCCTGCTGGTCGACAAGAAGCCGGGCGTCCTCTGCCACAGCGCCGGGGTCTGGGATTACAACACCCTGATCGCGCACATCCAGGCCTATCTCGCCCAGAAGGGCGAGTGGCGGCCTCGGGAGGAGAACGCCTTCGCCCCGGCCCTCTGCAACCGCATCGACCGCAACACCGGCGGCATCGTCATTGCGGCGAAGAACGCCGAGGCGCTGCGCATCCTCAACGATAAGATCCGCGACCGGGAGATCGAGAAATACTATCTCTGCGCCGTGCACGGCCGGCCGAAGCCCCCCGAGGGGCGGCTCGAAAACTGGCTTTTCAAGGACGCGGAGAAAAACCAGGTCTATGTCAAGACCCGGCCCGAGCCGGGCGCGCGCACTGCGGTCACGGAGTACAAGCTGCTGCGCTCGAAGGGTCCGCTGAGCCTCGTGGAGTGCCGCCTGCTCACCGGGCGCACGCACCAGATCCGCGTCCAGATGGCTTACGCGGGCTGGCCGCTGCTCGGCGACGGCAAGTACGGCAGCGAGCGCTTCAACAAAAGCTACGACGAGAAGGGCCAGGCTCTCTACTCGTACAAGCTCCGCTTCGATTTTCCCACCGACGCGGGGATCCTGAACTACCTCCGCGGCCGGGAGTTCACGGTGGAACGCGTCGATTTCGCGGAGAAGTATTTTTCCTGACGTCCCGCCGCTTTGTATTTCATCCTAAAGGAGAATCCCCTTATGCTGACCGTCAACGACTTATCCATGCAGTTCGGGCCTTCGGTGCTCTTTTCCAAGGTCGATCTGCAGTTCACCGCCGGCAACTGCTACGGCATCATCGGCGCCAACGGCGCCGGGAAATCCACCTTCATCAAGATCCTCTCCGGCGAGCTTGAGCCGACGAGCGGCTCCGTGGTGCTCGAGCCGAAGCGGCGCATGTCGGTCCTCAAGCAGAACCAGAGCCTCTACGACGACTACCCCGTGCTCGAGACGGTCATCCTCGGCCACCAGCGGCTCTACGACTGTGGGAAGGAGAAGGACGCCATCTATGAGAAGGAGGACTTCAACGACGAGGACGGCCTGCGCGCGGCGGAGCTGGAGGAGGAGTACGCCGAGCTCGGCGGCTATGAGGCCGAGAGCGACGCCGGGCGCATCCTGCAGGGTCTGGGCGTGGACGTAAGTCTGCACGGCCTGCTCATGCGGGAGATCGATCCCCGCGTCAAGGTCAAGGTCCTGCTCGCGCAGGCGTTATTCGGCCACCCCGACGTGCTGCTGCTCGACGAGCCGACCAC
>JAFXTM010000101.1 GCA_017535865.1 Oscillospiraceae bacterium
TCCTCTGGGAGAAGAACCGGAAATAAAAGAAGAAAAACAGAAGCAGGGAGCGCACGCGGCGCTCCCTGTTTTTGCATGGCTGAAAGGTTTAGTCTTCGCCGAAGGCGACCTTGACAGCCTTGATGGCGAAGGTCATGTTGCGGCCCATGGCGATGCCGGGGATGACGCAGGGGTAGTTGTTCACGAAGAAGCCTCCCGCGTTGTCGCCGCAGACATAGAGGTTCTCGATGACGCCGGTGTTGTCCTCTTTCTTGACCTGCGCTTTCGCGTTGCAGAGGATGCCCTGCTCGGTGGTCAGCAGGCAGGCGCCCATCCAGAAGCCGTAGAAGGGGGCGGTGCGGAGAGAGCTCATACGGTAGAAGGGCTTGCCGAACTGGGTGTCCTCGCCCGCGTCGTACATATCGTTGTAGTCCTGGACGGTCTTGAGGAAGGTCTCCTTCGCCTCGCCCTCGAAGCCGAGCTTGTCCGCGAGCTCCTCGATGGTGTCGGCGACAAAGCCCTCGCCTCTGTCGATGGCGTCCTGGATCTTGCCTTCGGCCATGGGAGGCATGTTCCTCGTCATGGCGGAGCAGCCGATGGTGTGGAAGCGCTGCACGTCGTCCTTCCAGTTGCCGTCGAAGATCTGCGCGTACACGCGGCCGGGCTGGCCGTAGGCGGCGTAGCTCATCTGGTCATAGGTGCCGGACTCGTTGGTGAAGCGCTCGCCCTTGCGGTTGACCTTGAGGAAGGGCTGCGTGCCGGTGTTGAACTGGCCGAAGGTCGCGGGGAAGTATTTCTCGCCGAGGGAGGTCACCTGATATCCGGCGTCCACACCGGGGGCGACGATGCCGCGGTCGAAGAGCATGGGCGCGGGCTCGGCCTGCATCGCGGCGCCGATCCACTTGGCGGCCTTGATGCCGTCGCCGGTGTCGAGAGGATAGGCGTTGTTGTAGGTGGTGACGGCGGTGCCCATGGGGTCGAGCTGCTCCATCATGGCGGTGTTGTGGGGATAGCCGCCGGTGGCGAGCAGGACGCCCTTTTTCGCATTGATGCGGATGTACGTGCCGGTGTCGGTGTTCTTCGCGATCACGCCGGTGACCTTGCCGGTCTCGTCCTGCTCGAGCTTCGCGAGAGCGGTGTTGAAGTCGACGCCGTGGCCGGCCTTCTCGTTGACCGCCTGCTCGAAGAGGTCGAGACGGTTCTTGCCGCCCATGCCCCAGAAGTGCTCGCAGACGGGGAACATCAGGCCCATGGGGTCTTCATCGGGCCATTTTGCCTCATCGCCCACAGTGACTTCGCATTTGGCGTCCGGCGCGTACTCCGCGTAGATGTCGCAGATGAACTGGTGCATCGCCGCGGACTCGTCATACCAGGTGTTGAAGAGGCTCAGGTCGCACTTGCCGGAGGAGTACTTCTTCAACTCGCGCAGCAGCGCGCCGCGATCGGTATAGCCGCCCGCGGCCACGATCTGGTCGGTGTTGATCGCGCCGTACCAGCCTCTGACGGCACCGTGCGTGGGGCCCTTTTCAATGATGCGGAAATCGTGACCGTGGACCGCCGCATAGGCCGCCGCGGTCAGACCGCCGTTGCCCGCGCCGACGATGAGAAAGTCGGTCTCCCAGGTCTCGGCAATGTCGGCTTCGTCGATCGCGGGCGCTTCCCCGAGCCAGTCCGCGGTTTTCTCCTCTTCGGCAGCGGCCGCGACGACCTCCACGGGGATCTCGCCCTTGGCCTGCGCAATGCACTTGGCCGCCGCCTGCATCACGGCCTTGGATGTGACGGTCGCGCCGGAGACGGCGTCGATCTCGGCGTTCTGGGCGGCCATCAGGGCCTCGCGCAGCTCTGCTGCGGCGGCCTGACCGATGGTGGCGGTCTCGCCTTCGACGTTGAGGACGACGTCGGTGATCGCATCTTCGCTGAAGGTCATCGTAACGGCTACCGTGCTGATGCCCTGCGCGGTGGCGGTGTAGGTGCCGGGGGTGTACAGACCCTCGGCGCGGGCGACGGTCTTGCCGAGGCCGAGGCCGGCCAGACCGAGCGCGGCGGCTCCGGCGACGGAGCCCTTCAGAAAGTCTCTGCGGGAAAGCGTGTTCATGTGCGTCTCCTTTTCAAAAAGATTGAATGAGCTTATACCGGGAAAACTCCTTCCATAAGAAGTATAGGGCTGAGGGCAGGTCGCAGGTCAAGCATTTTTTCACGCCTTTCCCACATACAAAAATACCTTGAAGCGCAGGCATTTCAACGGTATAATACAGACAGAAAAACGAAAAATCGGAACGGAGACCAAAGCGGAGGGCGCAGGATGAAACAATACCGCATAGGAGACTACGCCAAGTATCTGGGGGTAACCCCCGACTTGCTCAAGCATTACGAGGAAATGGGGATCATCCACTCCGAGCGGAGCGAGAGCGGGTATCGCTATTATTCCTTTATTACAACGATCGAACTGATCGAGAGCATCCGCCTGCGCAACTACGGCCTGACCCTGCGGGAGATCCAAACGATCCTGACCGAGCATCGGGCAGATAACGCGAAGATGGAGATGCTGTTTGACGATCATGTGGAACGGCTGCGGCAGGAGGTCCTGCTCAACGAGGCGCTCGTTGAGGACTATGCCGAATTCCTGCGCTGGAAAAAGCCGCTGGACGGACGGGACCGGGACTGGGAAATTCGCCGCAGTCGCCCGATGTGTTTCCTCCCGCATACCGACTGCTACGATTTTTTGGAAGATCCCCGAATCTATGAGCTGCTGACCACCTGGATGAGCTTCATCCCGATCGTGAAATCCACCATGCGGGCCGAGCCGACCGGCCGGACTACCTGGGGCTTCATGGTGGAAGAAGAGATGGCAAAGCGCCTGCAGCTTCCCGTCAACGGAGTCGTGGAACGGATTCCGGCTCGGCGGATTTTCTATTACAAATTCCGCGCTCCGATCCTGCGCATGGCGGAGGAGAATACTGCGAACCCGGAGCATCCGGCCTTCAAGCTGCTGCGCTCCTATGGCATGGAGAGCGAAGGGGCTTATTTCCGTACGACGCTGATGCCGGGGGATTGGCAGAAGAGCCTCGGCTATCAGTACGGCTTCTACGCGATCCCGCTGAAAGAGGAAGAATAAAGAACAAAGCGGCAGGCTCCCGAAAAACCGGGAGCCTGCCGCTTCTCTGTCTCTGATCTTACTTGTTGTGCTCCGTGATCTGCTCGCGCAGCCAGTCGGTCCAGGGCTCGATGCCCTCGCCGGTGCGGGCGCAGATCGGGAAGATCTTCATGTTCGGGTTCAGACGGTGCACATACTTCTCGCAGGCGGCCATATCGAAGGCAAAATAGGGCAGCACGTCGATCTTGTTGATGAGCAGCACGTCGCAGATCGAGAACATCAGCGGGTACTTGAGGGGCTTGTCGTCGCCCTCCGGCACGGAGAGGATCATCGCGTTCTTCACGGCGCCGGTGTCAAATTCCGCCGGGCACACGAGGTTGCCGATGTTCTCCAGAATGGCGAAATCCACGTCCTCCACGCCGAGACCCTCGAGGCCCTGTCTGGTCATGCCCGCGTCGAGGTGGCACATGCCGCCGGTGTGCAGCTGGATGACCTTGACCCCGGTCTTCTCGATGGCCGCCGCGTCCACGTCCGAATCGATGTCGGCCTCCATGACGCCGATGCGGAACTCGTCCTTCAGCGCGGCGATGGTGGCGCGCAGCGTCGTGGTCTTGCCCGAGCCGGGAGAGCTCATCAGGTTCAGCAGAAAGGTTTTGCTCTGCTTCAGTTCCTCACGCAGCCTGTCGGCCTCACGGTCGTTGTTCTCAAAAATGCTCTGCTTGATCTCTAAAACTCTGTATCCTTCCATGGTTGGCACCTCGTCTCCTGGATTTTGGTTCATTCCTCAATATAGCACAGCCAAGCTCAGAATTCAATGCAGAAGTTCCAGCGCGGCGCGAAACTCCTCTTCAAAGAACGATTGGTTAACATAATAACTGCAGCCCGCATCCGGGAGGTGCTGACTGCGCTCCCGGAGGGAGAGCAGCGTCGCCTCCAGCGGCGAGTCCGCGCGGAGGCTCTCCTCCCCGGCGGGGATCAACCCGGCCTCCAGCGCTGCCTGCCCCAGCCGGGCAGAGCCGGCGAGCCAGCGCAGAAAGTCCGGCAGCGCACGCTGCATACGCGTATCCCGGGCGGTCAGCGCGAGCCCGCGGCAGGTCGCGAGCAGCGGCCCGTCCGAGAGCGGATAAACTCCGCAGCCGTTCAGCTCCCGGTCCCGCAGCGTGGGGCTGCTTGCGATCCGGCAGGGGGCGGCAGCCTCCGGGGCGGCGCTCAGAACGTGTTCAAAGGCAAGCCCGGCCAGCGCGTTGTAGAAGTTTACATAATCCAATGAAAGTTCATCCCGCCGCGCGGTGGCGGTAAACTCCGTGCCCGCGTCCAGCAGGACCTGATAGAACAGCGGCGCGAAGCGCTCGACGGCCAGCAGGGGCTGTGCGCTCTCCCATTCCCCGGAGCCCTCCGCCAACAGCGCGCCGAGCGTCGTGGGAAAACCGTTTCGCACGCAGAGAAGCGGGAGCTCCGAGCCGATGGGGAAAAAGCCGTGGCCGACGCAGTCCGAGCGCTCCCGCAGCCAGGCGGGGCAGTCAATGACGGCGAGCTTGGGGTCGTAAAGCCGCTCCTGTTCGTACAGGTGGAAGGCCAGCTCGTGGGAACAGAGAACAAGTCCCGGCGAAGCGCCGGACTCCAGGGCGCGGAGCAGAAGCTCCTCATTGGTCCAGGCGCGCGTCGTGACGGCCAGGCTGTCCCGCTCGCGCTCCCGGTTGTAGTCCTCCGCAAGGCGGAGAAACACCGGGGCGAGCGGATCGTCCTCGACATACCAGAGGGTGAGGGAATAGGGCTCTTCGCTCTGCGTGCCGCAGGCGCAGAGCAGCAAGGCGCAGAGCAGGAGCAGAGCGGGGAGAGTTTTTCGCATGGCGGACTCCTTGACAGGGCGTGTATACTGGAAATAACACAGGATCGATCGAACGGAGGCGGACTATGGCCTACAAGGCGGTACTTTTCGATATGGACGGCACGGTGCTGGACACACTGTCCGATCTGGAAAACGCGGCGAACACCGCGCTCCGGCGCTTCTGCCTTCCGGAGGTGTCGCGGGAGAAGGTGCGCGCGAGCCTTGGCAACGGGGCGGACCGTCTGATCCGGGAGTGCGTCCCGGAGGGGACGGATGAGGAGCTCCTGCGGCGGATTGTCGCCTGGTATCGGCCCTGGTATGAAGCGCACTGCTGTGTCGAGACCTGTCCCTATCCCGGGATCCTCCCGCTGATGGAGCGCCTGAAAAAACGCGGGATCCGGCAGGCGATCATCTCCAACAAGGCGGATGCCGCCGTGCGGGAGCTGGCCGACCGCTTTTTCCCCGGGCTGCTGGAGGCCGCCGTGGGGGAGAGCGGGACGGTGCGCTGCAAGCCGGACCCGGACGCGGTCCTCGCCGCGGCCGCGCGCATGGGCGTCGCGATCGCGGACTGCGTGTATGTGGGCGATACCGAGATCGACATTGCCACGGCCCGCAACGCGGGCATGGACTGCCTCGCGGTCTCCTGGGGGTTTCGCAGCGAGGAGCAGCTCTTCGCCGCCGGAGCGGTCTCGATCGCGCACACGGCGGAGGAGCTGGAGGAACAGATCCTCGGATGAAGTGGGATAGTTGCAAAACAGCCGCTAAAGCGGCTGTTTTTTTATCTGTGCCCAGCGGCGCGGATAGCTTTTCGGCGTCTCGCGGACCTTGCGGATCATGACCGCGCTGTGGCGCGTTTCGGTGCCCGGGATCGGATAGAGCGCGACGCGCTCGAGCTCGCCGCCCAGCAGGCGGATCGCCCGCGCCGCCTCGCGCGTCTCCTCCTCCGCGCCGGGCCCCTTCATGGCCAGAAACAGCCCGCCCGTGCGGACGAAGGGGAGACAGAGCTCGCACAGCAGATTCAGCCGCGCGACCGCCCGGGAGCAGGCGATATCAAAGCTCTCGCGCAGCTCCGGCGGGGCCTCTTCGGCCCGGGCGTGCAGACAGTCGACGTCCTCAAAGCCGAGCTCGTCGGCCAGCCCGCGCAGAAAGCGCACGCGCTTGTCGAGACTGTCGAGCAGCGTCAGGCGCATATCCGGCTCGGCGACCTTCAGCGCGAGACCGGGGAAGCCCGCGCCGCTGCCCACGTCGATCACGCTCTTCCCGCGGAAATCCGCGAGCGTCAGCAGCGCCGCGCTGTCGAGAAAATGAAGACGCGCCGAATCCGCCTCCCCGTCGATGGCGGTGAGGTTCATGACCTTGTTCTGCGCGGCGAGCGCGTCGTAATAGCGGCGATAGCGGGGGATAGCCCGCTCGTCGACGGAGAGGGAGAGCTCCGCAAAGCCGGCGGCGAGGATTTCTTCCAACATGGATCTGCTCCTAAGCGTAGAAATGATGGTGCCCGATCGTGACGGTGGGGGTCAGAGCGCTGCGGAACCAGGAGTCGTCGGCTGCCTCGGGGTTTACGAAATAGAGGCTGTCGCCCACGGTGTTGTAGCCCTCGAGGACCAGACAGGCGGCAATGACGGCGCTCTCGTCCGGATCGGAGGCGACCGTGCCCGTCCCGACCGGCGAAAACTGGATCCGGTGCTCCCGGTCGAGTACGACGGACAGGATCGACGAGGGGAAAGCTTTGCTGGCCACGCGGTTGAGCACGACGTTCCCCACGCCAATCTTCCCGGCGAGAGGCTCCAGCTCGGCCTCGGAGAAAATGATGTGGCTCAGCCAGTAGAGATCATCGGCGGGGAAGCGCGTGGTGTAGTAATTCGCGCCGCCCTGCAGGAGCTGAAAGCGGCTGGTGTCGGTCTCGGCCCGCTCCGCCTCAAAGGAGAAGCGCAGACCGAACAGGCGCTCGATCACGTCCGCCGGGAAGCAGACGCGCCCGGCGATCTCCCGATAACCGTCCGGGCAGTAGAGGTAGCGGCCGTCCGCGGTCCAGACCTCTTCGTCCGCCGGAGCCGAGAGCGTCCAGTTTTTCAGGCGCAGCGTGTAGCCCGCCCCGTCCAGCGTCCCCTCGGCAGGGATGTCAAAAAGCGCGCAGACGTCCTCCGCGCTCAGATAGAGCGTTCCGGCGCAGTCGTAACCGCGCAGGCGCAGCAGGCCGTCCACGTAGACGCGCACGGCCGACAGCCCGGCCTCCTCGGCGCAGCCCGCCGGGAGACTGCCCGCGAGGAGCAGCAGCGCCAGCGCCAGACAGAGCAGACGCCTCATGCCTCCGCCTTCATGGCTTTGAGGGCCTGGGCGAGCTGATCGGGACAGGAGGTCGGCTTGAAACCGCAGTGGATCCCCTCCAGCTTGGCGATGACCTCATCGACGTCCATACCGACGACGAGGCGCGCGATGCCCTGCAGGTTGCCGTCGCAGCCGCCGAGCACCCGCAGACTTTTCAGGGTGTTGTCCTCCACTTCGATCTCCATCAGCTGGGAGCAGACCCCGCGCGGACGATAGGTATAGAGCATGGCAGTGGCCTCGTTTCTTTTGCTTTTTTCCTACTATATCACGTCTGAGGCCCGCTTTCAAGCGCCGCGGCCCTCCCGGAAGCATGTTTGCCCGACCTCCCGCATACAGTATAGGGAACGGGAAGGAGGCGAGGACATGCGGACATCCCGAAGAATGGCGGTACTGGGTCTGGCGGTGCTCAGCCTGTATCTGCTCCGTGTCAACGGCGGTCTCCGCTGGCTGCGTGAGAGTGTCGAGCGCGGGCGCATGAAGAACGTAGTGCTGCTCGATACGGGGGAGCTCGCGTTTACCCCGGCGCCTCTGCCCGCTGTCGAAGCAACGCCGACGGCTGTGCCGGAGCCGGAGCCGGAGAGCGTCCCGGAGCCGGACGCCGGGGAAGAGATCCCGCTGGAGATCATGGGAAACCCGCGCAGCGAAGAGGTGCGCGAGGCGACGATCCGCGGCGGACTCAGCATCAAGAACGAGACCGGGTACAGCGTCGATCCCGGCGGGCTCCTGATCGAGGGACCGGGCCTGCGCCTGCCGGCGGAGGGGCCGCAGATCCTCATCCTGCACACCCACGGCAGCGAGGCCTATACCCAGGCCGGGCTCGACCGCTACGAGGCCAACGACAGCTACCGCACCGAGGACACGGGCTGCAACGTCGTACGCGTGGGGGACGAGCTCGCCGCGCTCTTCGAGAAGGCGGGCCTGCGCGTGCTGCACGACCGCGAGATCTACGATTACCCGAGCTATACCGGCTCCTACCAGCGCTCGGGCGAGGCGATCGAGCGTTATCTGCGCGAGTATCCCGGCATCGCCGTGGTGATCGACATCCACCGCGACGCGCTGGGCACGGACGGCGTGATCTACAAGACCATGGCCGAGGAAGAGGGCACGGTAGCGAGCCAGCTCATGCTCCTGGTCGGGACGGACGCAAGCGGCCTCGAGCACCCGAACTGGCGCTCGAACCTGGCGCTGGCGCTGTATCTGCAGGAGGCGGCAGGGCGAAAGCACCCGACCCTGATGCGCCCGGTGGCGCTTGTGCGCCAGCGCTACAACCAGCATCTCACGACGGGCTCGCTGATCCTCGAGGTGGGAAGCAGCGGCAACACCCTGCAGGAGGCGCTCGCCGCCGTCCGGCTGTTCGCGGACGGCGCCGCGCCCGCGCTGCTGGCGCTTGCGGAGAGCGGGGAGACGACTTTGACCGAACCGTGAACTTTTTGCAAAGCCGCTTTACAAATATCCGGCCGCATGATAGAGTATAAACACCCGAAAGAGTTTTGAAAGCTGTCAAAACAAGAAAAAATATACAGGAGGTTTTATCATGAAAAAATGGGTTTGCTCCGTCTGCGGTTATGTCTGGGAGGGCGACGCGCCCCCCGAGAAGTGCCCCGTCTGCAAGGTCCCGGGCTCCAAGTTCGTGGAGCAGGCGGCTGAGATGAGCTGGGCTTCCGAGCATGTCGTCGGCGTCGGCAAGGTCTTCGGCGAGGATGTCCCGACCGAGGTCCAGGAGGAGATCATCAAGGGCCTGCGCGCCAATTTCGAGGGCGAGTGCTCCGAGGTCGGCATGTATCTGGCCATGGCTCGCGTCGCCTATCGCGAGGGGTATCCCGAGGTCGGCGCATACTGGGAGAAGGCCGGCCTGGAGGAGGCCGAGCACGCCGCGAAGTTCGCGGAGCTGCTGGGCGAAGTTGTGACCGACAGCACAAAGAAAAACCTGGCCATGCGCGTCGACGCCGAGAACGGCGCCACCCAGGGCAAGACCGACCTGGCCAAGCTCTGCAAGAAGTACAACCTCGACGCCCTGCATGACACCATCCATGAGATGGCGCGCGACGAGGCCCGCCACGGCAAGGCCTTCAAGGGCCTGCTGGAGCGGTACTTCAAGTAAGCCTTCCTCATACGGGAAAAGAGCGTTTGCGGAAAAACCGCAAACGCTCTTTTCACATTGTATACGCGCCTTACTCCGCGAGTCCGGCCACGATCTCGGCTGCGGCCTTGCCGTTGCGCAGCAGGCGGAAGCTGCCGCGGAAGGCGTCCCCGGTCACGACGCCGCGGCCGGAAACGCTCCTCAGGCCCTCGCCGTCCCGGACGCTCAGCTCCAGACCGAAGGTCTCCTCCTCCCGCGGAAGGACAAGGAGAATACGGCCGCTGCGGTCCGCCGCCTCAAAGGAGAGGCTGCGCCCGCGGTATTGCCCTGCCTCGTCCAGATACAGCACCATGTGCAGAACGCCGTCGGGCACGGCCCCGGTGTCGAGCGCGTAGTCGAGCTCGTCGAGCCGCGCGCAGAATGCCGCGTATACCTCGGCGTCATCCAGCGTCCGGGAGATCCGGTCATCCCAACGCAGCGCGCCGATCAGAGAGGAGGCGATGCGCCGAACGGCCGGCGCATCAAGGTCGACGCGAAAGCTGCCGGGGCAGCGTTCCAGGATGCCCTCGGCCTCAAGCAGCTCGTCCCCGACGCTCACGGCTTCCACACCGGACAGGAGGGGATCGCGGTACTCGCCCAGAAGCGACGTGAAGTTCTCCGAGGCCAACAGCGGAAGAAAAGCCGTGTTCGCGTCCCCGGTTACGGAGGAGAAGAGATCCCAGCTCTCCGGCTCGTCTTCGCTCTGCAGCGTGAGCCGCGCCGCCATGTCGTCGTCGAGCAGCGTGCTCAGCGCGAGGCGCAGCAGTACCCGCGCGTCGCCGCACAGGAGCTGGCCCGGCGCATCTGCATCGGCCTCCCGGCAGGCGTCCCAGGTCTCACACAGCGCATCAAAATGCGTCTGCTCAAAGGCCCGCCAGGCCTCCAGCGGCGTAAGCGCTCCGGCCTCGTGTGCCGCTGTCCCGGCAGGCTCCGCGGCGGCCGTCTCCTCAGGGACGTCCGCTTCCGGCTCGGCGGCCGAGGTCTCGTCGGCGGGAGCGGGTACGGCTGCCTCTCCGGGCTCGCCCGCGGCCTCCGGTTCACCAGCGGCTTCCGGTTCACCGGAGGCTTCCGGCTCGGCCGGCGCCTCCTTGTCCCTGACAAAGATGCTGCGGATGGTGCTGAAGTTGAAAGCGGGGATATCGCCCCGGCCCTTCAGATTGAAGAAGACCAGGACGGCGGATACGATCAGAACAAAGAGAATGACGAAGATCGCAGCCCCGAGGGTCCGCTTTCCGCGCCTTTTTATGGGAGTGCCGCAGTCGGGGCACATTGTCGCCCCTCCGGGCAATTTTTTGCTGCAGTTTGGACAACGCATGGGATCGCTCCTTTCGTTCACGCGGCGATGAATGGAATGATAACAGTATAGCATGTTCCGCCGCATTCAACAAGTGGGAAAAAGAAGTGGACAAAAACGGGCGGCTCGACTATAATGACGACAGGCGGCGGGGACACGTCCGCACCGGACGATCCGCTCCATTTTGAACGGGAGGTTATAGACATGCGCTATGTGTGCAATCTCTGCGGCTGGGTCTACGACGAGGAAGAGCAGGGCGTGAAGTGGGAGGATCTCCCCGATGATTTTACCTGCGAGCTCTGCGGCGTCGGCAAAGAGGAGTTCAGCCCCGAGGAATGATCGACAAGACAAACGGCGTCCGGTGAAGACCGGACGCCGTTTGTCCTGCGGTGAGACCGGCGCCTTTCCGGCGCGCTTGCAAACATGGCTCCGGCGTGGTAAACTGAAAAAAACGGCGGGAGGAAAATGCGATGCTGCCGAAGGATCCCATGATACTTCTGAGTTATGTAAACACAAAACTGCGCGACGAATACGAGTCCCTCGACGCGCTGTGTGCGGATCTGGACCTGGATCGGCGGACGCTCGAGGAAACGCTGGCCGCCGCCGGCTTCGTCTATCGGGAGGAGCAAAAGCGTTTTGTGTGAGAAATCGCAGGACAGACTTGTGTTTTCCGGCTGTTTTTGTTAGAATGAACCCTATGAGAAAATGAAGGGAGTGAGGGAGATCAGTACCTGGCAGACGATCCGGGACGGCTTTGACTTCACTTATCTGCTCAGCATCCTGCTGGGCGTGATCCCGTCGCTGCTCTGCATCACCCTGCACGAGCTGAGTCACGGCCTCGTGGCCTACAAGCTCGGCGATCCGACGGCAAAGCTCGCCGGGCGGCTGACGCTCAATCCCATCAAGCATCTTGATCCGATCGGCCTGCTTATGATGCTGGTATGCCATGTCGGCTGGGCAAAACCAGTCCCCGTGAACATGAACCGCTTTCGGGACCCGAAGCGCGGCATGGCGCTGACGGCGCTGGCCGGGCCCGCGAGCAACGTGATCATCGCGGCGGTGTTTCTGTTTCTGTACGGGCTGTGCTATATCCCGCTCAGCAAGAGCGCCGCGGGACAGTATTTCCTGCGGATGATCGACCTCACGGCGGTCATCAGTATCGGCCTGGCGATATTCAATCTGCTGCCGATCCCACCGCTGGACGGCTCCAAGATCCTGTTCTCCTTTCTCAGCGACGAGCGCTACCGCTGGCTGATGCGCTACGAGCGCTACGTCTCGCTCCTGCTCTTCGCCCTGGTCTGGGGAGGCGTGCTCGGCAGGCCCCTGTCCACCGCGATCAACGCGGCGTACGACGCGCTCTTTCCGCTCGCGAGGGGCGGTTTTGCGCTGGCCAAAACGCTGTTTTATCGTTGAAGTACATGGATAATCCGAATTTTCATCTGGAAGCGGTCGTGCGCGAGCGCGACGAGCTGCAGGATTTTGAGGGCCCGCTGAGCCTCATCCTGCTGCTGCTTCAGAAAAACAAGATCGAGATCCGGGATCTCCGTATCGCGGATATCCTGGATCAGTACCTCGCCTGGCTCGAGGAGATGCAGCGGATGGATCTCGAGGTGGCGAGCGAGTTCGTGCAGATGGCCGCCCATCTGCTCTATCTCAAGACGCGCACGCTCCTGAGCGGGGACGAGGAGGTCTCCGAGCTCGAGCTGCTGATGCAGTCCCTCGAGCAGCTCAAGGCGAAGGACGCCTTCACCGCCATCCAGCAGGTGACGCCGGAGCTGAAAAAAGCCTCCGAGACGGGCCTGCTCTATTTTGCAAAGCTCCCCGAGCCGCTCCCGAAGGGCGCGCGGGAGTATGCCTATCGCCATGAGCCTGTGGATCTGCTGCGGGCGCTCTGCTCCGTCTGGTCGCGCGGCGTGCGCAGCCCGGAAGACGGGGAGGACGGGATCGCCCGAGCGATCCCGCACCGCATCGCGTACAGCATCCGGGACAAGAGCCGCCAGATCCTCGGTATCCTGCGCGGCGGCCCCTCGACGCTCCGCGCGCTGTATGAGCGCTGTTCCTCGCGCTCCGAGGTGGTGGCGACCTTTGTATCCGTGTTGGAGATGTGCAGCCTCGGCAGCGTCCGGATCGAGCGGCGCGACGGGGACTATGTGGCGGAATTCGTCGGCGGCGACGAGGAGGAGATCCTCGGGAAGATCGCGGACGAGTAAGGAAACGGTATGGATATGGTATCGGCCCTGGAGGCCATCCTGTTTGCGGCCGGGGAGAGCGTGCCGGTGGCGCGCCTGTCCCTGGTGCTGAATATGGCGGAGGAGGAGATCCTCCGGGCGGCGGAAGAGCTTGCGGAGCGCTGCCGCCGCGAGGAGCGCGGCGTGCGCGTGCTGCGGCTGGAGGACCGGCTGCAGATGTGCTCGGCGCCGGAATACGCGCCGCTGATCACAAGGACCCTGGAGCAGCGCCGCCCGCCCGCGCTCTCCCAGCCCGCGCTGGAGACGCTCGCGATCGTGGCCTATTTCCAGCCGGTGACAAGGGCCTACGTGGACCGGGTGCGCGGCGTGGACAGCTCTTACACCGTCGGCGCGCTGACCGAGCGCGGCCTGATCGAGGTCTGCGGTCGGCTCGATGTGCCGGGCCGCCCGGCGCTCTTCCGTACCACGGATGTGTTTTTGCGTACCATGGGCATCTCCGAGCTCTCCGAGCTCCCGCCGCTGCCGGATCTGACGGGCGGGGAGGGCGTCGAGAAGCTCCAGCAAGCGATCGATGAACTGCAAAACGGCGTGACCCCCGGCCAGATCAGCATAACGGAGCTGGATGGAACGAAAACGCCGAAGGAGTGATAAACCTTGGTTGGCCTGATAATTCTGGGGATCCTGATCGGCCTGATCGTGCTGATCCTGTTGATCCCGGTGGGCGCGGACCTCGGCTATGAGGACGGCCGGCTGCACCTGTCCGCAAAGGTGATGGGGCTCCAACTGCAGCTCTTCCCCAAGCCGCCTCCCGATCCGAACAAGCCTCCCAAACCGAAAAAACCGAAGAAAGAAAAAAAGAAAAAGAAGCCCGCGGAGGAAGAGGAAAAGCCGAAGCAGAAGAAAAAGCTGCCCTTCAACCGCGACGAGCTGCTGGAGCTTTTGAAGATCGCGCTGCGCGGCTTCGGCCGCTTCGGGCGCAAGTTCAAGGTGGACCGCTTCGTGCTGCGCTACGTCGCGGCGGGCTTCGATCCCTGCAGCGTGGCGAGGACCTACGGCTGGGTAAACGCCGCGCTCTCGAGCCTCGCGCCGATCTGCCGCAGGCGCTTTGAGGTAAAGGACTGCGAGGTCAGCACCGACGTGGACTTCACGGCCGACTGGCCCCATCTGGACCTCGGGCTCGGCTTCTCGATCCGCATCGGGCAGATCCTCGGGACCGTGCTCGGCATCGGCTTCGGCGCGCTGGGGATCCTGCTGCGCAGCAAGCGCAGGCGCCGGCGCGAGGCGAAGGAGAACCCGCCCGAGCCAGCGGACGGGACGGAGGCCGCGGCGGCAGAGAATACGGAAAAGAATGAGAAGAATATAGAAGGACCGGCAGCGGTCGAGGAAAGGAAAGACGGCAATGGATAACATCGAAATCAAGAACCCCATCGGCGAACTCATGCAGACCACCATGGACAACGTGAAGAACATCCTCAAGGTGGACACGGTGGTAGGCGACCCCATCTACACTCCGGACGGGATCACCTTGGTCCCCATTTCCCAGATCAGCGTCGGCTTCGGCGGCGGCGGCGTGGAGTTCACGTCGAAAAAGAGCGGGACGGAGCGGCCCTATGGCGGCGGCAACGCGACCGGCGTGAAGATCAACCCCATCGGCTTCCTCGTCATCAAGGACGGCGTGATCCGCATGATCAACGTCACGCCCCCGGCGAGCAACACCGTTGACCGCATCATCGACATGGTGCCGGTCGTCATGGACAAGATAGACGCCTTCATCGCCAAACAGAACGAGGACAAATAAAACGGGATGATCTGCGCATACTAAGCACTGCTCAGAAGGGCGGTGCTTATTATGCGAAAAGCGATACTTCTCATGCTGCTGCTGGCGGCGGCGCTGCTCCTGCTGCCGGCTCCGCAGGCCCAGGCCGGGGATTTTCCGTCCGTCGGCGCGGCGGCGGCCGTCGTGATGAGCGGGGGCGGCGAGGTCGTCTATGAGAAGAACGCCGATCAGCGCGCTCTGATCGCGAGCACGACGAAGCTGCTCACGGCGCTCATAACGGTCGAGGAAGCGGCGCTCGACGAGGAGCTGGAGATCCAGCCTGCCTGGACGCAGATGGAGGGCTCCTCCATGTACCTGCGGGCGGGGGAGCGCTACACCGTGCGCGAGCTGCTGGAAGGACTGCTGCTCGCCTCCGGGAACGACGCGGCCACCGCGCTGGCCTGCCATATCGCGGGCGGGATCGAGGCCTTTTCGGAGCGGATGAACCAACGCGCGCGGGAGCTCGGAATGAGCGGGAGCCACTTTGTCAATCCCCACGGACTGGACGAGGACGGGCACTACGGCACGGCCCGCGACCTGGCGCGTCTGATGGCGGCCTGCATGCAGGACCGGAAGCTCGCCGCCCTCCTGGCGGAGACGAGCGCAAGCGTGAAGGATCAGACTTATGTTAACCACAATAAGCTCCTCACGCTCTGCCCCGGCTGCGTCGGCGGCAAGACAGGCTACACGGAGGCGGCCGGCCGCTGTCTGGTGAGCTGCTGCGAGCGCGAGGGAACGCGCCTGATCTGCGTGACACTGGACGACCCGAACGACTGGGTGGACCAGCAGGTGCTCTACAACTGGGCCTTTTCCCGTTATGTGACGCGCGACGTGACCGCAGGGCTCTCATTTTTTGTCCCGGTCGTGTCCGGGGAAAGAAGCCTGGTCGCGGCCGAAGCGCGCCCGCTGCGGATCTTCCTGCCGCGCACGGCGAAGATCACGCTGACCGCGCATCTGCCGCGCTTTGTGTTCGCGCCGGTCGCGGAAGGGGACCACGCCGGGACCGTGCAGGTCTTCCGGGACGGGGAGCGGATCCATGAGGCGGAACTGTTTTTCCGCGAGGGCGCGGCGCAGGCCGAGGAGAGACGATGAGCGAGAAACTGCAAAAACGGATCGCCGCCGCGGGGCTCATGTCCCGGCGGGCGGCGGAGGACTGCATCGCCGCGGGCCGCGTGACCGTGAACGGCCGCGTCGCCTGCCCGGGCGAGCGGGCGGAGCCGTCGGACGAGATCCGGGTGGACGGCCGGCCGCTGCCCGCTGAGGCCAAAAAAGTTTACATAATGCTGAACAAGCCCCGCGGCTATGTGACGACGCTGCGGGATGAAAAAGGACGCCGGAACGTGACGGAACTGCTGGACGGGCTCGGGACGCGGGTCTATCCCGTCGGGCGGCTGGACATGGACTCAGAGGGCCTGCTGCTGCTGACCAACGACGGGGATTTCGCCAACGCCCTCATGCATCCTTCGCATGAGGTGAGCAAGCGCTATGAAGTACGGGTGCGCGGTGCGGTCACGGACGAGGTGCTGGATACGCTGCGGCAGCCGATGACCCTTGACGGCTATTCGATCCGGCCGGCGCAGGTAGAGCGGATGGAGATGCTGCCGGACGGAGCGCGGCTTGCGGTCACGATCCACGAGGGGCGCAACCGACAGGTGCGCCGCATGTGCGAGCAGACGGGTCTGACGGTCTTGCGGCTGCGCCGCGTGAGCGAGGGGAGCCTGCAGCTGGGGCAGCTCAGGCCGGGCTGCTGGCGGCCGCTGACGGAAGAAGAGCTGGCGGCGCTGCGGAGAGAGATATGGAGAGAATGACCGAGACGGAACTTGTGGTCATCGGCGGCGGCCCGGCAGGGCTGATGTGCGCCCTGACCGCGGCGGAGCGCGGCGTGTCCGTTGCGCTGCTGGAACCGAACCGGAAGCTGGGACGGAAGCTGCGCATCACGGGCAAGGGCCGCTGCAACCTGACGAACAACTGCGACGTAAAGACCTTTATGGCCAACATCCCCGGCGACGGGCGCTTTCTGTACAGCGCCTTCAGCCGCTTCGGGACGGCGGAGGTCATGGCGTTTTTTGAGGCGAACGGCCTCCCACTCAAGACCGAGCGGGGGAATCGCGTATTCCCGGTCTCGGACAACGCCAACGACGTGGCCGATACCCTGGAGCGGCTGGTGCAGCGGCGCGGCGTGCGCGTGCTGCAGACCGCGGCGAAGGAGATCCTCGTCTCGGACGGAGCGGTCTGCGGCGTCGTGACCGGTGAGGGGACGATCCTTTGCCGGGCGGCGGCGGTCTGCACCGGCGGGCTGAGCTATCCGCTGACCGGCTCCACCGGCGCGGGCTACCGCTTTGCCGAGACGCTGGGCCATACCGTGACGCCGCGGCGGCCCTCGCTGGTGCCGCTTGAGAGCGGGGATGACTACTGTGCGGAGATGCAGGGCTTTGCGCCGAAGAATGTAACGCTCTCGGCCTGCGAGGACGGGAAGCTCATCTACCGCGAGCTGGGGGAGATGCTCTTCACTCACTTTGGTGTCTCCGGCCCGCTGGTGCTCTCGGCCAGCGCCAAGATGCGGCATATGGGCGAGTGCGAATACCGGCTGCGGATCGACTTCAAGCCCGGCCTCGACGAGCAAAAGCTCGACGCCCGGATCCTGCGGGATTTTGCAAAGTATGCCAACCGCGAGTTCAAAAACGCGCTGGACGATCTGGTGGCCCGCTCGATGATCCCGGTGCTGGTGCGCCTCTCGGGCATCCCGGAGGACAAGCCGGTGCGCGAGATCACGCGCGAGGAGCGCCGCAGGCTTGTCGGACTGCTCAAGGCGTTCCCGGTCTCCGTTTCGGGCTTTCGGCCGATCGACGAGGCCATCGTTACCGCCGGCGGCGTGAGCACGAAGGAGATCGATCCCCGTACGATGGGCTCCAAGCTCGTGACGGGCCTGTATTTTGCCGGCGAGGTGCTGGATCTGGACGCCTACACAGGCGGATTCAACCTGCAGATCGCCTGGTCCACCGGCTATGTTGCCGGACAATCTGCGTTAAAGGATGTGTACGGATGAACGGACATTTCGCAATCGCCATCGACGGGCCCTCCGGGGCCGGAAAGAGCAGCCTTGCCCGGCGCTGCGCCGAGGCCTTCGGCTTCGTATACGTAGATACCGGCGCCATCTACCGTACGGTGGGGCTCGCGGCGCTGCGCCGCGGCGTAGACCGGCGCGACGAGGAGGCCGTGAAATCGATCCTGCCGGAGCTCGCGATCGAGATGCGCTATAACGACGCGGGGGAGCAGCGGATGTACCTCAACGGCGAGGACGTCTCCGCCGAGATCCGCCTGCCCGAGGTCTCGCTCTGCGCTTCCGACGTGTCGGCGCTGCCGGCGGTGCGTGCCTTCCTGCTGGAGATGCAGCGCAAAATGGCCCGGGAGCACGACGTCATCATGGACGGGCGCGACATCGGCACGGTTGTCCTGCCGGACGCGGAGCTCAAGATCTATCTGACCGCGAGCGCCGAGGCGCGGGCTGAGCGCCGCTTGAAGGAGCTCGTGAACAAGGGCGTCGAGACCAGCTTTGAGGAGGTCCTGCGGGACATCCGGTATCGCGATGAGCAGGACTCCGGCCGCGCGGCCGCTCCGCTGAAGGCGGCGGACGACGCCGTGACGGTGGACACGACGGAGATCGACTTTGAGGCGAGCTTCCGGGTATTCTGCGCCGTCATCCGGGAGCATCTGGGCCTGCTGCCGCGGGAGGAGCGGGCATGAGAGAGCTGCGCGTGGCGGAGAGCGCGGGTTTCTGCTTCGGCGTGCAGCGCTCGGTCGAGATGGCGGAAACGCTGCTGGAGACGGGGCCCTGCCTGAGCCTCGGTCAGCTCATCCACAACGAGGATGCGGTGAAGGCCCTCTGCGCGAAGGGCATGCGTGTGATCGACTCGCCCGCCGAGGTGCGGCCGGGCGATCGGGTGCTGATCCGGGCCCACGGCGTGGCGGAGCGGATCTACGATCAGCTGATCTCCGCGGGCGCGGAGATCACGGACGCGACCTGCCCCAAGGTCAAGGCGATCCACACGATCGTGCGCCGTGCCCGCGAGGAGGGAAGCTTCGTCATCGTGATCGGGATGCGCCGTCACCCCGAGGTGGAGGCGATCTGCGGCTGGTGCGGGGAACACGCGGTTTTTGAGAATAGGCGGGAGTTGCAGGAATGGCTGGATAATCATCCCATTTTTTGGGAAAAATCGATAAGGGTCGTGGTCCAAACCACGCAGACGCGGAGTAATTTCAACGAATGTTGTGAATTAATAAAAAAAAGATGTACAAATGCAAAAATATCTGATACAATATGCCTTGCTACGTTTACGCGGCAGGAAGAGGCGGAACGCCTCGCTTCCGACTGTGATGCGATGGTCGTCATAGGCGGCCGACACAGCGCGAACAGCGTCCACCTGGCACAGATATGCCGGGAGCATTGCGATTCGGTTCAGTTCATCGAGAGGACGGACGAGCTGGACCTGGAAGCGCTGAGGGGAAAGGCCGTCGTGGGCCTTACAGCGGGAGCATCCACGCCAGCGTGGATAATTAAGGAGGTTAGAAACAACATGAGCGACGAAATCAAAGACGAGATCAAGGTGGAAGAATCCGCAGCCGAGAAGGAGATGTCCTTCGACGAAATGCTGGAGGAGACTCTGAAACCTATATATAATGGAGATAAGGTCAAGGGTGTCGTAGTCGCCATCACCGGTACCGAGATCAGCGTCGACCTCGGCACCAAGCAGACCGGCGTGATCCCCGCCGAGGAGTTCACCGAGGACGGGACCAAGCTGGAGGACGCCGTGAAGGTCGGCGATCCCATCGAGGCCGTCGTCGTCCGCGTCAACGATGTGGAGGGCGTTGTCAGTCTTTCCAAGAAGCGCCTGGATGCCGCCAAGGTCTGGACTGAGGTCGAGGCCGCCGTCGAGGACGGCACCGTCATGGAAGGCGTCGTCACCGAGGACAACAAGGGCGGCGTGGTCGTCTCCGTCAAGGGCGTGCGCGTGTTCGTTCCCGCCTCCCAGACCGATCTGCCCCGCGAGGCCCCGATGTCCGATCTGCTGCACAAGACCGTGCGGCTGAAGATCACCGAGGTCAACAAGGCCCGCAAGCGCGTGGTCGGCTCCATCCGCCGTGTTGCCCAGGCAGAGCGCCGCGAGCGCACGGAGGCGATCTGGAACGAGATCGAGGTCGGCAAGAAGTATCACGGTGTTGTGAAGTCCCTGACCAGCTACGGCGCGTTTGTGGACATCGGCGGCATCGACGGCATGGTCCACGTGTCCGAGCTGAGCTGGGGCCGCATCCATCAGCCGTCCGAGGTCGTTTCCGTCGGCGACGAGATCGACGTCTACGTCATCAACTTCGACCGTGAGAAGCGCAAGATCTCTCTCGGCTACAAGGATCCCGAGGGCAACCCCTGGACCCAGTTCACCAACCGTTACAAAGTGGGCGACGTCGCCAGCGTCACGGTGGTCAAGCTCATGCCTTTCGGCGCTTTTGCCGAGGTCCTGCCCGGTGTGGACGGCCTGATCCACATCAGCCAGATCGCCAACCGCCGTATCGGCAAGCCCGAGGATGTTCTCACCGTGGGCGATGTGGTGGATGCCAAGATCACTGCGATCGATGAGGAGAAGCACAAGATCTCCCTGTCCATCCGCGCGCTGTCCGCCCCCGCTCCGGTCGCCGCTCCCGTCGAGGAGCCGGCCGCTGAGGAGGACGAGCCCGCCGACGACGCGCTGGTCTATGAGGTCTCCGCAGACGGAACTGCTTCCGGCGTCGCGCCCGAGGCTGAGCCGGAGGAGTAATCCTTCTTGAACAAAGGAAACGGATGCGGGTATCCCGCATCCGTTTTTGCATCCTGTCATTATCAGCCCCCGGCTCATGGTGAGCCAGGGGCTGATTCTATAAGCGAGCTTCGTCTGACCTTAGCCCCAGCTCGCGTACCAGTTGGAGTAATCCGCGCCTTGTTTTCCAGCCTCATAGCTGCCGTCCAGCTTGGAGAGCACGCGGTTGTAAGCGTCGGAGCCCACCGTATACGGCGTGGGGACATAGTCGTTGTAGTTATCGCCGGTGTAGCCCTCCTTCACGGGCCGGCTGCTGACGCAGCAGGGAACGCGCTTGAGCGCGGCGACGCTGAGCGTGCCGTCCAGGTCCCGCATGAGCGTGATCTGCACGATGGCCGTGTCTTTGTCCGTCGGGGCGGTGCTGCCGCCGAAGGACCAGTTGCCCATGCTGTAAAGGATGATGCCGCCGTTATACTGCTCAATGGGCTGCAGGCAGTGGGTGTGACTGCCGAAGATCAGATCGGCGCCCGCGTCGATGCAGGCGTGGCCGAGCTCGATCTGGAAAGCGTTGGGCGAATAATAAAGCTCCTGACCCCAGTGAAAGGCGCAGATCACGTACTCCGCGCCCTGCTCGCGCAGGCTGCGGATCGCGGCGGCGGCCTTGTCCTTGCTGGGCTGATAGCTGTTATAGGCGGTGTAGATGCCGATCGTCAGACCGCTGGGCGTTGTGCAGAGATTGGCGTCGTCCTCCCGGCCGTATGGAATGCCGTAGGCCTCCAGAGCCGCATAGGTGTCGTCCAGACCCTCCTGGCCGAAATCCATCATGTGGTTGTTCGCGGTCGTGACGAAGTCCACCCCGCCATCGACAAGGATCTGCGCATAGTCGCTCGGGGCGCGGAAGCTGAACTGCTGCGCGGAATAGAGCGTCTTGTCGGTAAAGGTGCACTCGAGATTCGAGATGGTGAAGTCGTCGTTCAGAAAGTATTCCGCGGTGTTCCGGAACGGATAGCTGTAGTCGCCGTTCATACGGGCAATGTAGCCCACGGCACTGTCGCGGAACTGCGGGGCGGAGGCGAGGGTCTGATCGCCGATGACCGAAATGGTGAAGAGCTGCGGCGTCGGCATCGGGGTCGGAGTGGGCGTCGGTTCGGGCGTGGGCTCCGGCGTCGGCTCGGCCGCGCCGATCGGTTCCGTGGAGGCGTCCGGAGTGAGAAGAGAGACGAGACCGGGCGTGGACGAAACGAAATCGGGCAGGCCGACCAGATCGGGCTGATTCATGCGCAGCATGACCAGTCCGCAGACGCAGGCCACCGCCAGGAGCAGAACAA
Organism: Oscillospiraceae bacterium; assembly: GCA_017535865.1. Lineage (GTDB taxonomy): Bacteria > Bacillota > Clostridia > Oscillospirales > Oscillospiraceae > Limivicinus. Next base: position 21,765 of record JAFXTM010000101.1, read on the forward strand.
AAAACTTGAAGGCTCTCATGTCGAATTACCTCTAAAAGAAATGCTTTTTCTATTATAATGACATTTCACCCGGAAAGCAAGCAAAAAAGTCGGGGACCGTCGATCGACGGTTCCCGGCTTAAGCCGTTTATACTTCATACTCCATCGCCATGCGGAAGCAGGGCTTTTCCAGCGAGCCCTCCAGATAGTACCGGCCCGCCTCGCCCTCGCCCCAGCGGAGCGCGAGCACATCGCCCAGCCGCGCCTCACCGGTGTACTCCGTCCGGATGATGCGCAGACGCCTGCCCGCAGCCGCGGCGGGGACGCAGTCTTCCATCAGGTCGAAGTAGCGGGTGTTGTTCATGTGCCCGTTGAGGTCGACGTAGCTGAAGGGTACGGGGAAACTCCGCTCGTCCGTGATCGGGAGCCGGGCGGGGGCGGAGGGGAGCGCCAGCTCGTCCTCCCGCTTCTCGCCCGGGATCGCGATCCCCCAGCGGTCGGGAAACACCATGCGGCGCGTCTGCTGATCCACCAGCATCCAGAGGGCGTTTGCACGGACCAGCGTCTCGCCCTGCGGAGTGCTGATCGAATACTGTCGGGGAAAAAAGACGTGCATCGTTTCGCCCGGCCAGGAGCGCAGAATGATCCCCTCGTCGTACTCCGGCATACGCGCGATCTCGGCGCTCTGCATCGTGACGACCCAGAGCAGGCCGCGGTCGAGCGTTTTTTCCCGGCCCATGCCGAGTTCCTCGGTGTGGGTGATGGCAGCCTCCTGCAGCAGCTCAAAGAGCCGCGAGAGGCGCAGCCTCCGAAAGAGATCCACGTCCTTGCTGCGCAGCAAAAACTCCCTCTCGTAACCCGTGCTCATTTGAGGCGCTTCTCGATCGCGTCAGCCACGTCGCCCAAGGTCTGCAGCCTCTGCCACTGGCGCTCGGGGATCTTGATGCCGAAGATCGCCTCCAGCTTGCAGATGATGAGCACGAAGCCCATCGAGTCGATGGCGGTCTCGGTGTTGATGACGCTGTCCTCGCGCAGCTCGGCAGCCTCCATGTCGGGGAAGCAGTCGAGGATAACGCGCTTGATCTGTTCGATGATCTCCTGTCTGCTCATAGTCGTTTACCTCTCCATGATCCGCTGGAGTTCCCAGCGTTTGATTTTCCCGGTGGCTGTGCGCGGCATCGGCTCCGCCACGAAGCGGACGCCGCCGAGCTGCTGACCTCGCGGCCTTTCGGCCAGGACCGGGCGCAGCGCGCGCAGGATCTCGCTCTCCTCGCCCTCTCCCTGCAGAACCAGCAGAGGCCTGCCCTCGCAGAGCATGACGGCGAGCTCGGTCTTCCCGAGGGCCTGCGCGATGGCGGCCTCGTATTCGGGCAGAAAGAGCTTGGTGCCGTCCGGCAGGACGAGCACGTCCTTTTTCCGGCCGGTGATGTGCAGCTTGCCCTGCTCGTCAAAACGGCCGAGGTCGCCGGTGCGGAACCGCCCGTCCTGCAGCACGGCCGCGGTGTCGGCGGGACGCTTGTAGTAACCCTGCATCATGCAGGTGGGGGCCTGGATGAGGATCTCCCCGTCCTCGTCGAGTGTGATCGTGTCGTCCGGACAGATCTCCATGGCGTAGGGATCGCCCTCCACGCTGATGGCGACGCCCGAGCTGGTCTCGGTCAGACCGTAGCCGAAGCTCACGCGAATGCCCTGCGCGGCCGCGGCCTGCAGGAAGGAGGGCGGACAGTCCCCCGCGCCGACAAGGATCAGCTTCAGCTCCTCGTTCAGACAGCCCTGTCGAAGCAGGAAGCCCAGCAGGAGCGGTACGAGCGAGACGGCCGTGGGGCGATAGAAAGCGAAGTCGTCCCCGTAGTGCCGGGCGCCGCGGCCGAGCGCGACGCAGGCCCCGCAGCTGAGGCCCCAGAGCAGCCCGCAGACAAAACCGAACACATGTCCCAGCGGCAGCAGACACAGCAGCGTGTCCTCCGGCGCGAGCGGGAGCTTTTCAGAGCCGTTCCAGGCGCTCGCGCAGAGGCTCTGCTCAGTCAGCACGACGGCCTTGGAACGCTCGGTCGTCCCGGAGGTGAAGAACAGGAGCCGCCCCTTTCCGTCCGTCACGCCGCCGGTCAGCGCGTCGGCGAGCTCTTCGGTAAGCTCCTCGTCCCCCCAGAGAGTGTCGATATCCGTGTAGGCGATCAGGGAGCGGAGCAGCTCGTCCGGCAGGGAGGGGTCGAGCATCACGAGCTGCAGCCCCGCGCGCACGGCGGCGAAGAGCTCGATCACGCAGTCCGCGCTCCCGTCGGCGAGCAGACCCAAACAGCTCCGGCCCGCCGCGCGCAGTTCCTCGGCGCGCGCAGCGACCGCCGCCTCCAGCGCGGCGAAAGACCGGGTTCGGTCCTCATAGCGCAGAGCGGGGGCGTCCGGCGTCGTCCGGGCAAAGTGGGTGAGCATCTCTTCAAAGCTGGAAAAACGCACGGCAAACCGCCTCCTCAGCCTTTGAACAATCTATGATCCCAGTATACCATAGCCTCCTGCGGATGAAAAGACAAATTTCTTCACACCGTTAAAAAAGAGCGTGCATTTTTGGGATATATGCTATATAATAGAAACAACGACCAAACAGTCGGAACAAAGATACAAGATATAGGAGGAATCACCATGGACAAAAACACCCGGATCTGCATCGTCGGCGGCGGCCCCGCGGGCCTCTCCGCCGGTATGTATCTGGAACAGAAGGGCTACGAGAACTACACGATCCTCGAGCGCCTCGACCGCGTCGGCGGCAAGTGCTGGTCGCCGCACTACAACGGACGCCGCTATGAAATGGGCGCCATCATGGGCGTGCCGAGCTACTATGCCGTGCACGACGTGGAGGAGTTCTGCGGCATCACCCACGACGGCCCGAAGCTGAACCGCAACTACAAAGACGGCGCCGGCAACGTGATCGACCCCTTTGCCAGAAAACTCGGCAATATCATCCGCAATCCCTGGCTGCTGAAGATGAAGAGCCAGATGACCCGCTTCGGCGAGCTGCTGGAGACCAAGTACAAGGGCTACGACCTCAACGGCCACCGCGGCGTGGCCGAGGGCCGCTACGACGGCTACGCCGTCACCCCGGGCCGTGAGAAGGTCGAGGGCGAGAACCCCAATCTGAAGGACCTCGCCATGCCCTTCA
>JAFXTM010000102.1 GCA_017535865.1 Oscillospiraceae bacterium
CCCGCAGCTCCCTGTACATGGCCTCCAGCGGCTCATAGTGCGGCGTGAAGCCGCAGCCGGTAGCCGTGTTCACGATCAGCAGCACCTTGCCCCGATAGTCCGCCAGACTGACGTCGTTTCCGAGTCGATCCTTCACCGTAAAATCGTACACTGTTTTCATGCTTCTGCTCCTTCCGTTTTCTTTTGGTTTTCCAATAATTCATACAGCAGGCCGTACAGCGCCTGCGCCTTTTCGGGCGGCAGGTCGAGACAGCCCGCGACCTTCGCGGGGACGTCCTTCGCCTTTTCCTGCAGGGCGCGGCCCGCTTCCGTCAGCGTGATGACGACGACGCGCTCGTCCTCGCGGCTCCGCTCCCTGCGGACATAGCCGGCCTGCTCCATCTTTTTCAGCAGCGGAGAGAGCGTGCCGTTATCCAGCAGCAGCTTTCCGCCGAGCTCGCCCACGGGCAGGCCGTCCTTTTCCCACAGAACGAGAAAAACGATGTACTGCGTATAGGTAAGCCCCAGCGGCTTGAGCACGGGCGTATAGAGCCCCGTCACGTGGCGCGCCGCGGCATAGAGCGGAAAGCACAGCTGGTTTATCAGCTTCATCGCTTCCTGATAATCGCAGTCCATCTCTTTTCCTCCGGCCTGTTTTATACAAATATATTTTATCAAATATATTTGATGCTGTCAAGCTAAAAATCAGCGCCGGAGCGGGCCGCCGGGGAGCCCGTGGCCGGGCCCCTGCGCGGGAGTCGATCGCCCCTGACAAAACGCGCGCGAGGGGCAAGAGAGCTTTTCACGTTGTACAGCCGGGCCGGATAGTGTATAATCGTCTCAGCAAATCGGGATTTGCAGAGAAGAGACTTTTGGGGGACGCACTGTGAAAAAGACCTTTATTGAGATGAAACTCTTTCAGGTAAAGCCTGACAGGCTCGAGCAATTTGAAGCAAAGATTGAAGAAATGTCCGCAAATCAGCTTAAATGCGAAGGCTGCCTGTCTCTTAAGTATTTCAAGAGGTTTTATACCATAGACGGAATCGAGCTTGGTGAGCCTCCGAGAGAGTTGACCAGGATCGTAAAGTGCGTAAAGTACTGCTCGTACTGGGAGTTTGATACAAAAGAAAACTATGGCAAGGCTATAAAGCTCTTTTTCGAAAACTACAATAAAGATCTGCAAAAACTGCTGATCGCACCTTTTGATATTCATTTGGGATACTCTGTTTAAGAGATTTGCAGCTTCCCGTTTGCTGGGCAACGACAAGTCGGGATTTGTGGGGGTAAAAGACATGGATCAAATTGTTGAATGGGCAAAAGAGCTTCAGAGTCTTGCACAAGCCGGACTCTTTTATGGACATGACATATATGACAAGGAACGTTATCAGCGTATCAGGGAAATATCCACAGAAATGATGTTGATGAGAGCAGATGTACCCGCCGAGAAGATCAAGGGATTGTTTTGCGGCGATGAAGGTTACCAAACGCCAAAGGTAGATACTCGCGCTGCGATTTTTAGGGATGGTGAAATTCTGCTTGTATGTGAAAAGGGAAAATGGTCGGTGCCCGGAGGTTGGTGTGAATTCAATCTTTCTCCGGCAGAAAATATCGTCAAGGAGACAAAAGAAGAAGCAGGGCTTGACGTTTTCGTCAAAATGGTTATAGCTGTTCAGGACAGGGATAAACACAATCCCCCGCCATATGCGTATGGTGTGGTAAAAATATTCTATCTATGCGAGATCCTTGGAGGCGAATTTTCTGAAAATATTGAGACATCGGAAAGCCGATATTTTTCCAAAGAGGAGCTTCCACCGTTGGCTGAGGAGAAGTGCAGTGAGGAACAAATACAAATGTGCTTTGAGGCATATCAGGCCAATGACTGGATAGTTGTTTTTGACTGACAGATTCCGGTTTGTAAGACAACGATGAATCGGAGTTTGACTGTGCGAGGACGAAGAGAGGGAAGCGATGAAAACGGACGGCATCGGAATCAGGATCATGATCACCGGCTGCTGCGGCAGCGGAAAGAGCACCCTTTCCCGCAAGCTGGCGGATCGCACGGGGCTGCCCCTGTTCCACCTGGATATGATCTGGTGGCGGCCGGACGAGAGCCACATCCCCCGGGAGGACTTCGACAGAATCCTGGCGGAGCTGACAGCGGGAGAGCGTTGGATCATCGAGGGCGATTACAGACGGACCTATGAAGTTCGGCTCCGGGCATGTGATACGCTGATCTTTCTGGACTACGACGAGGAAACCTGTATGGCGGGACTCCGTCAGCGGGTGGGACAGAAGCGCTCGGACATCCCTTGGGTGGAGCAGAGACTGGAGCGGGAGCTGGTGGATCTCGTCTACAGCTACCGGCAGGACAATCGACCCAAGCTGCTGGCCCTGCTGGAGCAATACCCGGAAAAGCGGGTCCTGATTTTCCATACCCGGGCTGAAGCCGACGCCTGGCTGGAAACAATCGGAACTGGGCCGGAGCAATAAATTCCCGTTTGTAAGGCAACGATGAATCGACATTTGCAGAGAATCGCTTTCGTTTCTGCAGGGATACGGAGAACGATATGAAGCTTACGATCGCATTTTTGCAGCTCCTTCCGGCGGGGAGCCCGGAAGAAAACCTGGAGAAGGGGATCAAGGCCTGCCTTCAGGCGAAAGAAAAGGGCGCGGACATTGCGCTTTTCCCGGAAATGTGGAGCTGCGGATACAGCTTCCCGCGTGAAAAGGCCAGTCTGCAGGAATGCTCCGTTCCCTGCGACGGCTTTTTTGTGCAGCGCTTTTCGGAGCTGGCGGCAGACCTGGATATGGCCATAGCCATAAGCTTTCTGGAACGGCACGAGCCGAAACCGAGAAACACGGTATGCCTTTTCGACCGGCACGGGAAACTGCTGTACCGCTATGCCAAAGTCCATATCTGCGATTTCGGAGAAGCGGACGACGAAAGCGTCCTGGACGCCGGCGACAGCTTCTTTGTCGCAGACCTGGAAACGAAGGACGGGATCATAAAGGTCGGCTCGATGATCTGTTATGACCGGGAGTTTCCGGAAAGCGCCCGAATCCTGATGCTCAAAGGCGCGGAGCTCCTTCTGGTCCCCAACGCCTGCCCGATGGAGCTCAACCGCCTCTCGCAGCTTCGGGGCCGAGCCTATGAAAACATGCTGGCCATCGCCACCTGCAATTATCCGTCTCCGCATCCGGACTGCAACGGCCGTTCCACCCTGTTCGACGGCGTGGTCTATCTCCCGGAGCTTCCCGCTTCGCGGAACACCTGCGTGTTTGAGGCGGGGGAGGGAGAAGGCGTGTACACGGCCGAGCTGGACGTGGACATGCTGCGGGAGTACCGCCGCCGTGAAGTCTGGGGAATGAAAAACCGCCGTCCGGAGCTGTACGGCGAAATATCGGAGAAACGATAAATACATACATGATGATTCTGATACTTGCGGCGCTGCTTGCCGCGGCGGTCGTCCTGTGCGGCTATACGACGATCCGGCTTCCCGTCAGGCGCGAAGAAGGAAAACAGCATATCGCCTGTGTCGGCGACAGCGTGACCTACGGCTGCACGCTGCCCCTGTTCTTCCTGCGCCGTTACCCGGCTGTGCTGCAAAAGCCGGCGGGGCCCGGAACCCAGGTCGCCGCGTTCGCGGTCAACGACCGGACGCTGCAGGACACCGGCAACAAGCCCTTCCGCAAGGAGCGTGCTTTCCGGCAAAGCATGGAATACAGGCCCGATACGGTCGTCATCCTGCTGGGTACCAACGATTCCAAGGACAGCAACTGGATCTCGGCGGAGGCCTTCCGGCGGCAATACGCGGAGCTGATCGGGGCGTATCGCACGCTTTCTCCGGCCCCGCGGATCGTGATCTGCACGCCGCCCTGCGCCTTCAAGCCGATCAACCGTTTCTTCTGCATCACGAACGACGCGCGGCTCGACCGCATCCCGGAGATCGCGGAAGCAGTCAAAGCGGTCGCGGCGGAGAACGGCGCGGAGCTCGTGGATCTGTATGCGCTCACGCAGGGAAAGCGGGAGCTGTTCGGGCCCGACGGCCTGCATCCGAACGCCGCCGGAGCGAAGTGCATCGCCGAGGCGGTGTTTCAAGCAGTTTGTCAATCTTCCGCTCAAGGAGGGAAAACATGATCTGCAATCTCGGCAATCGGGTCGTCAACAATTATCTGGTCTCCTCCGACCTCGGCTATATCCTCATCGACACCGGGTACGACGGGAGCTTCCCGCGCTTTATGAAGATGCTCGGGAAAAACGGCGTCGATCCGAAGGAGATCAAATTCGTTTTTCTCACCCACGCCCATGACGATCACGCGGGCTTTCTCAACGAGGTGCTCTCCGCGACGGACGCGCAGGTCATCCTGCACCCCGGGGCCATCGCGGGGCTAAAGCGCGGGCAGAACTCCTTCGAGGGCGGCTGCTCCTCGTACCCGGCCTGGCTCTTCTGCCAGATCCTGGCCCTGTTCGGCCACGGCGAGCACCGCTATCCGCCCATCCGGGACGCGTTCCTGGACAGGCTGATCCCCATCGACTCCGAGCGTTTCCGCTCGCTCGGCTTCCCCTATGAGATCCTCGAGACGCCGGGGCACACGGCGGACCATATCTCCCTGCTCGCGGGCGACAAGCTCTTCTGCGGCGACGCGGCCATGAACGGCTTTCCCAGCCGGCATCGGACGATCATCTGGATCGAAAACCCGGAGCAGTATAAGAAGTCCTGGGACGCGATGGTGCAGAAAGCGCCCGCCGTGCTCTTTCCCGGCCACGGCAAGCCCTTCAAGACCTCGGATCTCCGGAAATACCGCGGCAGCCTAGAGCAGATCAGGCTGTACCCGCTGAAATAACGGCCCGGAGAGCTTCCCAAAGAAAGCCGGAGCATTTTTCGATCGGAGCGAGGAAGAATGAAGTACAAACACACAAACAGGCCCGGCTTCCTGCTGGGCTTCATCGACTTCTTTACCGCCGGGCTTTTCTTCCTGCTGTATATGCCACTCGGCGGGCTGCAGGACGAGCTGGAAGAGATCCTCGGGCAGAAGGTGCAGCCCTACTGGAAGGCCTATCTCCTGGGCGTCCCGACCCTGTTCATCTACACGCTGGTCTGGATGGCGAGGATCGCCGAGGAGCTGAAAGCAAAGGCGATCGAGCTCGGAATTGAGGGGCCGTATACCTCGTGGAAGCACATGTTCTGGTGGAATTTGCTCGGCTGCCCGTGCTGCGGCCCGATGATCGCGACGAAGCGCTTTTTCGATACGCTTAACAAGGTCGAGACGGTCCTGAATGAACGCTCCAGGCTTTCTTAAAAAGTGTTAAGTTCGCTTGTAAACCGCCCATTTTGAGATTATAATCCGACGCGAATAAAGCAAGGAAGAAGATAGTCCTTACGCAAGGAGAAAAGCTTATGAAAAACAAAAGCATCGTATTGATCATGATTCTGGCGCTGATGCTGACGCTCACGGCATGCGGGAAGTCTGAATTCGGACTGAGCGAAAACGACGGGAAGCATATGACGATCGCGGCCCGGAATGCCGACAGGGACGCATTCTTTATGGTCGGGTCTCTTGACGTCGCGGACGGAGAGCAGATCGAGATCGCGGCAAACCTGACGAAAGGCTCGGTCAGAGTGGAGATCGTCGCGGGCGCGGGCGGCCAGGACATCAACGTGCTTCCCGAGATGGAGGGCACGGCGATCCTTACGGCAGATCTTGTCCGCACCGACGGCGCGTCGGGAACCGTGCCCGCCGGGCTGTATTATCTCAGAGCTACCTGTCTTGAGAGAGCGACCGGCACGATTCAGATCAACGTAACTCCGGCTGAAACAAAAGCGCCCGAGACGAGCGCTTCTTCTGTGCTGCCGGAGGAGGAACAGCGGCGTATTCTGAAGGAAAACCGCGGCCTCTGGGCCTTCGACGAGGGCGAATATGCGCCGGACTGGTACTATGCCTTTACCGATCTGGATCACAACGGGCTGCTGGAGGTGCTTTCCGCCTCCACTCAGGGCAGCGGCATCTTCACGTATGCCCACTTTTATGAAGTCCTGCCCGACGGCTCCGGAGTCCGGAATCTGTACCACGCCGACGGGGAGATCAAGGGCCCGGACGACTGGCCGGAGATCATTCTGGACACGCTGCCCTGTTACTACGACAGCGCCGCGGACCGGTATTATTACGTCTGCAGCAATGACGTCCGCGACGGCGCCTGGCATGGTATGACACAGCTGGCCGCCCTTTCGCTGAAGGACGGCACGGCGACGATCGAGACCCTTGCCGCGATGGACGTACAGCTGACGGAGGACGGCGAGCAGCGGACCTATACGGACGGCGAAGGCAAGCCCATCTCCGAGGAGGATTACAACAGCGCCGTCGAGCACCGCTTTGCCGGAATGGCGCGTTCCGAGCTGAAACCGGATTGGAATGCCGTGGCGAGGCCGCAGGCCGAGCCCGCCAGACAGGACGGCGAACGCTTTGAAGGGGTCATCATCCTCGAGGGCATGGAAGAGACGGTCCGCTACGAGCACGTCCGGAACGACGCGCTCGGCTTCGAGGTGGATTACGACTATGAGAATTTCGTGCGCCGCAGCGAAGCGGATCGCGAGATCTTCGTCTCGTGCTGGGACGATCCCGAAAAGCCCGAGAACTATCTCGAGCTGAGATACAATCCGCAGGATGCCGGGACCGTCGCCGCGAACATCTGCGCATTCCTCTCCGGCGAATATGAGGTCCGCAGGGACGACGCTTTTGAACTGGAACAGCTCGGAAGCTGCATCCGCATTGACGCGGACGAAGTCAAGGGCGGCGGGTACATGCCCGATCAGCTGCAGACGGTATATGTGATCCCGGCCGGAGACGGCTGCCGCATCGCCTGGGAGCGTACGTATATCGTCGAGTCCGAGGGCTTCGGCAGACGGTTCGGCTACATGATGCAGACGCTCTCGCTCCTGCCCGCGCAGGGCGAAAAGAAGCTTACGGACGAGCAGGCTGCTGCCGCCGTCCGGAACTGCTGCATTATTCAGAATCCTGCGCTGGCGGAGATCGTGAAGAACGGGGAATACCCGAGCTACTGGGAAGCGCTGTCCTCCGATGGCAATGAGATCGTGGTGTTGTTCCGCTCCTACACCGGCGCGCAGATCCGGTATTATATCGACCCCGTTTCGGGAGAGGCCACCGTCACAGAGCTTGTCCCGGGCGTCACGGACGAAGAACAGCGCACGGGTGAAAGCCTGAACGCATGGGATTATCTGTTCTGATCTGCGCGGCCCATGCGCAAAGCCGCGATGAAACCGCAAGGAACACTCCCGCCAGCCGGCATGGACCGGCGGGCGGGAGTATTTGCATGTTCTTAAGGCATTCCAAACGGAAGCGGCTTATGGTATAATGACTGTTGTAAAAAGAGAGACTGAGGGAGGACAAGCCATGATCCGCAAGATCATCCGTATCGACGAAGAAAAGTGCAGCGGCTGCGGCTGCATCAATCGCTGCCCGGTCTCCGCAATTCAATACGGTAAAAGGACGGTCGATCGCGGCCGGTATGTGAATCCGGTGCTGAAGTAAAGGCGGAGAAAAATCGCCGGCTCAATATCATCAAGAGATAAAAGCATAAATCATTTTTCCGTCCGCAGGATAGAGAAGGCGCGGAGACCGTTCGATGATCGTTTTCCACGTCTGCTTGAACTGCGGCGGGTTTTCGATCCGGATGGTGACGCGCCTGCGGACGGGAAAGCCGTTCATGTCCGCATCAGATACGAAGAGGGCTGCAGGCCGCCTGACTCCCGCTTGGAGCGTACAGGTTTTTTCCCTGTGACCCTTTTTATTTGCCTTCCGCTATGTTATAGTAAAATATAATAAAATGAGGTTTGAAACGTAAATGCAGGTCGAGGCTTGAACAGAAAAACAGAATGATATGGCGTGCAAAAGGAGCGGTATGGTTGCCGACACGCAAGGGATCGAGCTTCTGAAGCCTTACAAGGCGACGCGCGAGGAGAAAAAGGAAGATAACAGAGATGAGCGCGAATGCAAAAAAAGTATTTATCAGCTACCGGCACTCGGACGGCGCCGACATCGCCCAAAAAATAAAAGCGAAATTGGATCAATCTGCCTACTCTGCTTACGACGACGTTGATCTTGAGGCCGGGCTGTGGAATGAGCAACTGCAAGAAGCCATCAGCAGCTGCTCGGTATTCTTGCCCATTGTTACCGATGGTTATCTTGAGCGCTTAAAAAGCCGGGGATCCAATATCATAAAAATGGAATTCGAATTGGCGCTGCAATGCCTTGGCCCATCCGGGATCGTACCGTTTTTTCCCACCAAACGTGTTGCTGAAAAAAGCCGCGGAGTGAAGATCCATGCGAACCCAAAAACCCTTTTGGGGGATCTCCAAGCCTCAACATCCGACATAGGAAAGCTCTTGCAATTGATCTCCGGTATTTGTCCCACCGCGTATCTGGAACAAGCCGAGTCTTACTCTCTTCAGTCTATCAAAGCCTGGAAAGCGGCGCAGACCGGCTTGCTGTATGATCCGCAAAATGCTGTGCAGCGTCGGTTGAGCGTCGATCGCTCAACGATCGAGTGCACGCAGGACAAGCTGATCGAACTGCTCGATACTCACAAGAATATCTGCATTTCCGGCGACGGCGGGTGTGGGAAGACTTTTCTCCTGCAGCAGATGTTTTCTATGCTGCATATACATCATCATTACATAGCGATCTATGTAAAACTATCTGAGGTCGACTTCGATGCAAAGGATGGGAATCCCATTCTGAAACATGTTCAGAAGCAAATATCGGATAGGGAGGATAACCTCATCCGGGAGCTGCATATAGAATATCAAGCGCCGACCGTCGTTTTCCTTCTTGATGGCCTGAACGAGGTCGCAGGAAATCAAGTACGAGCAATCAGCGCCATAAACGCGCTTACAGAGGAGAGCGGGATCTCGAATATTATCCTGACTACGCGCTATCTCCCGTCCAGTCTTGCGAGCAAATTTACTCTGACGCAAATATGTGATCTAAATGATGAAGAGATACAACGCTATCTGGGCGTCAGAGATATTGTGATCGACCCGCGCAGCATTCTGAAGCTGCCGCTGTACCTTCGCCTCTACAAACTCTCTGCGATAAACAAAGCCGATGGAATGCGGGTCCAGGCGCCGGATCTGCAGACAAAGTATGAAATACTCAAAGAAGTATTCATCAATCACCCGGTCGACAAATTCGGCAATACACTGACAAACGAACTGCGGGCTGCATACGCATATCTGCTCCCGTTTCTTTGCTTTCGCATGACCAATGAAAATACATTTACGGTCTCGAAATTGGATTTTATTGACAACATAGACGCTTGCCTGAAAGCCGTTCCGAAGGAAGCCCGCCTCCGGGCGTCGCTGGAATCCTGCTTTTGCTTTGGACGCGGGATCACGCTTGGCGCTTTGCCAGGCAGCGATTACGATCAGCTTATTCAAAGCATTACGGATCAGCTTTTCCCGGCGGTCGGCGACGGCGAAGCCGGGGCAGGCAGCTTGTTTCAGATCAGCCACCAGGATATCCGTGATTTTTTTGCGGCACACTATATCAAGAGCAGTCTGGATTATATTGCGCATATAGAGATCACGGGAGCGGAGGACATCTGGAAAAGCACGCTCGAACAGTTTGATAACCGTACGTTTGACACGGATGCGGCTCCGCTGCTGTTGGAGACTCTGAAAAAACAGCTTGTGCTGCCGCTCGAAAAAGTCTCCCGGCACCATACGCTGTGCGTTTCCCTTCTCCGTTTTCTGTATTATCTGTCAAAAAACTCCATAGAGGGCGTCCATAACGGGAGCATCAGGAAGCCTGAATACTGTGAGCGGTTTAAAGATTCGCTGGATTCGGCAAGAAGCTTTGTTTTCGATTACCGCGAAACCTACTATGTCAGCCCCGTCGACCCGGCCATCACCGGGATCGTTGTACAGGATGCGGAAGTACACAGGCGCCTCGGTGAATACAGCGAAAGCAATTCCGTTTCAGGTCAGCTGCTGTCGCTGGCGGAATTTGTCAAGGATGAGGATCTGCGCAGAAAGGCAAAAAACAATATTGCGAAATGCACGCTTTATCATGCGTTCGATGTTGCCCATTCCGCCGGCCGCGGATACTCTGCGGATGCGGAAAAGCTGTATCGGGAAGCGATTCGACAGCTCCGGGAGAACATGGATTACGAGCTGTCGGCCAACCTGCTTGCGATGCTGCTGGTAAGCCCGGATCCTGTTTCGCGGAAATACCTGAACCGGCTGCTTGGCGGCGATATGGCGGAGCGGCGCTATATGGCGTATGACATCGAGAATAAAGCGTATGCCTCATCCGGAGACAAGTATTCTTTGCAAGCGCTTCTGTCCTATATCCTCCACGGGTATATTAAAGTGACCGGGATAAGCTCGGACGGGCAGCCGCTCGTTGAGAAGAATACGAGCGATCGGGTGTGGGATACGCGCGAAAACAAAAAGGATGTCCTTCTGATAGCGGAAGAGTATATTCGGGAACTCTCAAAACAGGTCGTCCCATCCATCGTTCGCTGCTTCAGCGGGCTGGTGCTCCTGCAGGACGCCGGGTCGTTTGACGCTTCGATGGAAGAGCTGGAGAGCTCTTATCAAATCATCCTTGCGGACAATACCGTCAACGCCTCATGCCTCGGGTGTTTTGTCTATGCGCTGGTGAACGACAAGCTGTCGCTCAAAGTCCAGGACAACCTGCTGGACAGCATTTGGCGAACCATGGACAAGAAGCTGACCGAGCACAGTGCAGACAATTTTGACGCTGCCTATGTCCTTCTGGACATGAAAGACGCATGGCAGGGGATAAAGTGCCGCCATGCCGAGCGGCTGTCGGAAGAGCTCCTTTCGCGGGCAGAAGAGATGCTGCAGGCCTTATCGAATACATGTCAACAGGAGGACGAAAGATGGAATCCATGACGATTCAATATCCGAACGATACCGTCCGGGCGATCAGCGAGTTTTTGTTTTTCGAGACGCCCGCGTCGGAATTGGGTCAGTGTGACCTTACGATCGTATTGGGCAACGACTTCATCGACGGGACCATGTGCGAAGTCAGGAGACTCCTTGACCTGGGCGTTATCGCGCCAAACAGCAAGATCATACTCTCCGGAGCCACGGGGCTTTTGAATGCGGGAAAGGAAAAAGAGTGTATTCGGATGTACAGGTCCGGAGTTGAGAAGTTCGGCATATCCCCGGAGCAGCTGGTAATGGAAGACCAGGCTACCAACTCCTATCAAAATCTCGCTTTCACCAAGAAGCTGATCGAGAAAGACACGGCGGTTTTCCCCGATAAGCGGGACCTCAACGCGTTTGACAGGATCCTGATCGTGGGAAAAGCTTTCATGATGCGGAGGGCGGAAATGTGCGCCAGACGGCTGGGCTATCCCATGGATAAGCTCGCGTATTTCGGCACGGTGGATCGTGAGGGCAGGAACATCGGAAAAGACAGCTGGTGGCTGAATGAAACCGCGATAGCGCGTGTTTATGCGGAAATCGAGCGTATCGGGAAATACGCGGCGGGCGGCGATCTCTCCGCGTTCTGAACGGAAGGGCCCCGCTTTGTCCGCCGGACAAAGCGGGGCTTTTCCTGTGTTTTCAGACCGGTTCCTCGCGATCCCGGCAAATGCTCCTCCCTGCGAGGTGATGCTGTTTTCCGGTGAGAGCGCTGCTGCATGGGCGGAGGGGCAGACCGGCGGCGGCCGCGGCTGCGGACAGGGTGTCGCCTTCGCAGACGGCGCGGCGTATTCAGGCATAATAAACTGTTCAAATTTGTTTATCAGAAAATTCAAAATATATCCCGGATTTCTTCATTTTTCCATGCTTCAATAGAGACAACAGGACAGCGAAGACCCGATACGAAAAGATGAACTACATTTCAGAAAAGAGGCTCTTGATTCATGAACACCTTCTCAGCCGTTTCCCACACCTTTCTTCAAAAGACCCTGGCTCTTGTCCTTCTCGCTTGCCTGATTGCAGGCTGCATCGCAGTCGGCGGCACACAGACCGCATTCGCCGCGGAGTCCCCCGAACTCTCCCCTGCGGACCTCTATGAGCAGAACGTCAACTCCACCGTCGGCATCACCATCAGCGGAGAGACGACCAGTCGTTACGGCTACGGCCGCACCTACGAGGCCTCCGGCTCCGGCTTTATCATCACAAGCGACGGTTACATCCTCACCAATTACCACGTCATCAGCGGATCCCGGACCGTCACTGTGGCGACCTATGATCAGGAGACCTACGACGCGACGGTCATCGGATACGACGCCGCCGACGACATCGCCGTCATCAAGATCGAGGCCGACAATCTGAAACCCGTTACGTTCGGTGATTCCGACACGCTGCGTGTCGGCGAAGAGGTCTTCGCCATCGGCAATCCGCTCGGCGAGCTGACCTTCTCCCTGACCCACGGCATCGTAAGCGCCCTGAGCCGCAATGTCCGGATCGAAGCCGGCACCTCGATGAATCTGATCCAGACCGACTGCGCCATCAACTCCGGCAACTCCGGCGGTGCGCTCTTCAACGCCCGCGGTGAAGTGATCGGCATCACGAACGCCAAGTATTCGTCCTCCGGCATGTCCGAAGCGGAGATCGACAACATCGGCTTCGCCATCCCCATCAACAGCGTCAAGCGCATCGTCACCAGCATCATCGAAAACGGCTATATCCTCAAGCCTTACATCGGCGTCACCGTATCGCCGCTCTCGGAAGAGACTGCCAGCGTCACCGGCATCAAGGCCGGCGCCGTCGTGCAGGACGTCACCGCGGATGCTCCGGCCGATAAGGCGGGCATCAAGCTCCACGACGTCATTGTCAAGGTCGACGATACCGCCATCAACGACTCCAACGATCTGGTCCAGGTGATCTCCAGGGCCAACCCCGGCGATGTGATGACCTTCAGCATCTACCGTCAGGGTCAGGAGATCCAGCTCGACGTCGAGATCGGCTCCAAGACCGAGCCCGCCCTGAAGGACGAAGGCGTTACGGAAGATACGCCTGCTCCGCAGCAGCCGCAGAACGGCCAGCAGGGATCCCAGGGTTGGAGCGATAACCCGTTTGAGGAGTTCTTCGACTTCTATTTCGGCTACTGATCCGGGAGCCGCGCCGGCGGATCTGCCCGACGGCTATGCAGACCGTTCGGCCCTGACCGAAGGACGGCCGCTCCAGAAAACCGAGAGGAATCATCCTCTCGGTTTTCTGTTTTTGGATACGGCCGTCGATTTTCCCTGATCCCGGTGAATGATCGTTCCCGCGCGGCATCGCTCTTTGCCGCATCCCGGTTGACAAACGCACTTCCCCATACTAAACTAATAAAAAACCTAACGGTCGGGAGGCTATGGAGACATGCTTGTTTTCTTGAGACAAGAGGGCGTCGACGAGGCTTTGATTGCCCGCATAGAGCAATTTCGCAGGGACTATCCCGCGGCGGAGAGCGACACGATCCGCATCCCTTCCCCCAAGTTCAAATACTACGGCGTGGATGTCTGGCGTCTCGCGATCACGGCCATCCTCTCCGGGGAGAATCTGCTTCTTGTCGGACCGAAGGCCACCGGCAAGAATGTTCTGGCGGAGAATCTTTCCGCCGTTTTCGGCAGGCCGGAATGGGACGTCTCCTTCTATCTGAACACCGACGCGTCGAGTCTGATCGGCACGGACACATTCAAAAACGGGGAGGTCTCATTCCGGAAAGGCCCTATCTATGCCTGCGCCGAGGCCGGCGGCTTCGGCGTCCTGGACGAGATCAACATGGCGAAGAACGAATCCCTCGCCGTGCTCCATGCGACGCTGGATTTCCGAAGGATCATCGACGTCCCCGGCTACAGCCGGATCAGTCTTGCCCCCGCGACCCGCTTCATCGCCACGATGAACTACGGCTATGCGGGCACGCGGGAGCTGAATGAGGCCCTTGCATCCCGCTTCATGGTCATCAACATGCCGGTGATCTCCGGGCCGGATCTGGAGAAGCTGCTCGGGCAGCAGTACCCGACGCTCAAGGAAGAGTATGCCGCCCAGCTCACGACCCTGTTCGAGGAGATCCGCCGGAAGTGCGAAAGCTCCGAGATCTCCACAAAGGCGCTGGATCTGCGCGGCCTGCTCGCAACGGTCAATCTCGTGGAAAACGGCCTCAGCATGCACGAGGCGCTGAGCGTCGCCATCATCAACAAGAGCTTTGACGAGTTCGAGAGAACGCTGGTGGAGGATATCGTCTCCGCCCGCATTGACGGCAAGCTGAGGAAAGAAGATATTTTCCGCGCGTAAAACATACTGCCATGGACCAGAACATCGCCGATCTGCAGAAACGGCGCGCCGACAACATCATATGGAACTGCGCCGAGGACTACTCTTTCGTGCCGGATTTTAAAGCCTATGACCGCAGCGGCAGCGTGGATCTCTACTGGAACATCATTTTCGGCTCCGCCAGGCGACATTGCGAGTATGCGAAGCTGGAAGCGCTGTTCGCCATGCTGGACGGGTATAAAAACGCTGCGTTCTACGAGAGCGTTTTCTGGTGCGCGCTGGAACCGGTCCTGTTCGAAAGAGAGCGGCGCGTCCGCCCGGTACTGGAACGGATGCGCCCCGCGCCTGCGGAGACGGAACTGAAGCTGGACGCCGGCATGACCACGGATGAGATCGTGGCCGCGGCCAGGCGCTTCTTCTACGAGCGGTACGGGCTGTATGGGGAGGGAAAGATCCGCCTTAAGCATCGGCTGCCCCGGTTCAGGAGAATGTCTGTGGACAGTTTTCTCCAGCGAGGCCCCATCTTCAGACACGAAGAGGGCCTGTATCACGGCGGCGTGCATGGCTGGGACGGCGATATTTTTCCCAGCGCCAAAATGAACGCATCCGAGCTGAGGGCCTTTTTGGAGACAAAATTCGGGAAATCCATCTACCCCGCCGAGCAGGTCGCCATGCTGGAAAAGCAGCTCTGCACCGGGAACCACAGATTCACCCATCTGTTCTTCACAAAGGGCGAGATCGGCGAGCTGCACGGGATCTACAACACCTTTGAAATGCACCAGCGAAAGCGGCAGGAGGAAGTGGTCGCCAACAACCGCGCCAGTTACCGGAGGAACCTGACGCAGAACCGGCTGCTCATCGCAAAGCTCAGCACCTGTATCATGAACTCCGTCCTGCTGCATATGCAGCCGTCGCAGCGAAAGGCAAACGCAGGCGTGCTGGACCCGGCGCTGGCCTGGAGAACAGCAAGGCTGGGCGACGAAAAGGTCTTTCAAAAAAAGGAGAACGAAAACGCCGGAGACATGAGCGTGGACATCCTGCTGGACGCGTCCCATTCCCAGGTTGACCGGGCGGCGCAGATCTCCTCGCAGGCCTATATCATCGCCGAGGCCCTCTCGCGCTGCCGCGTCCCCTGCAGGGTGATGAGCTTCTGCTCCATGAGCGGATTCACTGTCTTGCGCCTGTTTAACGACTATGCCTCCGCCGGCGACAACAGCCGTATCTTTGACTATTACGCCGAAGGCTGCAGCCGGGACGGCCTTGCCGTCCGGGCGGCAGGCAAGCTGATGGCGCAGTCCCCCTGCGAGCATAAGATGCTCATTGTTCTCTCGGACGTGAAGCCGTTGGATCCCGCAGCCAAGATCCGCAGGGACGAGCGGGATGTGGGCGTCAGCTACGACTCGCTCCGGGCGCTTACCGACACGGCGCATGAGGTCCGTCGGCTGCGCGCCGACGGGATCGCGGTCCTCTGCATTTTCACCGGGGACGATGACAATGTGCCCGCCGCCAGAATGGTGTACGGTCAGGACTTTGTCCGCATCCGCGACTATTCTTATTTTGCCGACGCGGTGGGAAAACTGATCATCGAACAGATGAAGCGCTATTCGCTTTGACGCGCAGCTCCGATCCCCGGGAACTCACGGAGGGAGCGGATGCCGGGAAGGACCTCGAACAGTTGACATGATCCCAATCCGTCCCTGGCGTGAAAAGAAAATCCCCTGCTTCGTCTGTCAGACAAAGCAGGGGATTTCTCACGTCTATGCCCGGTATGGCAGCAGGAGACAGGTCCCGCCCTTTCCCACGTTTTTCTCCGGAAAGCCGTTGTGCTCGCCCACCCCTTTTGTTATAATAAATTATAATTAATAAAATGTCACCGGGCAGGAGGAGTACGCTGCAGCGCTGCCGGACTGAGGCGCGCCTGCGCCTGCCGGATCCTGACTGCATGCACAGATCGATCAAGTCTTCCATCCCTTCCTTTTCGGCTGCGGGGTTTTCGACGCTCTGCCGCTGCTGAGTGCGCAGGACGAGACGCAGCGGCTCTTTCTTTGCAGGAGCGATGGACAAATGGCCGCATCCGCAGGACGATCTCGCCCGTGCGGTCGACTTTTGAAGGGGACAGGAAAAAAGATGGCGCCGGTCGGTCTGTTGGGGAGGAAACGCCATGGAAGAAAAACGTGTCAAAGTCGTCGCGGTTCCCTGCGAGGACTATGAGGAGGAAAAGGTCTGTGCGGCTGTCCGCGCGGGCGTTCGGACCCTCGGCGGGCTTGAGGCCTTCCTGCGGCCGGAGGAGCGGATCCTGGTCAAACCGAACCTCCTCAAGCCCGCGGAGGCCGACAGCGCAGTCACCACACACCCGGCGGTGCTGCGCGCGGTTCTCCGGCTGCTCGAGGAGTACGGCTGTCATGCGGTCCTTTTCGGAGACTCGTCGGGCCATGATTCCGGCACCCACGCGCTGGAGCGCCTTGGCTTCCGGGCGGACGAGCCGGTCTACGGCGCGCGGCTTACCCCCATGTCGGAGGAGCTTCGGGTCGCGTTCCCGGAGGGAATGACGGAAAAGGAATTCTGGTTTGCCCGCGAGGTCACCGAGGTCGACGCCATCGTCAACGTCTGCAAGATGAAGACCCACGGACAGATGCGTATCACGGGGGCGGTCAAGAATCTCTTCGGCCTGCTCTGCGGCTCGCGCAAGGCGCGCGAACACATGCGCTTTCCCAACGACGGCCTGTTTGCCCGGATGCTGGTAGATATCCACCGCTGCGTCAAGCCGCGTCTGCACATCATGGATGCGATCGTCGCCATGGAGGGCAACGGCCCCGGCGCCGGGACGCCCAAAAAGATGGGCCTGCTGCTGTTCTCCGCCGATCCCGTGGCGATCGACGCGGTGTTCTGCGCGCTGGTCCACGTGGACCCCGAGACCGTTCAGACCAACGTGCAGGGACAGGCGATGGGCATCGGCACCTGGCACGAGGATCGGATCGAGCTGCTGCTGGCAAAACCCGGCGAGGACGGCCCGGCTGTTCCGATGACGCTCAGCGCTTTCGCACAGCGTTACGGCGACCCGGCTTTTGACGTGTATCGGGAAAAGCCGAGCAGCCTGCTGGCACGTTCACTGTCGATGCTCTCCTGCTTCTCCCGCCGTCCCTTCATCGACCCCAAGCGCTGCGTGCACTGCGGGGTCTGCGTGGAGCATTGCCCTGTGCCGGGTAAGGCGCTGTCGTTCCGAAAAGGAAAGGATCAGCCGCCGGTGCACGACCGGAAAAAATGTATCCGCTGCTTTTGCTGTCAGGAGATGTGCCCGCAGAAAGCGATCACGGCCGGCCGCTGGGGACACCGCGGGTGAGCAGCATGGCCGCCCCGCAAAAACACAGGGCAGGAAGGAGTCTCTCTTATGAACATCTATATGGCCTTTTCCCTTTTTTCGCTGATCATCCTGCTCTATTGGGTCATCACGGAACTTTTTACGATCTTTTTCCGCTTTACCGGTCTGCCGGATGAAAAGGCGCGCTTTCAGGTGATCTCCCTTCTGACAGGCTGCGGCTTTACGACCAGAGAGAGCGAGTTGATCCTGAGCAACCGGCCTCGGCGGCGGCTCGCGCGGATCACCATGCTGTTCGGGTATGTGTTCAATATCACCATCGTGTCGGCTTTCATCAACGTCTTTCTCTCGCTGAAGATCGCGCAGGTGGAGAATTATCTTGCTGCCGTGCTGATCCCGCTCGGCGCGCTGGCGATCATCTTCGTGTTCATCCGCTTCCCGGCGATCCGGGCCTGGGTGGACAGACAGCTGGCGCGGCTTGCCGACCGGCTGATCCACGGAGAGACCGGCAACACCGTGATGCCTCTGGACTACATCGGGAAGGATTCCATCGCGCTCGTGACGCTGAAACATATCCCGGAGGAATACCAGGGCGTGCCGCTGTCCCAAACCGGACTCCGGGCGGAGACGGGGATCCTGGTCATGCTCGTCGAGCCGGAGGGGAAGAAAGCCGTGCCGGCCGGGGCGGATACAGTCTTTCATGTGGGGGACGTGCTGACCGTGTTCGGCGACTACGCCACCATCTGCTGGTCCTTCCATGCGCGCGAGCGCTTTTCGGAGTTCTGACGCCCTGCACGGCGATCTCCAAAACTGAAAACGGAGGGATCCGATGGATCGCTTTCTGAACGCTTTTATTTTTGCCGTTACCTTCGCCTTTACGCTGGGCTTCTTTTTCAAGGACGGAAAGTGGGCCCCGGCGCAGGCAGCAAAGGCCTTCCGCTTTTTCACGGTACAGAGCAACGTGCTCTGCGCGTCGGCCGCGCTGCTGATGTGCTTCGCCTCCGCGCAGCCCTGGATCTGGCTGCTGAAATATGTTGGCACCGCGGCGGTGACGGTCACCATGCTGACGGTGTTCCTGTTCCTCGGCCCCAGTATGGGCGGCTATGGGGAACTGCTGAAGGGGCGGGATTTTTTCCTGCATTTGCTGACGCCGCTTCTGGCGCTTCTGTCCTTCTGCGTCTTTGAGAAGCGGGGGCTCTCGTTTCGCGTGGCCATGTGGGGGCTGCTTCCTGTCGTGCTCTACGGCGCGCTGTACCTGTACAAGGTCGTTTACGCCCCGGCGGAAAGGCGCTGGGAGGATTTCTACGGCTTCAACCGAGGCGGCAAGTGGCCGGTCGCGTTTGCAGCCATGCTGCTGGGCGGCTTTCTGATCTGTCTTGCGCTGATGTTCCTGCAGAACCGGTGAAGGGGAGGGGAGAGCGGGATGCAAAGCGATAAGCGGGAGATCGACCGCGCCGTCTGCGCCGTTATCTGCCGCAGGGACGGCCTCCGGGCGAGAGAGATCGCCAAAGAGCTGGGGCTGGACCATGAAACGGTCAACCGCGTCCTGTACGGCTCCCCCTTGATGAAGGAGCTCTGCTGGCAGGACAGGGACTACCGCTGGCATGGGCTCGTCAAACAGGAACGGCCGCACCGCGGACTGGAGGAATTCGCCGGCTACTACGGAACGGCTGCGGAATTCTGCGCCCTCTCGGAGAGCGCCTGGATGGACAGGCTGACGGAGGGCTGCGGCAATATCGGCCGCAGCCTCAGCGACAGCCGCGGGCTGCTCCATTCCTTCCGGGACTGCCGGGAGCAGCTGCTGCGTCTGTTCGAGGATCTGGCCTCGATGCTCGGCGAGCGCTGCCTGTCGTGGGAAATCGCCTGCGAGCTGCGGCTCAAACGCGCCCGCCGGGTCCGCCTCTATGCCGACGTGCTGGTCATCACGGAGGACAAGGTCTTCTCCCTGGAGTTCAAAATGAAGGACACGATCGACCCGGAGGAGGTCCGGCAGGCCGCCCGGTACTGTCCGTATCTGGAGATCCTTTTCGGACCGGCCTATGAGGTGATCCCGGTCCTGGTCCTGACGCGGGCGCACGAGCTGTTCACCTTTGTTCCGATCGACGGAGAGGATCGGCTGCTGCCGGTCTGCGCCGGGGACATGCTGTTCAACGTCTTCGACGAGTATCTCGGCTTTCTTCAAAGCTGAGT
Source organism: Oscillospiraceae bacterium (assembly GCA_017535865.1). GTDB lineage: Bacteria > Bacillota > Clostridia > Oscillospirales > Oscillospiraceae > Limivicinus. The sequence goes on from JAFXTM010000102.1 coordinate 19,744, forward strand.
TCCGTCCGAAGAAGGCTGTCTCGCCTGCGGCGGCGACCGGATCCGAAAATGGAGGGATACACATGATCGAGGTCAGAGGGGCCTTCAACACGGCCGTCTGCTATACATCGTCACTGGACCCCGCCGCCGAGACGCAGATCCGCACGCTCTGCGACCAGGAGGCCTTTGCAGCGAGCCGGATACGCATCATGCCGGACGTGCATGCCGGGAGCGGCTGCACCATCGGCACGACCATGACGATCCGCGACAAGCTTGTGCCCGGTATGGTCGGCGTCGATATCGGCTGCGGGATGGAAACTGTGAAGCTCGAAGAAAAGGAACTCGACTTTTCCGCGCTCGACAGCCGGATCCGCCGTGCGATCCCGAGCGGCGCGGAGGTCCGTCGGGAGAGACATCCGTTCAGCGATCAGATCGATCTGAACCGGCTGCGCTGCGCGAAGCATGTCGATCTGGAGCGGGCGCGCAGGAGCATCGGCACGCTCGGCGGCGGCAATCACTTCATCGAAGTCGACCGCGGGGAGCACGGAGATCTGTACCTCGTCATCCACTCCGGCAGCCGGTATCTGGGCAAACAGGTCTGTGAATACTATCAGGAGCAGGGCTACCGTGCGCTCAGCGGCGGCTCCCGGTCCCGGATCGAGGAGATGATCCGGGAGATGAAGCGGCAGGGCAGGGCCCGGGAGATCCAGGCAAAGCTGGAGGAGCTCCGCCAAGAGGAGGAGGACCCGCCGCTCAGCCGGGAGCTGGCCTACGTGGAGGGCGCGCTGTTCGAGGACTATATCCACGACATGCGGATCGTCCAGCGCTTTGCCATGCTCAACCGCAATGCCATGAGCGATGTGATCCTGACAGGGCTCGGGCTGACCCGCGCCGGGGGATTCACGACAGTCCACAACTACATCGACACCGACAACATGATCCTTCGTAAGGGCGCCGTCTCCGCAAAGGCGGGAGAAACGCTGTTGATCCCCATCAACATGCGCGACGGGAGCCTCCTGTGCATCGGCAGGGGCAACGAGGAATGGAACTGCTCCGCACCGCACGGCGCCGGGAGACTGATGAGCCGCCGGGCCGCGCACGAAACGCTGTCTCTGGAGACGTATCGGGAACAGATGCGGGGCGTATACAGCACATGCGTGACAGAGTCCACGCTGGACGAGGCCCCCATGGCGTACAAGTCCCTGGAGGAGATCGTCTCCCAGATCGGCCCGACCGCGGAGATCCTGGAGCGGATCCGGCCTCTTTACAACTATAAGGAGACCGAGTGACAGGCTGGCCCGCGGCGCGGAACAAATACACAGACCTCGTCCGGCAGAGAAAAGAAAGGGGGTGCGGACATGGACAGAGTATACAAAGCGTTCATCAGTTATCGGCATCTGCCGCTGGAGATGAGCGTTGCCAAAAAAATGCACAGGCGGATCGAACGCTATGTGATCCCGAAAGAGCTGCGCAAAAACGGCGCGAAGAAGCTCGGCTATGTCTTTCGCGATCAGGACGAGCTGCCCATTTCGAGCAGTCTGTCCTCCAACATTCAGGCGGCGCTGGACCGCTCGGAATACCTGATCGTGATCTGCACGCCGGAGACGCGGAAGTCCGCCTGGGTGCTGCGGGAGATCACGTATTTTCTCGAGACGCATGACCGGGACCATGTCCTGGCGGTGCTCGCCGACGGCACGCCCGAGACCGCGTTCCCGGAACCGCTGACGACGGTCTTCTCGGAGGAGGGGGATCCCCTCCAGAGGGTCGAGCCCCTGGCCGCCAACATCGTGGCGAGCTCCGCCGCGGGACGCAGCCGGCTTTTCGCCACGGAGAGCCTGCGGATCCTCGCGGCTCTGATCGGCTGCTCCTACGATTCGCTGTACAAACGGGAGCAGCGCTACAAGATGCGCCGCATCGGCGCCGCGGCCGCGCTGGTCGGCGTGATCGCAGCCGGCTTCATCGGTATGCTGCTCAACCGCAACCGGGAGATCCGGGCAAACTATGAGCAGGCCCTGCGCAACCAGTCGCTGTATCTGGCGTCGGAAGCGCTGAACACGCTGGAGGACGGCGATCGGCTCGGCGCCATCAGCCTCGCCATGGAGGCGCTGCCGTCGGAGACGACCGACCGACCGCTCGTCTCACGAGCGGAATACGCGCTCGGCTGCGCGGTCGGTGCGTATATCTCGCCGGGCAACGCGATCGGTCTGCACGCATCCGGCGTACTGTCCCACGCCGGCGTCGTGTCGGAGTTTCAACTGAACGAGGACAAGACGCTGCTGTGTTCGCGTACGGCCGACGGGACGCTTACGGGCTGGGACACGGAGAGCATGCAGAATCGCTGGACCTTTTCCGTGGGCACGGACCGGCCCGTGAAGAGTATCGCCGGGTTTTTGAGCGATTCCGAGCTGGTCGCCTGGTCGGAGGAGAGAGTATACTGCCTCAATGCGGAAAGCGGTGAACGGATCTGGGAGCTCCCGATCTCCGACTTCGGGACCAAATCCTGGGAAAGGATCTCCCAGGTCTGCATCGCAAGTGAAAGCCGGGACATCGTCGTGAGTTCCAATTATACGATCGCGCTGCTGGACGGCGAGTCCGGCGCGGTTCGGCGGACCCTCTCCTGGCCGGAGGAGACGGTCGGGGAAGAAGAGGTAGACTTCTATACCTTTCGTGCCGGTGTTTCGCCGAATGGGAAGAACCTCTCCGTTGAGTTCTCTGCCGGCCCGGACGGGTACGGCATGGCTGTGATCGATCTGGAGGACGGCTCGCTCCGGATGCTGCATGCCCACACGGGCAACTATTACATCGCGGACCAGAGCCTGTTTCTCGACGAGAATACCTTTCTCTATGCTTACAGCGATCTGACCGGCGGGAGCGCAACGACCATCCTGAACATGAAAACCATGATTCGCAGCACAAACGTACTGCGCTGTGTGGACCTGAAGACCGGCGAGACGCGCTGGGAATCGAGCCACGTGTCCAGCTCCCCGGCGGCGAACGACATGCTGCTCTTCGACAAAAAGCTGATGGATCGGCCCCTTGTGATCTATGCGTATGCCAATCACCTGGATGTTCTGGACGCAGGGAGCGGGGAAAAGCTGTCAGAGACTGAGTTTTCCTCCCGGCTGATCGGGGTGGATCTTTTCAACAGCATCATCTTCTGCGTCACTGAGAACGGAGAGAGAGGACAGATCAATCCCAAAACACTTGACACCTGGACCAGCACAAAATGCTTTATCACCGATCTTGTCTACGGCAAAGGCTATCCCGGACATTTCTGGGTCCTTCCCAGATCCTCCGGCAGCATCGTTCATTACGGTCAGGTCGAGGCGGATCCCGCGTGGCTCCCGATGGAGACGATCTGGGCGCAGGAGGATGATCGAGAGGGCTTCAATGAGGAGCGTGTCTATATCGGAGAGAACTGCATCGCGTTTCTGAGCAGAAAGGACATCCTTCTGGTAAACGACGGGGATCCGACCGAACCGCTGCAGGAGCTCCAGCTGCCGAACGATCCGGAGGGGGCTTGGAGCTCGAGTTATACCCCCGTCTATTGTGAGGACAAAACGCTCTGCCTGACCAGGTCCGGTGTACTGGGCCCGGGCGTCGCGTATGTGGATACGGAGACCTTTGCCTATCGGATCGTCCCCTGGACGGATCCGACGCTTGAACCCTTGACGATCTACAGCGCGCAGAGCGGGAAAAACTGGGCCGCGCTCATTTGCCGGACGGAGGAAAAGGACGGAACATGGCTCCAGACGCTTTCGGTGAGCCGGCTGGATGAAGACCTGAACATCAAGAGCAGCCTGGAGATCGGGACCTTCTCCGGTCTCGAGCACGCCAACTGCTGCTACGACCCCAGCGGCAGGTTCTATCTGTACCTGCCCGATCTGGGGACTTGCTTCTGTGCTGACCTGCGCAGGAATAGCGTTATAAAATGCGGCGACACCCTGGTCGGCTGCATGGCGGGCTGCCTGGCAAGGAGTGAGGATCCGGATCAATGCAGCTGCTTCAGCGCGGACGGCAAACAGATGGCGATGAAGAGCGGGGAAAAAGAGTGGACGGTCATGAAACCGGACGGGACCGAATGCTTCCGGATCCGCAGCGAGGCCGCTGAAATCCTCTCCGCCTGTTTTTCGCCGGATCGAAAACAACTGCTGACAGTGGAAACAGACGGCTATCTGCACTGGTACAGCGGGTCGGACGGCCGGGTGCTGGGAAAAAACGAGCTGTATTACCCCTACAGGCTGAGCGACAGCACGAAGATCAGCTGGACCTGGTCGAAATCCGGCTTTGTTGGGATCCTCTGCGAATCCGTGTTGAATCTTGTCAGCCTGAAGGACGGGGGCGTTTTCGCCTATGTGCCCGGCTGCTACGGCTACGTGGATGGACAGGATTTCTGCGTCTGCTATGACTATTCCGGTAGCGATAAAGAGTATGGCGGATTCCGCCGATACTCGCTCGAAACGCTGATCGACTACGGAAAGAGCATCCTCAACGGCTGGGAGATGAGCGAGGCGCAGCGGATGGAGCACGGCCTCGGCTGAGATTTGCCAACGGAGAAACGCTTTGCTATAATACAGGAGCACACACGTCCGGCCATACGGGCGGACGCGCGAGAACATGCGCTTCAAAACCGGGAGCCGGCGCCTGTCCGGCTTGCCGGGGAGAGAAAAAACGGAGAGATATCAATGCCTTTTCAGATCGTACAGGAGGATATTCTGACCCTGCGCTGCGATGCGATCGTGGACACCGCCGACGAGCGATTCGGCGGAAACAGCGGGCTGGAGACGGGCGAGGCGGTCGTGACCGAGTCCCAGCTCTCAAACTGCCCCTTTCTGATCCATACAGCCGTCCCTCGGTGGACGGGCCGCGGGGAGGAGCTGGCGCTTCTGCACCGCTGCTATCGGAGCGCGCTGCAGCAGGTGGAGCGCTTCGGCTTTCCCTGCGCCGCTCTTCCCCCGCTCGGCAGCGGGGAAGGGGGCTTTCCAGAAGAGCTCGTGCTGAAGACGGCGGCGGAAGAGATCGGCCGCTTTCTGGCCGGGCATGGAGACACTTGGCTCCTGCTCGCGGTCCGGGATAAGAGCGAGCTCCGGCCCGGGGCGTCCCGGCTTGCGGAGTTGGACGAGTACATAGAGCTTGTCCGGCAGAGAGAAGAAAGGGAACAGCAGGCCATGCTCGATATGGCCAGTACCGCGGCCTTCCCCGCGATCCGCCCGGACGATCTCGACCGTCCGGACACCGCGGCGTTTTCCGCCCGGCCGCACGCCGCCCGGGAAAGCATGCCAAAGGCGAGAAAAGCTTTCGCCCATTCTTCGGACGGCGTGCCGGAGAGCGGGAGCGACGCTTTCTCCGAGCAGGCTGATCCGGCTTGTGGATCAGAGTCCATGTCCCCCTTCGATTTTTCGGAGATCGAACACCGCGCGGTGCTGGACGAAAGCTTTTCCAAGATGGTGCTCCGGCTGATCGACGAAAAGGGCTTTAAAAAGGATTCGGATTGTTACAACAGAGCCAATATCGACAGGCGCCTTTTTTCCCGTATCCGCTGCGATGAGAGCTATCATCCGAAAAAAACCACCGCCCTGGCGCTGGCCATCGCTCTCAGGCTCTCCCTCAGCGAGACCAGAGAGCTGCTCCTGAAAGCGGGCTACAGTCTTTCGCACAGCATTCTGCTCGACGTGATCGTCGAATACTGCATCCTGCAGCGCTGCTACGACATCGTCGAGATCAACGCACTGCTCTTTCAGTACGACCAGCCCCTGCTCGGCGGCTGAAATGTCGCTTTCAAAGCGACCATTTTGCCTGAAAACCTCCTATACTGTGATCGTAAACACACAGTACAGGAGGTTTTTTATGAAGAAAGACACAAAAAACGACATGACCGAACTCGTCTTCATTCTGGACCGCAGCGGCTCGATGAACCCGCTGGCGGCCGACACCATCGGCGGCTTCAACTCGATGATCGAGAAACAGAAGCGCGAAGCGGGCCGGGCTTTTGTCACGACTGTCCTCTTTGACACGGAGATGGAGCGCATCCATGACCGCCTGGACCTGGACAAGGTACCGGTCCTGACGAACCGCGAGTATGTCCCCGGTGGCTGCACGGCGCTGCTGGACGCGGTCGGCTTCACGATCAAGCACATCGCGAAGATCCATCGCTACGCCCGACCCGAGGATGTGCCGGCCAAGACGGTATTCGTGATCACCACGGACGGCCTGGAAAACGCGAGCCGCTGTTTCTCCCGGGCGAAAGTGAAGCAGATGATCGAGCACGAGCAGGAAAAGTACGGCTGGGAATTCCTGTTCCTGGGGGCCAATATCGACGCCGCGGAGACGGCGTCCGATATCGGGATCCGCAGGGACCGGGCCGCGAACTTCTACGCCGACAGCATGGGCGTCGAGCTCAGCTTTGACTCCGTGTCCGAGGCGGTATCCACGGCCCGCAGCGGCAGGATGTTCTCGCCTTCCTGGAAAGCGAAGGTGGAGGAAAACTACTTTTCCCACTGTGACGACTGAGCGGGAAGGGAGACTGCCATGATCCACAAAGCAACGCAGCTCATCATGGAGAGCTTTGACCGGCACGGCGTGCTGTATCGGGTGACGGAGACCGACGAGGTCTCCGCGGTCGAGGCGGTCTTTGATGTGAAGGCGGGGCCGGAAGTCACGGCGCGCTTTCTCTCGGAGGACGAGGAAAACCATGTATCCGTGCGTGTTTTCGGACTCCTGCACCGGATCCCCGCCGCCCGGCGGACGGCTGCTCTGGAGGCCTGCAACGAACTGAGCGAAAAGCTCCGTTTTTTCAAGTTCTGCCTGGACCCCTGCTCCAATGTGAATGTCGAGACGGATCTCCCGACCCGCACCGGCGACGACTGCCTCGGGGAGTGCTGCTTTGAGCTGTTCGTGCGCCTGATGAACGTACTGGAAAATGAGTATCCCGTTCTGGCAAAGGCCGTGTACGACAATGACGACGGGCAGAAAAACCGTCTGCTTTTAAGACTGCTCGATGAGCTGCACCGAAACCCGCTGGTCCTGACCGACGCCGGACCCGCTCTTCCCGGCGACGGCGCCGCCGGGAACACGCGCCGGGAATAACCCCTCCCGTGTCGAAGAAAAAAGAAAGCCGGTATTCCCCGCCCGATTCGGGAGGAGAATGCCGGCTTCTCTGCGGGAAAAGAGTGCCTCCGTCCGGACTGTGCAGTTTCCCGTTTTCATTTTCCCTCGGATATGGTATACTGTACGAAACGGAAAACAAGCGGGAAAAGGCGCTGCCGGCGGCTCCGGGAGAGGGGTGCCGCGCTGCGTTTTTGGAGGGAAAGGAGCAAAAAAGTATGAAGACCCTGATCGTATATTATTCCCTTGAGGGCAATACGGACTATGCGGCGCAGAAGCTCGCCGCCGCGCTCGAAGCCGACACGCTGCGCCTTGAGCCGGAAAAAGCTTACCCAAACGCGGGCTTCCGCAAGTTCTTCTGGGGCGGCAAGAGCGCTGTGATGGCGGAGACGCCGAAGCTCCTGCCCTACGCCTTTGACCCCGCGGCCTGGGACCGTATCGTGTTCGGCTTCCCGGTGTGGGCGAGCAACGTGACGCCTCCGATCCGCAGTTTCATCAAGGAAAACGATCTGCGCGGCAAACGCATCGCCGCCTTCGCCTGCGAGAGCGGGGCGGGCGCCGAGAAGGCTTTTGAGAAGCTGCGGGCCGCGCTGGGGATCGGGACGCTGGAGGCCGAGCTGGTGCTGATCGATCCGAAAGCCCGGCCCAGCGAGGAGAACGAGAGAAAGCTCCGGGCCTTCTGCGAGACGCTCGCGGCGGGCTGAGACCCGGCCCGGGCGCTGGATCGGGAGAAAATCAAAGAATGAGAGAAAGAGAGGCTGCCGCATGTTTGTTTTCTGGGGAGACGGCTCCGCCGCGTCAAAGGCGCTGGTCGACGCGATCCGCGTCCGGAGCACGGAGAATTTCAACTGGACCTTCATCTTCATCCTGGCTGTGGTGTTCTATGTCTACTGGACGGAGATCCATCAGAGAAATACGGAGGTGCTCTGCGCCGGGCTCGCCCTGTACGGCGTGCACTGGCTGTACGAGATCGGCAACGCCGTGATCGGGCATGTGACCGGCTACCCGCTGTGGTCGGTCTCAAATGCGTCGACCACCTTTATCCTGCTGATCGGCGTGTGCTGGGAGCTCTCGATGATGTTCTCCCTCGCGGGCATGATCTCCTTCAAGATGCTGCCGCACGACCGCAGCACGCGCTATTTCGCCAGGAACGGAAAGGGCGGGATCGACTGCCGCCTCGTCGGGGCGCTGGAGATGGCGCTGCTGTTCGCGCTGTTTGAGTCCTTTCTCGCGGGGACGAGCAACCATTCCTTTATCTGGGTCTATAAGTGGTGGGGCGTGATCCCGGTGTTCTTCACGACCTACGTGCCCTTTTTCCTCGCCAGCAACTATGTGCCGGACATGGAGCCGAAGAAGCGGCGGGCCTTCCTCCTTGGGCTGTGGGGCCTGGTCGCGCTGCTGCTGGCCGTCCTGATCCCGCTGGGTATCATCTGAGAATATGACGAAAGAGGAACTGATCCGCTATGTCGCGGAGCGCTTTTCGACGGACCCGGAGTACCCCTGGGACGACGAAAGCTTCATCTTCCGCCACAGCGCGAACCGCAAATGGTTCGCCGTCGCGATGCGCGTGCCCTATACGCGTCTGGGAATCGAGCGGGAGGGGCTTGCGGATATCGTCGATGTGAAGTGCAGCCCGCTGCTGATGGGCGCCTACCGGGGGCTGCCCGGGATCCTGCCGGGCTATCACATGAACAAGGAGCACTGGCTTACGATCCGGCTTGACGGGAGCGCGGAAGAGGGCGTCATCCGGGAGCTCTTCGAGCTCAGCTTCGACCTGACGAACCGCACTCCAAAACGCCGACGGCCGCCCGGCGGCGAGAAAATATAGAAAACGCCTGCGCCATTGGGGCGCAGGCGTTTTCATATCCGTTCGGGAGGGAGACTCAGCTGTCCAGGAGCGTGTTGAAGGCGGCGACAGCCGCGGGGATATCGTCGCTGTTCACAACGTGATCGCAGAAACCCGCGAGCGCGCGTTGGCGATCGGCCGTCTCCATACGCACGGAGACCTCGAACTCGCTCCGGGCGATCCGGCGATACCGCTCGCGCAGCACGGCGGGCGAGGGCTCGACATAGACGCAGACCGCGGCGGGCATGCTGCGCTTGACCTGGGCGGCGCGCTCGACCGAGAGGTTCAGCAGCACGTTCCGGCCGGCGGCCAGCTGCTCCTCCACAAGCCGCCGGGAGGTGCCGTAATCGTTCCCGGCAAACTCCGTTGTCTCCAGCAGCTCGCCCGCCTCCTTCAGCGCGTTCCAGCCTTCAAGGTCATAGAAATAAAAACCGACGCCGTCCCGCTCGCCTTCCTTGGGCTTGCGCGCGGTCAGCGGCGTGACCGCGGCGAGATCCTCCCGCGCCGCAAACAGCGCGCGCACCAGCTCGCCGATACCGGCGCCGGACGGCCCCGTGACCACAAACAGCTTTTTGCTCATATGCGATTCTCCTTTGTGAAGCTGATCCTGCCTGTATGATACAGGAGTTCCCGCCTGTTTTCAAGAGGAGAAAACGCGCAGCGGGAGAGGACGCTTGTTTTTCGCCCGTGACTGCGCTATACTGGGCGGCGGGAGGGAGAGAAGCGTGGAATACTTTGACGTCTGTGACGAGCAGGGCGAGCCCACCGGCGAGGTCGTGGAGCGGGGCCGCGCGCACCGCGAGGGGATCCGGCACCGCACCGCGCATGTCTGGATCCTGCGGCAGCGTGCGGATAAAACGGAGATCCTGCTGCAGAAGCGCAGCCGGAACAAGGACTCCTTCCCCGGCCTGTACGACACCTCCTCCGCCGGCCACGTCCCGGCCGGGGACGAGCCGCTCCGCTCCGCGCTGCGGGAGCTGGAGGAAGAGCTTGGCATCCGCGCGGAGGCGGAGGATCTGCGCTTCATCGGGACGATCGAGAACGTCTATGAACGCCGCTTTCGCGGCGAGCTTTTCCGCGACAACGAGCACTGCCGCGTATACGTGTATACCCGCCCGGTGGACTCCGCCGCGCTGCGGCTGCAGCCGGACGAGGTGGAACGTGTGGACTGGTTCGGTCTGGAAGAAGTCCGCCGGGAGATCGCGCAGAGCCGCGAACGCTTCTGCGTCCCGCGGGAAGGCCTGGAACTGCTGCAGCGCTTCCTGAAAGAAGAACCGCGCTGAAAAGACGCTCCGCCCTGCGGACCCCCTCGGGTCACTGCGGCTTTGACAGACGGCGCAGCAGCGGGAAGAACAAGCCGCCGCAGAGATTGCCAAGGGAAATGATCAGAATGCACAGGACCGCACGAGGGCTCCAGGCCCCCGCGACCCAGAAATAGAACATGTCCGCGACGCTGTGTTCCGCCCCGCAGAGGATAAAGACCATCACCCCGAAAAAGAGAGAGAGATACTTCCCGAGCTCATGCGGATTGCTCCGGTAGCCTTCGACAGCGATATAGATACAGATGTTGCAGAATACGCCGAGGAAAAACAGGCTCAGCAAGGAGTCACCGGTCTTGACAGCACACAGCGAGGCGGCACGCTCCGCAACGGAAGCGATGCGCGTGAGGCGCACGGCGAGCGCGGCAAGTCCCGTCCCGCAGAGATTCCCCAGCCAGATGAGCGGCAGCGCGAGGGCATAGGCGCGGTCGTTGTCGAACAGATAGCAGAGCTTCCCGGTGAACAGATGCAGCCCAAAGGTGCAGATGACGAACAGGCCGATCGTAAAGAGCGCCGCTCCGACGACGCGGTTCTCTGCCGACAGCAGCTGCAGCCCGCCCAGCGCGACGCTGATTCCTGCCAGAACAGCCGAAATGAAGGTTTTCATGGCGTTACCTCCCCGTTTTTTCCTACTATATCACAGCCTCCCCAAAAAAGAAACAGCAATTGACAGGCCGCCGAGAATACGGTAAAATACACGGGATAAGATGCCGCCGCGCCCTTTGCGGCAGGCACGTCAGCAGGCGGGGGCCGAGGTCCCGCTGCCTTTTGCAGAAAGAGCTTGCACGCAAGCTCTTTTTATTCTTTTTTCAAAAAAGGAATCTGTTATGAACGAACACGATTTCAATCTGGACGATATCCTGGCGGAGTTCCACCGCGAGGAGGCTGCGCCCGCGCCCGCGTCGGAGACGCCGGAGCCCAGGCGCCGCCGGATGCCCGAGGCAGAGCCGCAGACCCTGCCCGTACGGGATGAGCCGGCCCGCCCCGCGCCGGAGGCGAAGCCTCTGCCCGCGCGCAAGGGGAGCGCCCGGCCGGCGGCGGAGCCGAAGCCTCTCTCCGCCCGAAAAAGGAACGCCCGCCCCGCGCCGGAGGAAGAGCCTGTGTCCGCCCCGAAAGGGGAGACGCCCGAAGAGGGAGCGCGGATCGCGGAAGACGAGGAAACGGAGAACAAGCCCAACGTCGGAGAGGACGACTTTGAGCAAGAACCCGTGCGCCCGCGCCGCAGTGCGGACCGCCGCCGTCCCTTCCTGTGCCTGCTGCTGAGCCTGCTGTTTCTCGCATGCCTGTGCTTTTCCGCGCTCAATCTCCACCCCTCGCTCTCCAGCAGCTCCAGCAGTGCGGGTCACACCGGCGTGCCGACGGCGACAGCGGAACCGACGCCCGAGCCTGTGATCGCCACGCCGGAACCGACGCCCGAGATCTTTGTGCCGTCGTTCATCGCAACCCCGGAGCCGACGCCGACGCCTGAACCGACGCCGGAACCCACGCCCGAACCGATCCATTACAGCATCCCGGAGGGGGCGCTCGTCGCGCCCGCGCCGCGCTCCGACGGTTACGGCAGCGTCAGCAACGACAACGCCGCGCAAATGTTGGATGTGATCCGGCGCGCGCGGGAATCCGGCCTGCTGGGCGAGGACGAACGCATGGTTTTCGACCCCAACGCCAATTTCTACCGCGGCGGACACGCCAAGAACATCCGCTATTATATCGACGACACGATCCTGGTCATCCTCTGGAAGGAGGAGATCGAGGGCAACAGCGTGACCTTCACCGAAGTGAAGATCGCCGACGGCTCGCAGCTCAGACGCAAGCTGGCGGACGACAGCTTCGGCGTGCAGGTGCAGTATTTCGCCTCGGAGCTCGCGCACAGCACCAACGCTGTCGTGGCGATGAACGCGGACTACTATCTCTTCCGCGATTTCGGCATCGTGGCCTATAACCGCGAGCTGTTCCGATTCAACACCGGCAACTACTCCGGGCAGTACAGCAAGTACAACTGCGTGGACACGCTCTTCGTTACCTCCGGCGGCGACTTCCTGTACAAGCGCATCGGCGAGGAGAGCAGCCGCGAATCCATCCAGCAGTTCATCTGGGACAACGATGTGCTCTTCACCATTGCCTTTGGCCCGGTGCTGGTGGAGAACGGACAGGCCGTCTGGTGCGACTGGTACCCGGTGGGCGAGATCAATTCCGGCTATTCCCGCGCCGGCATCGGCCAGGTGGACAAGCTGCACTACCTCTACATGTCCCTGAACCACTCGCCGGAGAAGGAGGCCCGCTGGACGGTCAACACCTTCGCGCAGCACTTTGCGGAGAAGGGCGTGATCACGGCCTACTGCCTGGATGGCGGGCAGACCGGCGAGGTGGTCTTCCAGGGCGAGGCGTATAACTACATCGACTTCAACAAGGAGCGCCAGGTCAGCGACATTATCTACTTTGCCACGGCGCTGCCTGAGGAAGGAGGCGTTTTCGGATGAACAACCTCATCCTGCTTGAGCTGTTCGGGTATCCGATATACGCGAGCGCGGCGGTCATCACGCTCGGGATCCTGCTGTGCGTGCTGATGACGCTTGTTCTCTACCGGAAGCATCACCGCAGCGGCGCGGCGGTCCTCTGCCTTGCCGTACTGGGCTTCATATTCGGCGTGCTCTTCAGCCGCCTCTTCCACTGGTACTTCAACGCCGAGACCTATTCCTCCCTGCCCGGCGCGCTCACCGACTACAGCCACGGCAGCTTCTGCCTGCCGGGGATGCTGCTCGGACTCTGGCTCGCGGCATGGATCTGCCGCAGGCTGAACCTGACGGAGACAATGGGCGAGCTCCTGGACGCGGCCGCGCCCGGCGTTGCGCTGCTGATCGCGTTCATCCGCCTCAGCGCGCTCTTCAACACCACCTGCCGCAGCCGCATTCTGGTAAAGACGACCTGGCTGCAGTTCCTGCCCTTCGCCACGGGCCTGAGCGATTCGGCCGGGAACGTGAGCTACCGCATGGCCACCTTTTTCATCGAGTTTCTGCTCATGCTCGCGGTGACGGGGATGGTGCTGCACTTCTTCAACGACAAAAACTGGCGGCGGATGAAACGCGGCGGCCCGCACACGGGCAACACCGCGCGGCTCTTTGTGCTGCTCTACGCCGCGGTGGAGATCGTCATGGACTCCACCCGCTACGATTCGCCGCTGATGCATTTCCGCGTGATCTCGGTGCTCAACCAATACTCGGCTTTCATCAGCCTCGCCCAGGTCTTCGCCGCCTTCACGGCGCTCGGTATTCTGATCCATCTTACCCGCTGCTCGGTGCGCAGCAACGGCTTCCGTTGGTACATCATCCCGATCTGGCTCGGCTTCTTTGCCTGCCTTTTCGTGATCGGCAAGCTCGGTGAGTACAACGTCCAGCGTTACGCGGACTATCTGCGCTGCTACGCTTTTATGTCCGCCGGCTGTATCGCCATGATCGCGCTGATCTGGCAGCTGTACCGGAGCTGCGTATCGCCGCGGGACCTGTATTGAACAAGAAGGCAGACCATTTCGCGTGGTCTGCCTTCTCTGCGCCTTCCGGCCGTGCGCGGAGCGTTTTTTCGGCAAAAAACGCTCCGCGCAGAAAAATAAACCTTTTCTTTGCCTGCGCTTTGGTATATAATTTAAACAACTGTATATGCCATTCCCAGTTCAAGGGGGCTGCCGGCCCCCCGGATTTCAATAACAGAGGTGATCGTATGGAAGAGGCCACAAACGTGCTGTTCTCGATCGGACCGCTGGAGGTGACCAGCACCGTCACCACCACCTGGGTCATCATCCTGGTTTTGACGCTTCTCTCCTGGCTCGCCACGAGAAAGCTGCAGGATGTGCCGGGACCGCTGCAGACGGTAGCGGAGATGGCGGTCGGCTCACTGCGGAATTTCTTTGAGGGGACGCTGGGAAAGAAATACGCACGGAAGTATTTACCGATCCTCGGCACTTTCTTCGTGTTCATCGTGATCTGCAACTACTCCGGCGTCCTGCCCGGCGCGGGACACCTGAAGGGCTTTGCGGTGCCGACGGCCTGTCTGTCTGTGACGGCCGGTCTGGGCGTCGTCGCTTTCTTCACGACGCACGTTATCGGCATCCGCGAGCGCGGGCTCAAGCACTATCTGGCGAGCTTTGCCAAGCCTTTGATCCTGGTGGTGCTGATGCTCCCGCTGAACATTCTGGAGCAATTCATCCGCCCCATGTCGCTCGCGCTGCGACTCTTCGGCAACATGTACGGCGAGGAGCACGTCACGGAGCAGCTTTATGAGATTTTACCCATCGGCGCTCCGCTGATCATGAACGTGCTGAGCCTGATCTTCTGTCTGCTGCAGGCGGTCGTGTTTACGATGCTGCTCTCGATCTACATCTCCGAAGCGGTCGAAGAAGAATAACGCCGCAAGATTACATTTGAAAATACTTTTTAGGAGGAACTACTTATGACATCCGGACTTATCGCCATCGCCGCTGCACTCGTTCTCAGCGTCACCGCCGTCGCTACCGCTACCGCCCAGGGCAAAGCCGCCAGTCACGCCCTGGATGCCATCGCCCGCCAGCCCGAGGCCGCCGGCGACATCCGAAGCTCGCTGATCCTGTCTCTGGCGCTGATGGAGGCTCTGACCATTTACGGCATGCTGATCGCCTTTATGCTGGTAGGCAAAATCTGATCGGAAGCGATCGGAAGGAGGCATCGGTCCATGTTAAGCATCAATTTTTCCGAGCTCATCTGGACGATCATCAACTTCTTCCTGCTGTTTTTCCTGCTTAAGCGCTTCCTGTTTGATCCCGTCTGCCGCTTCATGGACGAGCGCCAGGCGCGCGTCGACGCTGCTCGGGAGGCTGAGCGGCAGGCAAAGGCGGATCTGGAGGAAAACGACCGGGAGCTCGCCGAACAGCGGGCTGAGGCCCAGCGTCAGGCAAAGGAACTGCTGGACGCGGCGGCGGCGCAGGACGCCAAACGCGCGTCCGAGGCCTTCGTGAAGGCACGCGGGGACGCCGAGGCGCTCCAGGAGAGCGAACAGGCTGCCCTGCAGCAGCGCTATGCCCGCGAGGAAAAGGCGCTGGCCGCCAAAGGGCCGGAGCTGGCCTCGCTGCTGGCCGCCCGACTCCTCGGCGAAGAGGAATAAGCTATGAGACAAGCAAGCAGAAAGGAGGGATGACCGGACATGAGCGGTTGGAGCCTGCTTTTTAACCTTATCAACTTTGTGATCCTTGCCGCGGGGCTTTACCTGATCGGGAGAAAGATCGTGCGCAAGGCCTATCAGAGTCACCGCGACACCATTCAGAGCGATCTGGAACAGTCCGCCGCATCCCTTGAAAACGTCAAGACCCTGCACGTCCAGCTTGACGAGGCAAAAACCGCTGGCGAGAGCGAACGCGCGGGCATCCTCTCCGACGCCAAAAAGCTGGCGAAGGAGAACAGCCGGAAATCCGACCAAGAGGATGAGGCCGTCGCGGCCCAGCTCTGTGCGGAGGCGCGCAAGGAGCTGGAGCACGAGGCTATCCGCATGCGCCGCGAGCTCTCCGAGCAGGCGGGCAGCGAGATCAGCGAAGCCGCCGGCGATTTGATCCGGCTCCCCGAGCACGACAAGGCACGTGAGCGTCTGGCGGAGCGCTTCGTCAACTGGTTCTGCGGACAGCTTACGATCACCTGCGGCGACGCGCTGAGCTTCCGTGAAAGCGGCGCCGTAGCACTGACGATCCGGGCCGCTTCCCAGCCGGAGGACGCTACCGTCGCCCGCATTCGCGGCGTGGCGGAGAAAGCGCTGGCCGCGGCGGGGATCGAGACCCCGGTGCAGACGGAGCTCGTCGTGGACGAGAAGCTGCTGGCCGGCATGTGCGTCCAGCTCGGCGACACCGTCTACGACGGCAGCGCGAAGGGCCTGCTGGAGCGGGCAAAGGACGCCGTGTCCCGCGGCGGCGAGGCGGAGGGCGATCTCGTGGAGAGCCTGCGCGCCGAGCTTCAGCACATGGGTTTGGAGCCCGAGGTCTATCAGACAGGCACGGTCGTCTCCGTGTCCGACGGCATCTGCCGCGTCTCCGGCATCTCCGACGCCATGGCCGGCGAGCTGCTCGCCTTCAAGGGCGGCCTGCGCGGTATGGTCA
Source organism: Oscillospiraceae bacterium (assembly GCA_017535865.1). Classification (GTDB taxonomy): domain Bacteria; phylum Bacillota; class Clostridia; order Oscillospirales; family Oscillospiraceae; genus Limivicinus. Next base: position 36,098 of record JAFXTM010000102.1, read on the forward strand.
TGGACCTGGAGAAGGACAACGTCGGCGTCGTGCTGCTCGGCAGCTACGATACGCTGCAGGAGAACGACTGGGTCCGCCGTACCGGGCGCATCCTGTCGGTGCCGGTCGGCGAAGCCCTGATCGGCCGCGTCGTGAACTCGCTGGGCATCCCGCTGGACGGCTTGGGCGAGCTGCACACGGACGAGACCCGGCCCATCGAGAGCCCGGCCCCCGGCGTCATCGACCGCAAGAGCGTTTCGAAGCCGATGCAGACCGGCATCATGGCCATCGACGCGCTTGTCCCGATCGGCCGCGGTCAGCGCGAGCTGATCATCGGCGACCGCCAGACCGGCAAGACAGCCATTGCGGTCGACACGATCATCAATCAGAAGGGCAAGGATATGATCTGCATCTACGTCGCCATCGGACAAAAGGAGTCCACGGTGGCCGGCGTGGTGAAGACTCTGCGCGCCCATGGCGCCATGGACTACAGCATCGTGGTCTCCGCAAGCGCGTCCGAATCCGCGCCGATGCTGTATATCGCGCCCTATGCCGGCGCGGCGATGGGCGAGTACTTCATGTACAAGGGCCGCGACGTGCTCATCATCTACGACGACCTGTCCAAGCAGGCTGTCGCCTACCGTGAGATCTCGCTTCTGCTGCACCGACCGCCCGGACGCGAGGCCTATCCCGGCGACGTGTTCTATCTGCACTCCCGTCTGCTGGAGCGGGCCGCCCGTCTCAGCGACGAGAAGGGCGGCGGCAGCATGACCGCGCTGCCCATCATCGAGACGCAGGCCGGCGATATCGCGGCCTACATCCCCACCAATGTCATCTCCATTACCGACGGCCAGATATTCCTCGAGACCGACCTCTTCGCCTCCGGCATGCGCCCGGCCATCAACGTGGGTCTTTCGGTGTCACGCGTGGGCGGCTCGGCCCAGCTCGGCGCGATGAAGCAGGTGGCGGGACGTCTGCGCATGGATCTCGCACAGTACCGCGAGCTTGCGGCCTTCGCGCAGTTCGGCTCCGATCTGGACAAGGCGACCCAGGCGACGCTCCACCGCGGCGACCGTATGACGGAGCTGCTCAAGCAGCCTCAGTACAAGCCGATGGAGGCTTCCGACCAGGTCATTTCGATCTTCGCGGCCAACAACGGCTACGCCGACGACGTCGAGGTAAAGGACATCTCCCGTTTTGAAGAGGCGCTGATCGCCTACGTCAACGAGCGCTATCCCGCTTTCCGCAAGGAGGTGCTCAGCGGCAAAAAGCTGAGCGACAAACAGATGCAGCGCCTGCGCGCGCTCATCACCGATTTCAAGGCGAGCTTCGTCTGATACCGCAGATCCGACGACCCGCTTGCAACAAACGAAAGCAAGCTCCGGTTTTTGACCCGAAGGGTATTCCAATCGTTTTTGAGGCAGCATTGCCGCCTCAAAGACACACGGAGGCAAGCTTGGCTTGCCCTCGCGCCGACCAAACGCGGCGGTATCACGCTTTGCCGCGTGCGATAAGCGTGAGTATATCAAATGCGAAACGGGTGTTTCCTATCTGACGGAAAGAAAGGAGGCGGCAGGATGGCGAATCTCCGCAAGATCCGCACGCGCATCAAAAGCGTGCAGAGCACCCAGCAGATCACCAAGTCCATGAAGATGGTGGCCGCGTCGAAGCTGCGGCGCACCCAGGCCGCCTTCGGCGATCTGCGGACTTTCGCGGACAAGAGCGGCGAGATCCTGAGCAGGGTCGGAGCCGGTGCGGAGGACAACCCTTATCTGACCCCGCACGCGGAGCGCGAGAAGCTCTGCTACGTGCTGATCGTGGGCAACCGCGGGCTCTGCGGCACCTACAACACCGCGCTCCTGCGCTATCTGGATGACAGCGCGAAGAAGGACGGGCGCGAGGCCTTCCTGGTCGTGGCCGGGCGCTGGGGCAAGGATATGATCCAGACCTTGGGCATCCCGGTGCGCCGGAGCTTTGAAGTCAGCGACACGCCGACTTCCGCGGAGGCGCAGGCGCTGAGCGCGTATCTGCGCGAGCTGTACCGCGACGGCGAGGCGGATGAGATCGTGCTGGTGTACCAGCAGTTCCGCTCGGTCCTCTCGCAGAATCCCGGCAGCCGGACGCTGCTGCCGCTTCCGCCCCGTGAGGGCGCGGCCGCCGCCGCGGACGTCATCTTTGAACCGGACCGCAAGACCCTGCTCGACACCCTGGTCGACATGTATCTCGACAACACGGTGCACGCCGCGCTGCTGGAAGCCCGCACCGGCGAGCATTCTTCCCGCATGACGGCGATGACCTCCGCCTCGGACAATACCGAGGAGTTGATCGCGGAGCTCACGCTGGAGCTCAATCACGCCCGCCAGTCCGCCATCACGACCGAGATCTCCGAGATCGTCGGCGGGGCGGCGGCGCTGAAGAATTGATTTATCCTGGAGGCGACCATGGATACAGGAATCGTAAAACGAGTCATCGGCCCGGTGGTCGACGTGCATTTTCCCGCCGGCCGGCTCCCGGAGATCTATCATGCGGTGGAGGTCTCGCTGGGGGAGCGCAAGGTCGTGATGGAGGTCGTGCAGCAGATCGGCGGCGGCGACGTGCGCTGCATCGCGCTCTCCTCCACCGACGGTATCTCCCGCGGCTGTGAGGCCGTAAACACCGGCACCTCGATCACCATGCCCGTGGGCGAGGCGACGCTGGGCCGCATGTTCAACGTCGTGGGCGAGCCCATCGACGGCAAGGGCCCGATCGAGAATGCGGAGCGCCTGCCCATCCACCGCAAGCCCCCTGTCTTTACCGAGATCCTGCCGGCGACCGAGCTGCTCGAGACCGGCATCAAGGTCATCGACCTGCTGGCTCCCTATTCCAAGGGCGGCAAGATCGGCCTCTTCGGCGGCGCGGGCGTCGGCAAGACCGTGCTGATCCAGGAACTGATCCGCAACGTAGCTTACGAACACGGCGGCTACTCCGTTTTCGCCGGCGTCGGTGAGCGCAGCCGCGAGGGCAACGATCTCTGGTTCGAGATGACCGAGAGCGGCGTCATCAACAAGACCGCGCTGGTCTTCGGACAGATGAACGAGCCGCCCGGAGCCCGCCTGCGCGTGCCGCTCTCGGGCCTGACGATCGCGGAGAATTTCCGCGACCAGAGCGGACAGGATGTGCTGCTCTTCATCGACAACATCTTCCGCTTTACCCAGGCCGGCTCCGAGGTCTCGGCCCTGCTGGGGCGCATGCCCTCCGCAGTCGGCTATCAGCCGACCCTGGCCTCCGAGATGGGCGACCTGCAGGAGCGCATCACCTCCACGAAGCACGGCTCCGTTACCTCCGTCCAAGCCATTTATGTCCCGGCGGATGACCTGACTGACCCGGCTCCTGCCACGACTTTCGCGCATCTGGACGCGACCACGGTCCTGGCGCGCTCCATTGCGGAGCTCGGCATCTATCCGGCGGTCGATCCGCTGGAGTCCACCTCCCGCATCCTGGAGCCGGGCGTGCTCGGCAAGGAGCACTATCAGACCGCGCGCGCCGTGCAGATGGTGCTGGAGAAGTACAAGCAGCTGCAGGACATCATCGCGGTCCTGGGCATGGACGAGCTCGGCGTGGAGGACCGCGCCACGGTCAACCGCGCCCGCCGCATCCAGCGCTTCCTGTCCCAGCCCTTCCACGTGGCCGAGGCTTTTACCGGCATGGAAGGGCGCTATGTCCCGCTGGCGGAGACCATCAAGGGCTTCCAGGCGATCCTCGGCGGCGACGTGGACGATCTGCCCGAGCAGGCCTTCCTGATGTGCGGCAGCATCGACGAGGTCGTCGCCAAGCGCGGCCAGTACTGAGGGACACGGTATGGCAGAGAACTTTCGCCTGAGCGTCATGACGGCCGAGGGGACCGTCTTTGAGGACAGCGTGGACTATGTCAACATCCCCACGGGCTTTGGCTCGCTGGGGATCCTCGCGAACCACGCGCCCATGCTCTGCGCCGTCGAGAAGGGTGTGCTCCGCTGCACGCAGGAAGGAAAGACCCTCCGTATCCGGGTGGGCTCCGGCGTCGCCAACGTGGAGAACAACGAGGTGACGCTCCTCCTCTCAGACGCGGCACTCGAGGAGTAAAAGCAATAAAACACACAGCGCCTCTCTCCTTTTGGAGAGAGGCGCTGTGCGCCGTAGGGATTATGGAAAAGAGGATGGCTTTACTTCGCGGCTTCCATGCCGGCGGCAAGAGCCAGCTTATTGCCCTCAAGGAAGCGGGCCTTACGCTCTCCCAACTCGATGCGGATGGCCTCGATCATCTTGTCGGTATCGCAGACCTCGTCCGCGGCCATCAGAGCGCCCAGAATCGCCACATTCGCGCCCTTGGGGTTCTTGACGGACTCGGCGATGTGGTTGGCGTCGCAGTAGACGACCTTGATATCGTCACGCTCGCACTTGCGGTCGATCAGAGACTGGTTCACGACCAGGACGCCGCCGGGCTTGACCTCATTCTCAAACTTGAGCATGGAGGGCAGGTTCATGGCGACGATGGCGTCGGCCTGATGGACCATCGGGGATCCGATGGGCTCGTCGGAAACGATGACGGAGCAGTTGGCGGTGCCGCCGCGCATCTCCGGCCCGTAGGAGGGCAGCCAGGAGACGTGCTTGCCTTCAAGCATGTTGGCCATGGCCACGAACTTACCGATCAGAAGCATGCCCTGCCCGCCGAAGCCGGCAAAAATATAGCGTTTCGTCATTTCTGTTCAGCCCCCTTATCTTTGTACACACCAAGCGGATAGTAGGGGATCATGTTCTCTTCCAGCCACTTCATCGCCTCCACCGGGTTCAGGCCCCAGTTGGTGGGGCAGGCGGAGAGGACCTCGATCATGCAGAATCCCTTGCCTTCCAGCTGATACTCCATGGCTTTCTTGATGGCGCGTTTGCACTTGATGATGTTGGGCGTGCTGTTGACGGCGCAGCGCTCGATGTAATAGGAGTCGGGCACCGCGGCCAGCATCTCGCTCATCTTGATGGGCGCGCCGCACCAGGCCTCGTCACGGCCGTAGGGAGAGGTGGTGGTCTTCTGGCCGATCAGCGTGGTCGGGGCCATCTGGCCGCCGGTCATGCCGTAGATCGCGTTGTTGACGAAGATCGTCACGATCTTCTCGCCGCGGTGGGCCGCATGCACGACCTCGGCGGTGCCGATGGAGGCCAGGTCGCCGTCGCCCTGATAGGTGAAGACCAGTGTGTCTGGACGGGAGCGCTTGATGCCGGTGGCGACGGCGGGGGCGCGGCCATGCGCGGCCTCGAACATGTCGCAGGCAAAGTAGTCGTAGGCGAAGACGGAGCAGCCGACGGGGGCGACGCCGATGACGTTGCCGGCCTCGAGCTTGCCCTCCTTGACCAGCTCGTCGATGCTCTCGGCGACCAGGCGATGGATGATGCCGTGGTTGCAGCCGGGGCAGTAATGGAACTGCTTGTCGGTCAGCAGCGGGGTTTTTTCAAAGACAACAGACATCTTACTTAGCCTCCTTCATTTCGCGGATCTTGGCGATGATCTCCGCGGTGGTGGGGAACTGGCTGCCGCAGTGGCCCAGGAACTCGACCGGACGCGCGCCGTTGAGCGCGAGCTTCACGTCCTCGATCATCTGGCCCTCGTTGACCTCGGTATCCAGCACGGCCTTGACGCTCGGCTGTTCACAGGCCTCCTTCAGAGCCGCATAGGGGAAGGGCCACACGGTGATGGGACGGAAGAGGCCGACCTTCAGGCCCTCCTCACGCATCTCGTCGATCGCGGTCTTCGCGACGCGGGCGAGGGTACCGAAGGCGGTGATGATGAACTCGGCGTCCTCGGTCTTGTAGGTCTCCCACATCTGCTCGTTCTTCTCGGCCTCACGGTAGACGGCCTGCAGCTTGTCGGTATGCTGCGCCAGCTCCTCGGTGCTGATGAAGAGGGAGTTGATGACGGCACGCTTGGCCGGGTCGTCGCCGGGCTTCCAGCCGGTCGCGGCCCAGGGCTTCTTCTCGGGATCGACCTTGTATTCGACCATCTCCGGCATCTCGACCGGCTCCATCATCTGCGCGATGATGCCGTCGGCCAGGAACAGCACGGGCATACGGTACTTCTCTGCCTTGTCATAGGCAAACTGCAGGATGTCGACTGCCTCCTGAATGGAGGAGGGAGCATAGGTCAGCAGATGGTAGTCGCCGTTGCCGCCGCCCTTGACGCCCTGGAAATAGTCGCCCTGGGAGGCCTGGATGTTGCCCAGACCGGGGCCGCCGCGCATGACGTTCAGGATCACGCAGGGAAGCTGTGCGCCGGCAATGTAGGAGATGCCCTCCTGCTTCAGGCTGATGCCGGGCGAGGAGGAGGAGGTGATGACGCGCGCGCCGGTGCCGGCAGCGCCGTACACCATGTTGATCGCCGCCACTTCGCTCTCAGCCTGCAGATAGCAGCCGCCGATCTCAGGCATACGGGCGGACATGTACTCGGGGATCTCCGTCTGCGGAGTGATGGGGTAGCCAAAGAAGAAACGGGCGCCGGCACGGATGGCAGCTTCCGCGATCGCTTCGGACCCCTTCATAAGAGTTAAAGCCATGTTCGATTCCTCCTTAATCCTTTTCGATGCGGATCGCCACATCCGGGCAGGTGCGTGCGCAGGACGCGCAGCCGATGCATGCTTCGGGGACTGCTACCTCGGCGGGGTGATAGCCCTTGGCGTTGAGCTTGGTCTTGGAAAGGGCCAGCACACTCTTGGGACATGCCCGTACGCACAGGCCGCAGCCCTTGCAGACAATCTCGTTGATTGTGACCTTTACCATGATTCTACCTCTTTTCCATTATGGATTTACTTCTAAAGGGACGGGATATCATAAGCCGTCACGCGACGGCGGAAATACGAATCAAGCCATATCGGTGCGGTAGTACACGCCGGGGCGGGGGTTGCTGGGGCTGCTGTCCAGGCCGCGGACCCAGGAATCCCAGTCACGCTGCATATAGGTGTCGATGGCGATCGGCGTGCCGATGAAGGCCGGGTCGTGGCCCTCGGCCAGGAAGCGGTCGAGAAACTCCTTTTTCCCGGAGGTGTAGGCCACGGGGACGCCGGTGCGCTCGGACACCTCGCGGATGATCTCATAGCCGTCACGCAGCTCCGCATCCGTGGTCATGCCGGCGAGGTTGGTGTTGTTGACCATGCCGGTGATCTTCAGCCGGGAGTGGATCTGCATCTCCTCCTGCAGCTTGATGATCCGCTCCGCCGTGCCGGCGAGGGGGCGGCGGACGTTCACTACGTTCAGGACCTCGAGCGCGCCCTCCTCCAGTTCCATGAAGTCCTGGTGATAGCGGCCCACGGCGGTCGCGCCGACCGCGTCGCCGCCCACGTCGAAGATGACGGTGTCCCAGTCCATCGCAAAAGCGGAGGCCACCTCCGCCGGGAGGGAGAGCGTTTCGATACCGGAACAGGCAAAGTTCGGCGCGACCAGACGGATCTCTTTCATCTGCGTCATCTTGCCGCGCTCGGTCAGGCGGAAGTAGGTGTTGACCATATCCAGATCCAGCAGCTCGGTCCGCTTGCCGGCCTCGGCCGCTTTGAACGCAAAGTTCAGCGCCAGCTCGGTCTTGCCGCTGCCGTAGTTGCCGATCAAAACGTAGACTTTCTTCATGATCCCGCCCCATCCGTGAACTTGTGGGGAAATTTAATAAATTTCCACCTGTATTACCACCATAATTGTAGCATCTCCGCCAAGGGCTTTCAATTCACAATTTGCACAAGAATCCCCGGAAAAAAAGAATAAAATGACGGAAAAAGAAAAATTCTGCTTTAAAATAAAAGCAGAATTATGTTATATTTGCAATATATACTCGATTTAAAAGCAAGCCGCCGGGCGCCGGGCACAATAGAGAAAAAAGCGGGGGATCCCCGGCTTCCGATATGCGGAATCCGCTTGCCAACGCAGAAAGATTCCAGTATAATAGCGCTGCCTGTATCCTGCTTATTCCGGGAGGTCGACATGGAAAAACTGAACGTATGTCTCTTGAACGACTCGTTCCCGCCCGCCATCGACGGCGTCGCGAACGCCGTCACCAACTACGCGCAGATCATCAGCCGTGAGCACGGCGCTGCTGCGGTCGTCACGCCTTTCTATCCCAACGCCGACGACTCGGTCTTCCCTTTCCCCGTGCTGCGCTATCCGAGCCTGGATACGACCAAATATGTGGGCTACCGGGCGGGTGTGCCCTTCGACCCGGAGCTGATGGCCAAGCTCAAGCAGCAGGGCTTCGACATCATTCACAGCCACTGCCCCATCGTCTCCACGATGCTGGCCCGCGCGCTGCGCGAGCAGATCGATCGGCCGGTGGTCTTCACCTACCACACCAAATTCGACATCGACATCGCCAACGCGATCCGCAGCAAGCTCCTGCAGGAGGAGGCGGCGGCGATCCTCGCCGCGAACATCTCCGCCTGCGACGAGGTCTGGACCGTCAGCCGCGGCGCGGGGGAGAACCTGCGCAAGCTGGGATACGCGGGCGAGTGGCGCGTCATGCCCAACGGCGTGGACTTCCCGCAGGGACGCGTGGAGGACGCGCTCATCCGCGAGGTGACGGAGGGCTTTGATCTTCCGGAAGAACTGCCGGTATTTCTCTTCGTGGGCCGCATGATGTGGTATAAGGGGATCCGGATCATACTCGACGCGCTCAAAACGCTCCGCGACGAGGGCCGTGACTTCCGCATGGTCTTCATCGGCGCCGGCGGCGACAAGGAGGCGATCGTGGCCTATTCCGCCTCCCTGGGACTGGACGGGATCGTGCTCTTCTCCGAGGCGATCCGGGATCGTGAGCGTATCCGCGCCTGGTACTGCCGGGCCGACCTCTTCCTTTTCCCCTCCACCTTTGACACGAACGGCCTCGTGGTCCGGGAGGCGGCGGCCTGCGCGCTCGCGAGCGTCCTGGTCGCGGGCAGCTGCGCGGCGGAAGACGTTGCGGACGGCGTGAGCGGTTTTCTGATCGAGGAGAACGCGGACTCGCTCGCGGCGAAGCTGCGCGAGCTGCTCGCGGAGCCGGAGGCGATCAAGCGCGTGGGCGAGGGAGCCCAGCGGGAGATCTACGTCTCCTGGGAGGACGCGGTGGCCGCGGCCTATGAGCGTTACGGCTCCGTGATCGAAAATTACCGCGCCGGACGCTACCCGTCGCACGACAAGCTCTCGGACGACTTTTTCCGCAGCATGGGCGCCGCGATGGATCTGCGCGCGCGACGCCGCGAGGCGCAGCGTCAGCTTCTCGAGGAGGTGTACCGCACCCGCGACAACCTGCGCGGACAGTTTGCCGAGCAGAGCCGCCGCATGGCGGAGCAATGGGAGGCGCAGGGCCGCCGCGTGACCGAGCAATGGGAGACACAGAGCCGCCGCGTGACCGAACAGTGGGAAGCGCAAAGCCGCCGTGTGACCGAGCAGTGGGAGACCCAGAAGCGCCGCCTCAACGACGAGCTCGAAAAGCTGTACCAGTACACGGATCGTTTCCTGTGAGACTCAGCCCGCCGTGTCGCCCCGGTATTTGCGCCGGGTGGCGAGACCGCCGCGGATGTGCCGCTCGGCCTTGTTGCGGTCCAGCAGGCTCCGCACCTCGCGGTAAAGGGCCGGCCGGAGCCGCGGCAGGCGTTCGGTGAGGTCCTTGTGGACCGTGGATTTGCTGATGCCGAAGCGGGCGGCTGCGGCGCGGACGGTGGCTTTGTTCTCCAGAATATACACGGCCAGATCACAGACCCGTTCCTCGATATGGTTTTGCAAAGACGACCACTCCCTGTGCACGGCGCGCAAGCGCCGTGCTTTTTCTGTCCCATGTATATGAAGGAAGGGGAGCGGCTTATGTGCCCGGAGAGAAAAAGGCCGAAAGGACGCCTTGCTGTCCTTTCGGCCTTTTGTTTGCGCTGTGTATTACTTGCGGTTGGGGATGTGGATCGCCTTTTTGTCCACGGCCAGCGCACACTCGCGCACGGCCTCGGCCACCGTGGGATGGCAGTGGATCGTGCTCGTGAACTCCTCAAGCGTGGCCTCGAGGCGGATCGCCAGCGCGGTCTCCTCGATGAGCTCGGTGGCGCTGGGGGCCAGGATGTGCACGCCCAGGATCTCGCCGTATTTCGTCCCGGCGAGGATCTTGATCATACCGTCGGTGTGGCCTGCGACCAGACTGCGGCCGTTGCCGCTCGTCGGGAACTTGCCGACCTTGTAGTCGAGGCCCAGCTCCTTGGCGCGTTCCTCGGTGAAGCCCACGCCGGCAAACTCCGGCCCCACATAGGCGCAGGAGGGACTCATATCCGGATCGAAGCGCTTGTCGCCGCCCATGGCATTCTCGGCCGCACACTCACCCATGGCCATGGCCGCGTGGGCCAGCATCAGCTTGCCCGTGCAGTCGCCGATGGCGTAGACGCCGGGGACGTTTGTCTCCATCCGGTCGTTGACCTGGATAAAGCCCTTCTCCACGGCGATGCCGGCCTTGTCGAGGCCCAGACCCGCGGTGGCGGGGCCGCGCCCCACGCAGAGCAGGATCTTCTCGACCTCAAGGACTTTCTCGCCGTCGGGAGTCTTGAGCGTGACCTTTGCGCCCTTGTCGGTATCCGCGACGGAGGCGACCTGAGAGCTGGTGAGGATCTCCATGCCCTCGCCCTGCAGCTTGACCTGCAGGAGCCCGGTGAGCTCGCCGTCCATCAGCGGGAGCAGACGCGGCATCATCTCGACGACCGTGACCTTCGTGCCGTAGCGGCGGTAAACGCTGCCGAGCTCGAGGCCGATCACGCCGCCGCCGATGACGAGCAAGCTCTCTGGGATGTGGTCGAGCTCCAGACAGCCGGTGGAATCGAGGACGGCCTTGCTCTCCTTCACGCCGGGGATGCCCGGAATGATGGGATAGGAGCCGGCTGCCACGATGACCTTGTCGGCGCTGTAGCTGTCCGCTCCGACCGCGACGGTTTTGGGTCCGGTGAACACGGCCTCGCCCGCGACGAGCTTGACCTTGTTGGCCTTGCAGAGGGCCTTGACGCCGGAGGTCAGCTTCTCTACGACGGAGGCGCGGAAGGCCTGGACCTTCTCCCAGTCGACCTCGACCTCCTTGCCGACGATGCCGATCGCGGCGCTCTGTGTCGCGGCCTCGTAGACCTCGGAGCTGTGGAGCATGGCCTTGGTGGGCATGCAGCCGCGGTTGAGGCAGGTGCCGCCGACCTTGTCCTTCTCGATCAGGGTCACCTTCGCGCCGAGCTGGGCCGCGCGGATCGCGGCCACATAGCCGCCGGGGCCGCCGCCGATGACCAGCACGGATCCGGCCTCCGCCTTAGTCTCGGCCGCCGGAGCCGCCGCGGGTGCGGCAGCGACCGGAGCGGGGCCCTTGGCCTCTGGCACAGCCTCGCCGGCGGCGCCGAGCCAGCCGACCAGGGTCTTGCAGGGGACAGTCTCGCCGGCCGGGACGACGATCTTCAGCAGCACGCCGTCCTCCTCGGCCTCCACGTCGTTGGTGAGCTTGTCCGTGGCGACAGAGTAGAGGATCTCGCCCTTCTGCACCGTGTCGCCCACGTTCTTTTTCCATTCGTCGATCGTGCCCTCGGTCATGGTGAGGCCGAGCTTGGGCATCAGTAATTCGCTTGCCATGTCTCTTCTCTCCTTACGCCAGCATTAGTGCGGGATTCTCCATCAGGCTCTTGACGCGCTGCAGGAACTGCGCGGCCACGGAACCGTCCACCACACGGTGGTCGGCGGTAAGGCTGAGGTTCATGATGGGGCGGATGACCATTTCGCCGTTGCGCACGACGACCTTGTCCTCCATGGTGTTCACGCCGAGGATAGCGACCTCGGGCTGGTTGATGATGGGCGTAAAGCTCTCGATCCCATACATGCCGAGGTTCGTGATGGTAAAGGTGCCGCCGCGCAGCTTCTCGGGGGGCAGCTTGCCCTCGCGCGCGAGCTTTGCGAGCTCCTTGACCTCGGCGGAGATCTCGGTGAGCGATTTCTTGTCCGCATCCTGGATGTTCGGCACGAGCAGGCCGTTATCCAGCGCGACCGCGACGCCCATGTTCACGTAGTGCTTGTAGATGATCTTGTTGTCCTCGACGGAGCAGTTGAGCAGCGGGAACTCGGTCAGCGCCTTCGCGACGAACTTGACCAGCAGATCGGTGTAGCTGACCTTGATCTCCTTCGCCTTGAGCTGCTCGCGGTAGCGCTTCATCTCGCTCATGTCGATGCCGAGGTTGAAGGTGACGGTCGGAGAGGTCTGCACCGAGGCGAGCATGTTCTTCGCGATCGCCTTGCGCATGCCGCTCATGGGCTTGACCTCCTCGCGCGCGGGCTCGTCGGCGACCTTCTCGCGGCTGCTCTCCAGATAGGCGAGGATGTCCTGCGCGAGGACGCGGCCGTGGGCGTTCACCATGCTCAGGTCGATGCCGAGATCGGCGGCGACCTTCGCGGCCAGCGGCGAGGCCTTTACCGCAGGCGCGGCCGGGGCCGCAGCGGCGGGCGTGAAGCCCAGCACGTCGCGGGCGACCACGACGCCCTTATAGCCGGTCGCGGGGACCTGCCCGAGATCAAAACCCTTCTCCTTCGCAAGCTTCTTGGCGTAGGGAGTCGCGGGCACATAGGCCCCGGCCTCGCGGACGGGAGCGGCGGCCGCGGCGGCCGGAGCCGCAGCGGCAGGCGCCTCGGCAGCGGGCGCAGACGCGGCGGCGGGAACGGAGCCGTCCGGAACGGCCTCGCCCGGCGCGCCGAGCCAGCCGACCAGGGTCTTGCAGGGGACGGTCTCGCCCTCGGGGACGACGATCTTCAGCAATACGCCGTCCTCCTCAGCCTCAACGTCGTTGGTCAGCTTATCGGTGGCGACGGAGTAGAGGATCTCGCCCTTCTGGACGCTGTCGCCAACCTTCTTTTTCCATTCGTCGATGGTGCCTTCGGTCATGGTAAGACCGAGCTTGGGCATAAGTAATTCGGTTGCCATCTCTGTCCTCCTTGCCCGGGCGCCTCAAAGCACGCCCTTGATGCCCTTGACCAGGTCCTCGGGATATACGCGGTACATCTTCTCGAGTGTGGGCGCGAAGGGGATCGGGGTGAAGGGCGCGCCATAGCGCAGGATGGGGGCGTCGAGATACTCGAGCGCTTCCTCGGCCACGACCGCGGCGACCTCCGCCAGCGCGCCGCCCTGCTTGACGCACTCGGACACCAGGCAGAGGCGATGGGTCTTCTTCACGGAGTTGATGACGGTCTCCTTGTCCCAGGGGGAGAGGGTGATGAGGTCGACGACCTCGGCCTCGATGCCGTCCTTGGCCAGCAGATCGGCCGCGGCGCGGGCGTTTTTCATGCCGATGGAGTAAGAGACGATCGTGACGTCCTTGCCCTCGCGCTCGACGCGGGCCTTGCCGATCTGATAGGGGACCTCGTCGGCCTTTTCGGGGACTTCGCCGGTCTCCTTGTAGAGCACCTTGTTCTCAAAATACAGCACCGGGTCGTCGCACTCGATGGCGGCTTTCAGCACCATCTTGGCGTCGTAGGGATTGGAAGGGGCCACGACCTTGATGCCGGGGATGTGGATGAACCAGCTCTCCACGCTCTGAGAGTGCTGGGCGGCGCCGCCGCCGGCAAGACCGTCGGGCGCACGCAGCACCAGGGGGATCTTTGCCTGGCCGCCGAACATGTAGCGGACCTTGGCCATCTGGTTGAAGACCTCGTCCATGCAGACGCCGATGAAGTCCGCAAAGTGCATGTCGACCACGGGACGCGCGCCTGCCAGCGCCGCGCCGACGCCGCCGCCGACGATGAAGGTCTCGGAGATGGGGGTGTCGATCACGCGGCCGGGGAACTGCTTGGGCAGATCCTTGAACTGGCCGAAGATGCCGCCCTGGCGGGCGATGTCCTCACCCATGACGAAGCACTCGGGGTACTTTTCCATCTCCTCGGCCATGGCCTCACGGGTCGCTTCAGAAAATGTGATTTTACGCATTGTACCGCACCTCCCTTATTCCGCGTAGACGTCCGTGAGATATTCGGAGGGATCCGGATACTCACAGCTCACCGCGTATTCCTTCGCCTTGGCGATCTTCTCGCGCGCGGCGCTCAGGATACCGTCAAGCTCTTCCTGCTCGAACACGACGCCCTCGGGGCACTGGCTCTTGAAGAGCTTCAGAGGATCGGTCCGATGGAAGATCTCCATGGTCTCCTCTTTGCTGCGGTAGTGCTCGGGGTCGCCGACGAAGTGACCCTCGATACGATAGGTCTTTGCCTCGATGAAGGTGGGGCCTTCTCCGCGGCGGGCTCTCGCCACGGCCTCGACGGCGGCCTGGTACACCTCAAACACGTTCTGGCCGTCGACGATCACGCCGGGCATGTTGTAGCCCTTGGCGCGGTCGGAGATGTTTTCCACCGCGGTGGTGGTGCGGTAGGGCGTGGTGGAGGCCCAGCAGTTCATCTCGTTGACGAAGACGACGGGCAGCTTCCACGCAGCGGCCACGTTCGCGGCCTCGTGGAAGGTGCCGCGGTTGGAGGCGCCGTCGCCGAAGAAAACGACGGAGACCGTATCGTTCTTCAGGACCATCTTGTTCGCGAGCGCCGCGCCGGTGGCGAGGTTGTAGCCGCCGCCGACGACGCCGTTGGCGCCCAGCATGCCGACGGAGAAGTCCGCGATGTGCATGCTGCCGCCCTTGCCGTGGCACAGGCCGTCCTTTTTGCCGAAGATCTCGGCCATCATCTTGTTCACGTCCGCGCCCTTGGCGATGCAGTGGCCGTGGCCGCGGTGGGTGCTCTCGATCAGGTCGGTGTCGCGCAGCGCGGCGCAGATGCCGGTGCCGATGGCCTCCTCGCCGATATACAGATGCACGAATCCGGGGATCTCGCCGTTGAGGAAGTCGCGCTTTACGGACTCCTCAAAGCAGCGGATGGTGCACATGGTTTCATAGAACTTTTTTGCTTGCTCTCTGCTCACAGATTCAGGCAATGTTCTCACACCTTTCTGAAAAAATAAATGGTTTTATGCCTGCCGCGGGTTCATGAGGAACACGTCCATATAGGGATCGTACTCCCGCAGCATGGAAACGCCCTCGATCTCGCCGAGGACGATATCCGCCGTCATCAAAACTTTGGTGCCCTGCACCAGATGGCCGCCATAGGCCTTGCCGGTCTTGTCGCTCAGACAGATGTGGACGTGGAGGTTGATGCTCCCCTCCGCGTCGCTGCAGACGACACCGCTCGCGCCTGTCAGCTCGATCGTGTCGTTCAGCTCGAGGACGCGACCGTAGCCATAGCCGCATTTTTTCTCCGGCAGCGCCTCCACGTCGCAGAAACGGACGCAGGAGAGACTCCCGATGGCGCTGAGGATGACGCCGTTGTGGATCTGATACCGCTCGCAGGCGGCCTGGATCCCGTCCAGCAGATCCATCCCCGGCTTGAGACGCAGCACGATCACGCGCCCGAACCGGCCTTCCGCCGCACAGAATTGGTCACTCATACCGCGCTTCGCACCTTTCTGTTTCTCCCAAAATGGTTTGCTGGTCCTACCAAGCGGGTCGGGAATATGCCCTGCGGGATTGCTCCCGCAGGGCACAGCCACAGGGATAACGATTTAGTCAGCGGTGAAGATGGCGACCATCTCCTCGACCTCGGCCTGATCGAAGCCAAGGCCCACGCAGGTCTGCACGAACTTCGCAGGCACGCCGGCAGCGGCATCCTTGAAGTCCTGAACGGCCTCGTCGGACAGATAAGAAACGGTCATGCCGCCCTCTGCCCATTTGGCCAGAACTTCCTCGTCGCCCTGACGCTCGAGCTGACGCTGATTGTTGGCGGCGTAAGCGCCGGCCTCGTCGATCAGAGCCTGCATCTCGGGGCTGAAGGACTCATAGAGCTCCTCGTTCATCGTGAAGAAGATGCAGTCATACACGCCGGTCCAATACGTGACGTAATCCTGAACGTCGGAGATGGAGCTGGCATCGGCCGTGGGCAGAGGATTCTCCTGAGCCTCGTAGGTGCCGGTCTGGAGGCCGGTGTAGACCTCGCTCCAGTTGGCGGTGGTGTAGTTGGTGCCCCACGCCTCGTACTCATCTTTCAGGACCTGAGCGCCGGCAACGCGGATAACAAGGCCGCTCATGTCGGCAAGGCTCTCGATGGGACGCTTGTTGTTGGTGATGTGGCGGAAGCCGTTCTCGGCGATGCCCATCAGATGCAGGCCCATGCCCTCGACAATGGGAGCGAGCGCATCATAGCCGGCGCCGTCCAGGACCTCGTCAACTTCGTCGGTGCTGTCGAAGATGAAGGGAAGAGAGACAACGTTGAGTCTCTGGTCAAAGTTGGAGTAAATCAGGTTGGAGTGCGCGGAGAGATCGATCGAGCCGTCGCAGACAGCCTGGATGCCTTCGGTCTGGCTGCCGTTGGTCAGCTGGTCCATGGCATAGATCTCAACAGCGAAGTTGCCGGTCGTACGCTCGTTGACATAGTCAGCGAAAACATTCGCCATCTGTGCCCAGCAGGTCGTCTCGGCCGCGGAGCAGCAGAAGGTCAGGGTCACGTCGTCGCACTCGACAAGATCATCAGCATAGCTGACGGCCGACAGCGCGAAGACCATGCACAGCGCGAGGAGAATTGCTAAGAGCTTTTTCATTTTTTTGCCTCCAGATAATAAATTTCTATTTCAACGCATTTGCGTTTAGTAGACGGAGTTCGGCTCAGCGGCCGAGGATGAACAGGCTGAACCAGGGGACATACGTGATGAGCAGCAGCGCGACGACACAGGAGATGATCATCGGCCATACGGCGGCAGACATGGACGCGATCGTAACTTTTGTCTTGTCCCGCAGATCTTTCATCCTGTCGCTGATCCCGATCGCCACGAAGAGGTTTACACCGACAGGCGGCGTGACCTGGCCAATGGCGAGGTTCACCGTGGCGATAATGCCGAAGTGGATCGGATCGATGCCGAGCTTGGTGGCTACCGGATACATGATGGGGATGAAAATATACATGGCGGAGTTTGCGTCCACAAAGCAGCCGGCGATCAGAAAAATGATGTTGACTGTCAGCAGGAAGATATACTTGTTGCCCGCCACGTTGAGCAGCAGGGCCTGTGCTGCTCTGGAGATGCCATGCTTGGTGCAGACAAAGGAAAACAGCGTGGCCGCGCCGATGATGAGCATGATGCCGCCGGTGGTCTTGCCGGAATCGACGAGGATCTTGACCAACTGTTTCCACTTGACCTCGCGGTAGATGAAGAGGCCCACGAACAGCGCATACACGACCGATACGGCCGCCGCTTCGGTCGGCGTAAAGATGCCGCCGTAGATACCGCCGAGGATAATGACGGGGACCAAAAGCCCCCAGAAGGCGGCGCCGAAGGTCTTGATCCGGGCGCCCCAGGTCGCGCGCTCACGGGAGGCGACGATACCCTTCCTGTGCACCTCGATCACAACGATCGCGATCAGCGCAAGCCCCATCATGATGCCCGGCACGATGCCCGCCATAAACATCTCGCCGACGGAAACGCCGGTGATGGAGGCGTAGACGACAAACGCGATGGACGGCGGGATAACGATGGCGATGGACGAGGCCGCGGCCATCAGAGAAGAAGCGAAGGGGGCCGAGAAACCGCCCTGATTGATCATGGCGGGGATCAGGATGATGCCCAGAGCGGCGACGGTCGCCGGGCCGGAGCCGGAGATCGCGCCAAAGAACATGGCGACGATAACGCAGACGATGGCGATGCCGCCGCGGACATGTCCGATGCAGTCGTCAATAAAACTGACGAGCCGTTTGGAAATGCCGGACTCCGCCATGACGTTGCCGGAGAGCACAAAAAACGGGATCGCAAGCAGCAGGAACTTCGCCATGCCGGAGAAAAGGTTCGTCGGGACGACAGACATCTTGTCGCCGGCGTACAGCATGGCCAGGATAGCGGACATGCCTAGACTGACCGCAATGGGAGTGTTCAGCAGCAGAAAAATGAAGAAGGTTCCGAACAAAATGAGATTGATCAAGCCTGTTCAGCCTCCTTCCCGCTCGGCACCGCCGCCGGTTCTTCCTTCATGGCGTAAACTTTCATCAGGTGCTCGACCGTGTGCAGCAAGAGCAGGATCGCACCCACCGGAAGGAAAAGCATGAAGATCCATTCCGGCCACAGCAGGATCGACGTTCTCTTGTTGGTCGCGATCTGCGTGGCGACTTTATTGAAACCCGTCTTGATGACGATGACATAAAAGACGACGTTCACCACATTGGAAATGGTCGCCACGAGCTTCTTCGCCTTCAGCGGAACCGCGTCATAAATCAGCGACAGGCTGATCAGCCCGCCGTCTCTTGCCGCCAGCGCACAGCCGCACATGATCATGATGATGAAGACGTTGATCACGATCTCCTCCGACCATGTGAATTTATACCAGCCGGTTTTGCGTCCGACAACGGCAAAGAAAGTGATGAACGTAGTGCCGAGACCTGTGACGATCAGAATAAACTTTTCGATCGCGGCAAACACGTCCATGATCTTGGTATAGATCTTCATTTCACCAGTCCTTCCGCACCGGAACGGCTCGGAAGAGCGGCCCGGTTTTTGGTCCTACCACGATTTTACAACTTTCTCCCCGGCGCTTCAAGCAAATCCTTTTGCCGCCATGACGAAAAATCATTCACAATTTTGTGTAGTTTCCACAAGAGCCCCTTGGAAACGAGAGACGGCGCCCCGCGTCCTTCTGCAAAAGGACGGCGGCGGACGGCCCCGGACTTTACAAGCGGACGGCGCCGGGGTATAATCCGAGACATGGAACAGAAAACAAACAAAACGACATACGGGATGACCCGCGAGCAGGAGCGGCAGGCGAGCCGCCTCTTCGGGCGCCACGTCAGCGGTCCGAAGGCGCTTGCGCTCTGCCTTGGGGCGCTGCTCGCCTGCGCCTCCCCGATGCTGCTCGGGCTCCGGCTGTGGGCCGCCATTCCCCCCCTGGTCCAGACGGGCTTCGTCAGCCCCGAAGGAGTGGACGACTCCATGCCCCGCGCGGTGCTGGCCTTCGGTGTGCCGGGGCTGTTCTGCGTGCTGACGCTGATCTGTCACGCACAGCTCTGGCTGCACCAGCGGGCGCAGAAGCTCCCGCCGATGTCGGTCCGGATGCTGGGGCGCTGGACCGTGCCGGTGTTCTCGGTGCTGCTGAGCGGCTTTTGGCTGATGCGCGCCGCGGGAGAGAGCACGGGCGCGGCCTTCTTTGTCCCCTGCCTGCTCGCGCTGCTGCTGCTCCTGACCGGGGCCCATTTCTTCGACTGTCCGCGCAGCGGGAAGTTCGCGTTTCACCTAAAGAGAATCGAGTATAAGGAGAACGCCTGGCGGAAGACGCACCGGCTCGCCGGCATCTGCTGGATGCTGGCCGGGCTCCTGCTCCTGGGCCTGCTCTTCGGCATGGGGCGGATCCCCGCGCTCTCCGCGGTCCCGCTGCTGCTGCTCCTGCTCGCGCCGCTCCCGGCGGCCGGCATCTTCGCGAAGAGAGACAGCGAAGAATAGAAAGCCCGATTCTGCAAAAGATACTCCCCCGTCCGTACGGACGGGGGAGTTTTCTGCGTTCAGAGGATCATGGCGGAAGGATCCCCGAGAATCGACAGAGTCTGCGCGCGGATTCACGCCGGATCCGGGATCAGCGTGCCGGAGACATTCACGATTTCAATATTCCACGTGTCGATATAGAGTATATAGTATGAAAAAAGCAGTATGAAAAAAGCAAAGGGAAAAGGAAGCCTCCAAACGCTCAGGGGTACAGGAACATCTTGCCGGGAGCGCCGCTGCGCATTTTGGCGAAGCCCTGCTCAAAGTCCTCGAGCGCAAACTGCCCGCCGATGACCCGGCCCATGTCGTAGAGCGGGTCCTTCATGACCTTCGTGAAGTCGTCCCAGGTTTCCCAGATCCGGCGGCCGCAGATGCCTGAGAGGCGGATCTGGCGATAGAAAAGGTCCTCGGTCATATCCATGGTGACAGGCTCGCCGGGCAGACCGACCGAGACCAGGCGGCCCATGGCCATCACGCTCTTGAGCGAAGCGTTCAGCGAGGCGGGGCTCCCCGTCACGTCTATGGCGGCCTCGACGCCGAGGCCGTCGGTCAGACGCAGCACGGTCTCCACGAGGTCCTCCTTCCGGCTGTTCACGATGTAGTCCGCGCCCATGGCTTTCGCCGCGGCCAGCTTCTCGTCGAAGAGATCGCAGGCGATGATCGTCTTTGCGCCAAAGACGCGGCAGGCGGCCACCACGGTCAGCCCGATCGCGCCGCAGCCGGCGACAAGCACGGTTTTTCCTGCCACCTCGGCCTCCTCCACGCCGTGCACGCCCGAGCCCATCGGCTCAAAGATGCAGCCCTGCTCGTCGCTTAGCGCGTCGTCGAGCACATAGGTCGCGTCGGCGCGGATCCTGGAGTACTCCGCGAAGGCGCCGTCCTGCTGGATACCGTAGAGGGACATGTGCTGGCAGACGTGCCGCCGCCCGGCCAGACAGTGCGGGCAGGTCCCGTCCCAGATATGCGTCTCGCAGGAGACGCGCTGGCCTGCAAAGCGGTCGGACACGTTTTTGCCGACAGCGACGATCTCGCCGGTGGTCTCGTGCCCGATGATGCGGGGGAAGCGCGTGATGCGGCGCTGCGCCCATGCGCCCCAGTCGTAGATCCCGAGATCCGTGCCGCAGATAGAGGCGCAGCGGATCTTCAGCAGCACCTCGTCATCCCGGATCTCCGGAACGGGCAGATCGGTCCGAAATTCCAGACCGGGCCCCGCCGCGGCCTTGACGATCCCGCGCATGGTGTTTTTCACTTTCCGCCGTCCTTTCCCGTACCGTTGTCCTCATAGTTTTCGATCAGCTTCAGGTGGCGGCCCATCTCATAGACGGCGAGCTCCTCATCGCGCTCCTTGACGGCCTCGTAGATTCGGCGGTGTGCCTGGGCAGTCTTGCCGTGGTAGTCCTCGCGCTCAAAAAAGCGCATGCGCAGCTCAAGGATGAGGCTGTTCACGAAATCGAGCATGGCGGCGAAGATGGTGTTGTGGCTCGCGTAGGCGAGGTTCACGTGGAACTCCACGTCCGCGAGGTAGTCGGTCTCGTCCGCCTCCAGCCGCTCCACCGAGACGCGCAGGCGCTCGAGATCTTCCTCGGTCGCGCGTTTGCATGCGAGGCGGGCGATCTCGCGCTCGTTGGTCCGGCGGAACTCCATGAAGTCCTCGAAGGTGTCTGCGGAATAGGACAGCTCCAGCAGCGAGCGGGCCTTGCGGAAGTAGTCGGCGTTCTTGACCAGGACCTTGCGGTTGCCGCGGTTCTCCACAATGCCCATGAAGTTGAGGATGGAAAGACACTCGCGCAGGGAATTGCGCGAGATGCCGAGGGCCTCGGCCAGGTCGCGTTCGGGCGGCAGCTCCCGCCCCACCTGGATCTTGCCGCTCTCGATGGCCTGGAGCAGACTGTCGAGCACAAGCTCGGGAATAGTCGGCGAGGAGACCTGGATCTTTTCAAAATTCATGTCCATGCGATCACCGTCCTGTTCTTACTAAGAAAGATGAAGATAATAGAATCGTTTTATTCGCTCAGCAGGGAGAGCAGCGCCTCCCTGTCCAGGCCGAGAAAAAAGTGGGACACGTCCACGTCCGCGAGCGCGGCGGCGTAATCCTCCCGCTCCGGGCGCAGACCCGCAAAACGCGCGGCGAGCTCATCCGGCTCGGCGGCGCTGAAAAAATCTCCTCGGAAACAGAGACTCCGGATACGCCCGTGCTCGACATCAATATGCGCCTCCACGCTGCCGCAGCCCTCGAAACGCCGCCTTTTGAGCAGAGTACAGGGCGGCGAGGCGCCGAAGTTCCAGTCCCAGCAGGCGTAGCGGCTGCGCCGCAGTTCTTCGATCGCGGCGAGATCCGCTTCCGTGAAGCGGTACTCCGAGCCGGGGGTCTCCCGCAGGATGCTCTCGAGCAGCCGGTCCCGGAAGACCGGAAGCGGGATGTCGACCGGCAGATGGGGCCGGATGTTCGTGACGCGGCTGCGCACGGAACGCAGGCCCTTGGCGCGGATCTTGCTCTCGTCCACCCGTAGCGCCCGCGTGACGACAGTGAGATCGGAATCGAAGAGCAGCGTGCCGTGGTGCAGGATCCGCCCCCCGCGCAGATACTGCGCGTTGCCGGAAAACTTCTGCCCGTCGATCGAGATGTCGTTGCGGCCGTTTACCGCCGCCTCAACGCCGAGCCCAGCGAGCGTGCGCACGACGGGGGCGCAGAAGAGCTTCATGTCCAGCGCCGCAGTATCGCCCGCGTCGGTGATGAAGCTGAAATTCAGATTACCGAGATCGTGATAGACCGCCCCGCCGCCGGAGAGCCGGCGCACGATCTGGATCCCGGCCTTTTCCACAAAGGGCAGATCGATCTCCGCAAGCGTGTTCTGGTACTTGCCGATGACGACGGCGCTGCGGTTCTGCCAGAGCAGGCACCAGCTCCGGTCCCGCGGGAGCGCATCAAACACATGCTGTTCGGCGGCGAGATTGAAAGCCGCGTCCGTTGAGGGCAAAAGGAGATAGGAGAGTTCAGGCATTCATCTGCTCCCTCTCCATGACCGCGATCACACGCGAGACGCGGTCGGCCATGACGCGGTGGCCCGCCTCGTTCGGGTGCAGCCCGTCGAGGTAGAGCTCGCTGCGCGGACGGCCTGCGGCGTCGCGGAAGTCGCGGCGGAAGTCGATCATGCGCACGCCGAAAGCGTCGCAGAAGCGCTCCAGCCAGGCCGTATAGTCCCGGATCAGCGCCTCGGCCGCCGGGAAATCCGTCAGCGTGAGCCAGCTGTGCGGGTAATTCACCCCGCCGAGCCCCGGCCCAAGCGCCACGATCGGCGCCTCGCCGACGGCAAAGAGCTGGTGGACCATGGCGGCCATGTTCTCCTGCGCGCCCTCGCAGCGGCCGGAATAGAAGATATCGTTGCAGCCGCCCATGAGGAGGAAATAACGCTCGCTGCGCCGGGCGGGCTCTTCACGCAGCAGCTCCCGCATGCGGGCGAGCATGCCGCCCGTCGTGTCGCCGCAGACGCCGCAGTTGCGCAGCGTCCAGCCGCTCTCCCGCGCGGCGAGTTCCGTCCAGCACTGCGCGCGGTGCACCCCGTATCCGAAGGTCAGGCTGTCGCCCAGACAGATCAGTTCCATGTTCTGCGCTCCGTTCTGCCCGCCCTTTGAGACGGACTGTATCATACTCCAAGCTTATTGTACACTGTTTTTCCGCGGCTTTCAATCCTTTTTGGCTGGACGGTGGGACCAAATTGCAGCATAAAAGCGGAACGCCCATGCGGAGCGTCCCGCTTTTATGTACTTATTCGTCCTTGCCGGTATACAGCGCGAAGACCGGCTCGAGCAGGTATGACCAGAACAGCGCGACGAGCCCCGGCGTGAAGATCAGGGGCGAGACGAAACGCAGACAGAGTTCCGTGCCGAGCAGTGCGAGGACGGCCAGCGCGAGCGTGCGCAGGATATGGCCGAGCGCGAGACGGACGGCGGCGCCCTGCAGCGCGCCGAACGTGAAGGCGAAGCGGGAGAGCAGCGGGAAGACCCAGCAGGCCATGCCCGTCGGCACCAGCAGGACAACCAGCGTCGCCATGCCGGCGGCACCCCCTGCGCCCGCGTAGCCGAGGCGCCGCATCAGCAGCGCGCGCAGAAGAAAGAGCGCGCCGAGGATCGCCGCCCAGAGCAGGGTGGAGCACAGGCCGGTCCTGAGTTCGGCCCGGAAGGTCTGCCGAAAGCGGGCGAAGAGCCCGTCCTCACCCCGGCGGACGCAGTGCGCCGTGCAGTCGTAGAGCGCGGCGGTGGCGGGTCCGACGGTGACGAGCGGGATGGAACAGATCCCCCACAGGAGGCTCAGCATCACCAGATCGCCGAGTTTTCCGAGAGGCTTCCAGACCAGGCCCTCGGGGTTGAAATAGTTCCGCGCCATCTCAGCCGAGCAGCGTCGGCACCAGCTCGCTGAGCTTGTCGGCGAGCTGCTTGTGGCCCAGGCGGGTCAGGTGCATGCAGTCGAGCTTGTTGAATTCGGCCAGACCTTCGGCGTCCAGAAAGGCGCAGCCCTGGTTCTGCGCGACGACAGCGAAGCGCTCCGCCACGCCGCGGGACTTCTCCGGACAGCCGGGACCCATGGGCACGCCCTCGGGGCGGAGATAAAGCCCCTCGCCGATATGCGGCGGGGCGATGAGCAGGATGTTCGGTTTGCCGTCCCGCCAGGCGGGGACGGTCTTGGCCTTCATCACGAGCCGCTCCATGCCGATGCCGATGCAGGCGGCGTTCGCGCCGAGGCGCTCCTTGGTGTCGTTGGTGCCGAGCATGAGGATGAGCAGATCCACCGGCTCATGGCTCATGAGCGTGGAGTAGATCACGTCGAGACCGGACATGCTCTCGTGCAGGGGATCGGGAAAGACGGTGGTGCGGCCGGAGAGACCCTCCTCCAGCACGAGATAATCCTCGCCGAGCGCTTTCTGCAGCAGGCAGGTCCAGCGCTCCTCCTCGTTGTAGCGGTCGCCGCCGTCGGCGCAGTCGGCCGGGTCGGCGCAGTAGCCGTGGGTGTTGGAATCGCCGAAGCAGACGATATGCTTTTTCATGTTGCTTCCTCCTTATTTTATCTCGGGCAGGCTGGCAGCCACGGCGGACTGGCCGACGCGGCGGAACTTCTCATCGGGCAGGGCGAGCTCCAGCGAGAGCGCGGGATATTCGTCCTTCAGCACGGCGCGGCAGGTTTCGAGCAGGATATCGCCGCCTTTGCCGGACATGACGCGCCCGAGCAGCAGCACGGTGCCGAAAGCGTAGAGGTCGTGGTAATACGCGAGGCTGTGGGCGAGATAGACGCCGATGCTGCGGTAGACGGCGGCGGCGCGGGGATCGTCCGCCTCCATGAGCTTCTGCACGACCTTGAGCTTCTCGGCGGGGGAGAGCGACTCGTCCAGCGCGATCCCGGCGGGGGCGGCCAGCTTGATGACACCGTCCTGCGAGAAGTACTTGACGCCGCAGCCGATGTCGCCGCTCCACTCGTCACGCATGGCGGCGGGATTCGCGTCCACGGGGACAAAGGCGAGCTCGTTGAGCCAGCCGGTGATCCGCCCCTCGGGATCGACATAGCCTACGGCCTCGCTCGTGCCCATGGCGATGCCCAGCACGTTGTTCACGCCGAGGCTCATGGAACCGGCCAGGGCGGTCACATCACCGTCGTTGACCACACAGTAGGGCACGTCGCCGAAAGTGTCGGTGATGGCGCGGATGTAGATGTCCTTGACCTTTTCCTCAAAGAGCGCGGGCGGCACTTTGAGAAAGAGAGAGGCGTTCATGGTGCGGTTGTTGATGTACACGCCGGCGGAGGAGACGCCCACCGCGTCCACGCGGGGCAGATGCTCCGCCGCGGATTTGAGCGCGGCGACGATGCCGTTATAGTGATAGTCCGGATCGGCCGTGGTCTTGGGAAACCAAACGACCTCCTCGGAGTAGACCGGCTCGCCGTCGATCACGGCCGAGACCTTGCGGTCGCTGCCGCCCGCGTCGAATCCGATGCGGCAGCCCTCGAGATGGCCGCCGATGGCCTTGGGTTCGTCCTTGGCTGCTGGGAGCACGTCCGTCGTGACGATCTCAAAGGGGTGCTCGAAGACGTTCGCCATGTAGTCCCAGTCGAAGGACTGGCGGCCGCCCTCGCAGTAAACGCTGCGCAGGTAGTCGGCCATGTCCGCGTCGCCGCGGATGTAGACGCGGAAGCCGCCCTTCATCCAGAGGAGCGTCTTGACCAGGCGTTCGATGTAATAGCGGTCCGCCTCCCGCATGGCCTCGGTGCCGTGGATGAAAGTCTCCACCGCGGCCATCTGGCCCCCGCTGCGCTCCACGGCGACGCCGATGGGTTTGCGCGCGTCGGCGAGAAAGGCCTCGTTGAACACATGCAGGGGAAGAAAATCCGGGTCCAGCTCCGGCTTGTTGCGAATCTTGAGTTCGAGTCCCAGGTAACGCATAGCATGTCCTCCTTATCGGATCGGAGATTCACCTCGAGTATAGCACGCCTCTTTGCTTCTGTCATCCCCTTTTTTGAATTTCATTTTCAAAAAAAATAATATTGAAATTTTGTTTCATCCATGCTACCATCGGAACAGAAGGCAGGGGATCCCGATTTCCCGTTTGTTTTTTCCCGTCTTTTTCCGACTATTTTTTTATTTGTAAGGAGCGGCTGACATGGATATCGAAAAACTGAGAGAGAGCCGGAGCTGGATCCGCGAGGAGCTGGAGCGCTGCATCCGCTTCTGGCTGGAAAACGGCATGGACCCGGTCAACGGCGGCGTCTATACCTGCCTCGACCGCGAGGGAAAGGTCTATTCCACGGATAAGAGCGTCTGGATGCAGGGCCGCTGCGGCTGGATTTTCGCCTGGCTCTGCCATCTCTACGGCGTGAAAAAGGAGTGGCTTGCCGCCTCAAAGAGCTGCCTGGACTTCATGGAGGCCCACTGTCTCAACCGCGAGGCAGGGAACCGTATGTACTTCACCGTCACCGCGGAGGGGAAGCCCCTGCGCCAGCGGCGCTACTGCTTCTCCGAGGCCTTTTACGCCATGGCCAACGCCGAGTACTACGGCGTGACGGGCGACCGGGCCTGTCTCGAGCGCGCCCGCGCGGCCTATGATCTCTACTGGGATCTCAGCAACGGCATGCCCGATCCGACGGGCCTCGGCCCCAAGACCATCCCCGAAACCCGCACGGGCCGAGCCTTCGGCATCCCGATGATCTATCTGAACGTGACGAGCGTGCTGCAACGCGTCGATCCCGAGCATCGGGCGATTTACGAGGAGCGTGCCGCACGCTGCGTTGAGGACATCTTCCGCTACCACGTCAAGGATGAGCTGGGCTGCGTGCTGGAGAACGTCGGACCGGACGGCGAAGCCCGGCTGGGCTTCACCGAGGGCCGCATCGTGAACCCCGGCCACGACATCGAGGGCGTCTGGTTCCTGCTCGAGCACGCCAAACGCACGGGCGACGCGGCGCTCGTCGGCAAAGCCGAGACCATCTTTGAGCGCGCGATCACGGCCGGCTGGGATGAGGAGTACGGCGGGCTGCTGTACTTCATCGACTGCCTGGGCCGTCCTCCCGAGGCCTACGAGCACGACATGAAGCTGTGGTGGCCGCATGACGAGATCCTGATCGCCTCGCTCATGCTCTACCGTGATACCGGGAAGGAAAAATACCTCGACTGGTTCTACAGGACGCTGGATTACAGCCGCGAGCACTTCTCCGACCCCGCCTTCGGCGAGTGGTACGGGTATCTGCGCCGGGACGGCAAGCCGACGGAGCCCGCCTGCAAGGGCTCGACCTTCAAGGGACCCTTCCATCTGCCGCGTATGCTGTCGATGGTGGACGTCATGATGGGCGAACTGCTGGGCGACTGAGAGAACACAAGCTGAGAGGGGAGGCGAAGGAGCATGAGTTCGGAAAACGTCTTTGAGACCATCAGCCAACAATACTATGAGCTGACCGCCTCGGAGAAAAAAACGGCGGATTACCTGATGGCGCATCAGGAGGAGAGCCAGTTCATGTCCATTGTGGAGCTCGCGGAGGAGAGCGGCGTGGCCGAGGCCACGGTGTCCCGCTTCTGCCGCCGCCTGGGCTACAAAGGATATAACGCCTTCAAGCTCGCCATCGCCAACTCGACCGCGCGCATGCGCCAGGAAAAGCCGGCCTTCCCCGCCGTGGGGGGCGACAGCCTGGAGGACCTCAGCCAGAAGCTCTACGCTGTGGACAGCGCCGCGCTCACGCAGACGCTCGAACTGCTGGACTACGCCGCGATCCGACGGGCGGCGGATATCCTGGAGGATGCCGAGCGGGTCTGCTGCATGGGCCAGGGCGGCTAGATGCTGATCGCCTCGGAGGCGGCGCATCTCTTCTCCACCGCGAACGGGAAATTCTTTGCGGTGAGCGATTCGCACATGCAGATGATGCGCGCGGCCAACATGGGGGAAAAGGACGCAGTGTTTTTCTTCTCCTATTCCGGCGCCACGCGGGACATGATGGAGACGCTGCAGGTCGCCCGGGAGCGGGGCGCCCGGATCATCCTGATCACGCGCTTTCCGAAATCGCCGGGCGGTGCCCTGGCGGAGGTGGTGCTGCGCTGCGGCGCCAACGAGAGCCCGCTGCAGCTCGGCAGCGTCGCGGCCAAGCTCGCGCAGCTCTTTCTGCTCGACGTGCTCTTTGCGGAGTACTGCCGCCGCGCGCCGGACGGCTATGAGGAGAACCGGGAACGCATCGCCGCCGCGCTGGCGGACAAGCATCTGTGATCGGCTGTGAGCCGGAAAAAACGGACGGGACCTTTCTCAAGGTCCCGTCCGTTTTGCTGAAAGGGCGTTGTGAAAATTCCACAAAACCTCGCCGCAATAATTTGTGAAAAATACGAAAATCATTTGAGAAAACGATAAAAAACGGAAAAAGCCGGGCTCGCTTTGTTGACACAAGAGCTGTTCACGAGTAGAATCTAAGCGGTTGCCAGGCCGGAAAACAGGCCGCGGCAAAACTGTGGAACACATTTTTAAGGAGGAAACTGAACATGAAGAAACTGCTTGCGCTGATGCTGGCTCTGGTCATGGTCTTCGCGCTGGCCGGCCCCACGGCCTTCGCCGATGACGAGATCACGCTGGACGTCATCATCTGCCAGTACGGTCCCAACACCAACGACTGGTTTCTGGGCACCGGCATGGACGGCACGAACTTCGTCGCCAAGTTTGAGGCCGAGAACCCCGGCATCAAGCTGAATCTGGAGGTCATCTCCTGGAACGATGTCCACCAGGTCGTCGATACCCGCATCGCGAACAACAACGCGCCCGACATCCTGAACATCGATACCTTCTCCGAATTTGTCCCCGACGGCCTGCTCATGCCCGTCAAGGATTACTGCCCGGAGGAACTGTTCGGCGACTTCTTCCCCGCCTTTATCGCTGAGTCCGTGATCGATGACACCGTCTGGGCCGTGCCCGATCTGGCTTCCGCGCGTGCGCTGTTCTACAATGTCGACATTCTGGATGAGGTCGGCGTGGACGTGCCCACTACCTGGGCCGAGCTCGAGGATGTCTCTCAGGCGATCCTTGACTTCTATGACGGCGAGATCTATCCCTGGGGCATTGATATGACCACCGACGAAGGCCAGGCCTGCTTTGCCTACTATGCCTGGGGCAACGGCGGCGGCTTCACCGACGAGAACGGGGATTGGGCTCTGAACTCCCCGGAGAACGTCGAGGCTGTCAAGTTTGCCGTCGGCCTGGTCGAGAAGGGCTACACCAACCCCAACCCGGCGACCCAGACCCGCTATGACCTGCAGGATATGTTTGCCGCCGGCAAGCTCGCGATGGTCATCGTTCCCAACCAGCTTCCCACCTACGTCGCTGACAAGGGCGGCGAGATCAACATGGCGACCGCCGGTATCCCCGCTGCCGAGGGCAAGACCTCTTCCTCTGTGGGCGTCATGGACCGCGTGATGGCTTTCAAGGACGACTCCGCTCCCGATCAGGCTGCCCGCAACGAGGCCATCGGCAAGTTCCTTGAGTTCTTCTATCGTCCCGAGAACTATGTCGGCTGGGTCAGCATGGAGGGCTTCCTGCCCGCTGTGAACTCCGCTGTTGAGGCGCTGGTCGAGGCCGATCCTTCCTTCGAGGCATGGCTGGATGTTCTGGCCACCTGCCAGTTCTATCCCGCTGCCAAGGCTGAGTGGGCCCAGGTCCGCCAGGGTGTCACCACCGTTGAGCAGGAGGCTCTGATCGGCGGCGACGTGCAGGCCGGTCTGGACGCGCTCCAGGCAGCTGTCACAGGCTGAAACCGCTAAGCAAACGGACTCGGCTGAAACAGCCGAGTCCGTTTTTAATGATTTCATGATTTCATGCTAAGGCCCGAAAGGGGGATGACTGTGAACGCCATCCAAGGCAAACGCAAGTGGGAGCCCTATATCTGGCTCCTTCCGAGCATCGTGCTGATCGCCATCTTCGTTGTCTTTCCCATCCTGATCGTCTTCAAGCTCTCCTTCAGCGAGATCTCGCAGGGCGGCGTGGTGGGCGGCTTCATCGGTTTTCAGAACTATACGGAGGCGGTGCGCCTGCCCGCCTTCAAGACCGTCATGCTCAATACCCTCTGGTGGGTGCTCTCCGTCGTGGGTCTCTCCACGGTCCTGGGCTTCATCGTTGCGCTGGTACTCAACCAGAAATTCCGGGGCCGCAAGATCGCCCGCTCCATCCTGGTCTTTCCCTGGGCGACTTCGCTGGTCATCCAGGCTTCGGTCTGGAACTATATCATTAAGTATGAGTACGGCAGCCTGAACAACGTGCTGCTGAATCTCGGCATAATCAACCAGGCCATCAACTGGCGCTCCTCCTACACGGTGGAGTTCATCTGGGAGTGCGGCGTC
Organism: Oscillospiraceae bacterium; assembly: GCA_017535865.1. Lineage (GTDB taxonomy): Bacteria > Bacillota > Clostridia > Oscillospirales > Oscillospiraceae > Limivicinus. Next base: position 66,413 of record JAFXTM010000102.1, read on the forward strand.
GGCATCTTCGTCACGGTGCCCTTCGTGGCCTTCTGCGTGCTCTCGGGCCTGCAGTCGATCGACGGCTCGCTCTACGAGGCGGCCACAGTGGACGGTGCCGGCTTCTGGGACAAGCTCTGGAACATCACGCTGCCGCTGGTCAGGCCCTCCCTGACCGTGAGCACGGTTTTGAATATCATCTACGTCTTTAACTCCTTCCCCATCGTCTACACCATGACCAAGGGCGCGCCGGCGCACAAGACGGACACCATGATCACCTATCTCTACATGCTCTCGTTCTATGAGCGGAAGAAAGGACCGGCGACGGCGCTTTCGGTGATCGGCTTCCTGATCCTCTGCGTCTGCGCGGGCGTCTACATGATGGGCGTGATGCGAAAGGAGGAAGAGCAGTGAAGAGCCCGGAGCTTAAGAGCCAGAACCGCCGGGCGCTCGCGCTGCTGCTGCTCGGCCTGATCCTGGCGCTGATCCTGATGAGCCTGCCGCTCTACCGCTTCAACGCCGCGATCCTGACAAAAAAGTCTTCCAATACTTTTGTGGGAGACGAAAAATACCAGAGTGTGATGGCAGAACTCGAGACCACGGCAGAGGAGTACCGTGCGCAGGGTTTTGACGTGTCGATCAACGAATCTGTCACGGAGCGCGTGAACTCCAAGGGGGAGACGACCTCCCTCATTACGTTTACGATCGACCAGGTGTTCAGCAAGAATCTGTTTTCCTTCCTGACGGCCTCGCTCCCCGCGGGTCATGTCTTCCGTCTGATCTTCCTGTGTGCGCTGCTTTCGGCGCTTTGTGCGGCGCTGGGGCTGGTCGGCTCGTCGGATCTGCTGCCGAGATTCCTTGACGGGAGGGCCCGCTTCCTGCGTTCGGCGGCGGCGGTGCTGGCGCTGATCGCGCTGCTGCTGGTTCCCGTCTTTGCGATGATGAACAACTTCGCCTTCGGCCGACAGCTGAGCCTCTACGGGCAGGAGCTGCTCACCGAGGGGAAGGAAGCGCTCTACCGAAAGATGGATCTCTTCCTCTTCGGCGGTGCTGCGGGAGAGAATATCGGCGCGGCGCTCAAAGGGCTGAGCGGCCGTCCGTCCGGGATGCTCTGCCTGCTGCTGCCCGCCTTTGCGCTCATGCTGCTGTGCGCGGTGCAGATCCGCTGCGGCGCGATCAAGAGCACGCTCCTGCGCGGCCTGCTTTACACGTTCGTAGTGGTCATGTGCATCGTCGTGCTCTATCCCTATTACGTTATGCTCATCACGGCCTTCCGCTCCAATGCGGAGACCCTGGATATGTATTTTCTGCACATGTTCCCGACCAGGTGGATCTGGAGCAATCTCACGGACATTATCCACCGCGACGTACCACGCTTTCTGCTCAACTCCATCTTTGTGGCAGGCGGGGCTACGGTGCTGGCCATGCTCTGCGGGATCCCCGCGGCCTACGCCATGGCGCGCATGAACTTCGCCGGCAAGAAGCCTTTCCTGGGCTTTGTGATCATGAGTCAGATGTTCTCCCCGGTCGTGCTGCTGATTGGCATTTCCCAGCTTATGAACACCCTGCACCTCAACGACTCCGTCGTAGGCCTTATGCTCGTGAACGCGGCCTTCAACCAGGCCTTCGCGGTCTGGCTGCTGCGCGGCACCTTTGTGGCGATTTCCCCGGAGATGGAGCAGGCTGCGCTCATCGACGGCTGCGGTACGGTCTCCGCGCTGATCCGCGTGCTGCTGCCGATGGCGGCGCCCGGGATCGTCACGACGCTGATCTTTGTGTTCATCAACGCCTGGAACGAGTACACGATCTCGACCGTGCTCATCTCCACAGCCTCGAACAAGCCGATCACCGTCGGCATCACACAGTTCAGTTCCTTCAATATGATCGAGTGGCAGTACCTCTTCGCGGCCTCGCTGCTGGCCACGATCCCGGTCGTCATCCTCTTCATGTCGATCGAAAAGCATCTGACAGCCGGTCTGACCTCCGGCGGCGTCAAGGGCTGACATTGGCCGAACAAAGGGCCGGACGCACACGTGCGTCCGGCCCTTTGTTCGTTGTTTATCGCAGGAGCAGTTCTCCGAAAAACTCTGGACGGTGAAAATCGGGCGCCGGGGTCTCCACGGGATTCCAGGCCGCGTAGTAGGGCGCGGGCGTTCTGTCTCCGCAGGCGTAGAAGTTTCCCCTCAGGCGCAGCCCGCTGTGCGGCGTGACGCCAAGCAGCGTCTCCAGGAGCGCCGCCGGGATCGTGAAGCTCACGCTCCAGCCGTCTGCCCCGCAGCTTGCCGCGACGAGGGGGAGCGGGACGTCCAGCTCCCGCAGCAGGCAGCGCGCATGCCGGTCCGGACCGATCGAGGCGCGCAGTGCGCCGTTGGCGTTGGCCTCAAGATTGAGGTAGTCTGTGCCCGCCGCGGCAAAGAAGAACTCCAGGCAATTGTCCTCCCAGACCGGGGAATCCGGCGCCGTGTTCTCAGCCCGCGTCGGCGCGGCAAAGCTCTCCAGCCGCACCAACAGCGCTTCTTCGGTCCAGACGGCCTTCGCTTCTGACGCGGGTGGCGGATTTGGAGACCAGCGGCAGGCTTCAGGCGCCGCTGACGGGACCAGGGCCCAGTCGGGGTACGGACCGCTCTTTATGATCGTATAGCTTTTCATGGTTTCCGACCTCCCGCTTCGCCGCGACCCGCGCGGCATTTATCGGGTATCAGTATAGCATAGGGACGGGGTGCGTGGGACCCTGTCAACTTGCCCAAAAATGAGGAGGCGCTTTTGTGCAAGGAGTAAAAAACTTTTCATAGACCTGCTTTTTTGAAAATAACTTTCAAAAAATGATTGACAGATGAAAAAAACTTCGGTAGAATCCAGACAGAAGCAGCGGCGGGGAGAACCGCCGCCTTTGAATGGAAACCCATTACTTTTTTAGGAGGAGAAGAAACATGAAAAAACTGCTTGCGCTGATGCTGGTGCTGGTCATGGTCTTTGCCGTGGCCGCCCCCACCGCCTCCGCTGCGGACGAGGTGCAGATCACGCTGTGGACCTATCCCATCGGTCAGTGGGGCAATCAGGAAGCCGTTGACGAGCTGATCGCCGGCTTCGAGGCCGCCAATCCCGGCATCAAGGTCGAGGTCCAGTACCTCGCCTATGCCGACGGCGACGACAAGGTCAACACCGCTCTCGAGGGCGGCAACGCGCCCGACCTGATCATGGAAGGTCCCGAGCGTCTGGTTGCCAACTGGGGCGCCAAGGGCTACATGGTCGACCTGGCCGACATGTGGGACGAGACCGACAAGGCCGAGATCTTTGAGAGCCTGCAGGCCTCCTGCACGGATGCGGACGGCAAGGTCTTTGAGTATCCCGTCTGCATGATCGCGCACTGCATGGCGGTGAACGTCACCCGTTTCGAGGAAGCCGGCGTGGCGGACGTGCTTGACCGCGAGACCCACACCTGGACCACCGAGGGCTTCATCAAGGCCGTCAAGGCTCTGAGCGAGACCAATCCCAACGTGGCGGCGGTCTACTGCAGCGGCCAGGGCGGCGATCAGGGCACCCGTGTTCTGGTCAACAACCTGTACGGCGGCACCTTCACCAACCCCGAGCACACCATGTACACCGCGAACTCCCCCGAGAACGTCAAGGCGCTCGAGCTGCTCAGGAGTCTGGACGGCATCAACTTTGACCCGGCCATCAACGGCGGCGAGGAGATCCAGCTCTTCCGCCAGGGCATCCTGGACATGGCCTTCTGCTGGAACCTGATCCAGCAGACCAACACCGACAACAACGACGCCGGCCTGACCAACGACGGCGATGTGATCGAGTTCATGGCTTTCCCGGCTGAGGACGGCAACGCCAAGCTCGGCCTCGGCATCTGGGGCTTCGGCATCTTCGACAACGGCGACGCCGCCAAGATCGAGGCCGCCAAGACCTTCATCAAGTACTTCGCCGACGGCGAGGGTACCCCCGCCGCCATCAAGGCCTCCGGCTTCTCCCCGGCCCGCAGCATGGCCGAGGGCCAGGACCTGACCCAGCTCTTCGCGGATGATCCCATCACCACCGAGTACATGAAGCTCCTGCCCATGGGCGGCGACTACTATCAGGTCGTTCCCGGCTGGGCCGAGGCCCGTACCGCCTGGTGGAACATGCTCCAGCAGATCGGCGAGGGTGCGGATATCCAGGCTGCCGCCGATGAGTTCGTCGCGGTTGCCAACGCTGCCGCCGGCGCCTGAACCGGGCAGTTCCCACGACACAAGACGAATCCTTTTTAAGGGTGCGCACCCTCCCTGCGTTCAGCGCAGGGAGGGTGTTTCTTTGAAAGCGAACACTCCGAAACAGAAAGGAGTTTTTCCTTATGGGTAAATCCACCGGCATGAGCCGGGCTCTGGTACGGCGGGAGACGATCGCGGGCTATCTCTTTCTTCTGCCGAGCCTCTTCTTCTTTGTCACCTTTGTGGTCTATCCCATGTTCATGTGCATCTTCACCAGCTTTTTTGACTCGAACATGGGCAAGAACGCGGCGGATACTTTCATCGGCCTCGGCAACTACAAAGAGCTGTTCGGAGACAAGGTCTTCCGCGGCGCGCTCAAAAACACGCTGACCATCGTGGTCGTCGCCGTCCCCACCGTCTGCGCCTTCTCCCTGTGGGTAGCCTCGGCCATTACCGATATGAAACCCGCGCTGACCTCCGCCTTCCGTGTGATCTTTTACCTGCCGGTCGTCACCGGCTCGGTCGCGGTCACGGTCGTGTGGAAGTGGATGTACAACAACTACTACGGCATTTTCAACTACCTGCTCAAGGGCGCGGGCCTGATCGAGAAGAACATCAACTGGCTGGGCGACGCCCGCTACGCGCTCTGGTGCATCATCCTGATCCTGTTCACGACCTCCGTCGGCCAGCCGATCGTGCTGTACGTCTCCGCGCTCGGCAACGTCGATCAGTCTCTCGTCGAGGCGGCCGAGGTCGACGGGGCGACCCGTACCCAGGTCTTCTGGAAGATCAAGTGGGCGCAGATCATGCCGACCACGCTGTACATCCTGGTCATCACGACCATCAACTCTTTCCAGTGTTTCGCGCTGATCCAGCTGCTGACCTCGGGCGGACCGAACCACAGCACGGACACGATCATGTACTACATCTACTACACGGCCTTCAAGCTGTACCGCTACGGCTACGGCAACGCGATGGGCGTGGTGCTGATGATCATCATCGCGGTCCTCTCCGCCATCCAGTTCAAGCTGGGCCAGTCCAAGGATTAAAGGGGGGTGCGAGAATGAGAAACCAGAAATCGTTGGCCTATCGCGTGTTCGCGCTGGTCATGGTCATCCTCCTCGCGATCCTTTTCACCTTCCCGCTCTACTGGATCATCACCGGCTCCTTCAAGACCGGCAAGCAGATCAACTCCACGACCCCGGTCTGGTGGCCCACCGAGTGGACCATGAAGAACTATGAGAAGCTGATGAGCAAGTTCAAGGCGCCGCTCTGGGAGATCCCGCTGCCCTTCAGCCAATATGCCACGTCGGACGGGTCGCTGTCGTTCGTCTCCACCGGCCCGACGGTACCGGCGGCGGTCCGCTGGCTGCTGAACACCATCTGGATGGCGGTGGCCGCCATGCTGCTGACCTGCCTGACCTCGGCGCTGGCCGGCTACGCGCTTGCGAAAAAGCGCTTCGTCGGGCGAACGCTGGTCTTTACGCTGATCGTCTGCGCGATGGCGCTGCCCAAGCAGGTCATCCTGATCCCCCTCATCCGGGAGATGTCCGCGCTGAAGCTCTACAACACCATGAGCGCGGTGGTCTATCCCATCGTCGGCTGGCCCTTCGGCGTGTTCCTGATGAAGCAGTTCGCCGAGAGTATACCGGGTGAGATCCTGGAGGCGGCGCGCATCGACGGCGCGAGCGAGCTCAAAACCTTCAATACGATCGTCTATCCCATGATCAAGCCGGGCGTCGGAGCGCTTGCAATCTTCACCTTCATCAGCTCCTGGAACGACTACTTCATGCAGCTCATCATGCTCTCCTCGACGAAGAACCTGACCATCTCCCTCGGCATCGCGAACATGCAGGCCGAGAACTCCACGGACTTCGGCCTCATCATGGCCGGCGCGGCATTCGCGGCGGTCCCGATCATCATCGTGTTCGTGATCTTCCAGAAGTACTTCACCAAGGGCATCACCATGGGCGCCGTCAAGGGTTAAAGGAGGAAATATGAAGGATCTGAAGAAATACGCGGGTATCTTTCCCGCCTTCTACGCCTGCTATGACGAGACGGGGGCCGTCTCTCCCGAGCGCACGCGCGCGCTGACCGAGTATCTGATCGGCAAGGGCGTGACCGGCCTCTACGTCGGCGGTTCCTCGGGCGAGTGCATCTACCAGTCGGTGGCGGAGCGCAAGCTCCTGCTCGAGAACGTCATGGCGGTCGCGAAAGGGCGAATCGTCATCATCGCGCACGTCGCCTGCAACAACACCGCCGACAGCATGGAGCTCGCCGCCCACGCCGAGAGCCTGGGCGTCGACGCCATCGCGGCCATCCCGCCCATCTATTTCCACCTGCCGCCCTACGCGATCGCGGCCTATTGGAACGACATCTCCTCCGCCGCGCCGCACACGGATTTCATCATCTACAACATCCCGCAGCTCGCGGGCGTCGCGCTCAACGGGACGCTGCTGCGCGAGATGCTGAAGAACCCCTGTGTGATCGGCGTGAAGAACTCCTCCATGCCCATCCAGGACATCGAGATGTGGCGCGACGAGGGCGCGGTCGTCTTCAACGGCCCGGACGAGCAGCTCAGCGCCGGCCTGGTCGCGGGCGCGATCGGCGGCATCGGCGGCACTTACGGCGCCATGCCGGAGCTCTACCTCAAGATCTTTGAACTCATCGGCCGCGGCGAGATTGCCAAAGCCCGCGAGATCCAGGACGTCTGCTGCCACATCATCTACAAGATGTGCTCCTGCCGCGGCAACATGTATGCGGCGATCAAGGAGATCCTGCGCCTCAACGGCGGACCTGACATCGGCTCGGTGCGAAAGCCTCTGGCCGCGCTGACCGAAGAGGACAAGGCGGTCTGCGCCTCCGCGGCGGCGGATATCCGCGCGGCGATCGCGGCCTTCTGCGGCTGAGAGACAAAACGGACAAGCAGATACAAAAAACCACGGGCCTGCCGTCTTGACGGCAGGCCCGGAGCATGGTACGGTAAAAACATGGAATGGACAGGAGGGAGCACGATGCTGTTTACGAATGCACAGCTGTTTAGAGGGGACGGTTTTGCCCCCGGCAGCTTCCGGGTGGAGGCCGGCGTTTTTTCCGAGGTGCTGGATCGCATCCCGGACGGGGAAGGGATCGACCTGGGCGGCGCGCCCGTGATCCCGGGCCTTGTGGATATCCACACGCACGGCAACAGTGGGGCCGATTTCTCCGACGGCGATTACGAGGGGCTCAAAAAGATGGCGGCCTACTCTGCCCGCAGCGGCGTGACCTCCTTTGCGCCGACCTCGATGACCCTGCCCTATGAGACGCTGGCCCGTGCCTTCGCAGCCGGCCGCCGCCTCGCGGACGAGCAGCCTGGAGGCTGCGCCCGGATCATGGGAATCCACATGGAGGGCCCCTTCTTCTCTGAAAAAAAGAAAGGCGCGCAGAACGCGGCCTATCTGCGGCTGCCGGACGCTGCGGCCTTCCAAGCGCTTTACGACGGCTGCGGCGGGCTGATCCGGATCGCGGACGTCGCGGCGGAGCTCGAGGGCGCAGAGGGATTTACCCGCGCGGTGAGCGGACTGTGTACGGTCTCCATTGCCCATACGGATGCGGATTATGAGGCCGCCTGCCGCGTTTTTGACGCCGGTGCGCGCCATGTGACGCACCTCTTCAACGCCATGCCCCCCCTGCACCACCGCAAGCCCGGCGTGATCGGGGCCGCGGCGGAGCGGGAGGAGGTCGTCGCGGAGCTGATCGGCGACGGGCTGCACATTCATCCGAGTGTGATCCGCCTGGCCTTCCGGCTCTTCCCGGAGAGGCTCTGTATCATCTCCGACTCGCTGCGCTGCTGCGGCATGCCCGATGGGGAATACGAGCTCGGCGGTCAGCCGATCTGGCTCAAGGGGCGTCTCGCGACCCTGGCCGACGGAACGATCGCGGGCTCGGCCTCAAACCTCTACGACTGCCTGCTGACGGTGATCGGCTGCGGCGTGCCGCGGGAGCAGGCGATCCGGGCAGCGACGATCCTGCCGGCGCGCGAGCTCGGCTGCGCGGACCGGATCGGCTCGATCGAGCCGGGCAAATACGCGGACTTCGTCGTCTGCGGTCCGGCGCTGGAGCGACGTGCGGTCTACCTCGGCGGCGAGCGCGTGGAATGATCAAAAAAACAGACACGGGCCGGAAGCCATTGGCTCCCGGCCCGTGTTTATGTTTGCATTTACTGTCGGCAGGTGAAGAGGATCACCTGGCGGTCCTTGGCGATCTGCTTGAGCAGTTCCATCGCCTGACCGAAGCGCTCCTCATCGAGATTTACAAGCGCGTCGTCCAGGATCAGCGGGCAGGGTTCACCATCCGGCAGCGCGAGCTCGCAGACGGCAAGACGCACGGCCAGATACATGAGATCGAGCGTCCCGGCACTGAGATACTCCGCTTCACGCGCCACGACGTCGTCTTTCGTGCGGGTGCGCGCGGTGAAGTCGCGGTTGATAAACACGTCTTCGTAGCGCCCGCCGGTGACGGCGGACATATACGAGGCGGCGAGCTTGCCGAGCTGCGGTGAGAAGCGGCTCTGGATCTCCTGATCCGCCTGCCGCAGCGTGTCGATAGCGAGCGCGAGCGCGTCGAACTCGCCCTGCAGCTGCTCGTATTCTTCACGCATCACGCCGAGGGAGCTCGCAAGGATCAGCGGGTCGCCCAGGGTGGAAAGACGACCGCTCAGCGCGGCAATGCGGGCGGAGAGCCTCTCGGATTCCCCGCGCGCGCCGGCCAGTGTCCGGCCCAGACGCGAGGCGTCGGTGTCGCCGACACTGAAGTCCAGCTCCTGGATCGCGCTTTCCTCGAGCGTGCTCTGCCTCAGCTGCTGCTGCTCAAAGGCGCGGCGGTGCGTCACCTCGTTGGCCTCCGCCTCCTTGACCGCGTCCCAAAGCTCCCTGTGACGCTGCAAAACGGCTTTGATGTCTTTGGACGAAGAGGCGTGGTATTTTTTCAGCAAGGCCCTCCGCTCCAGTTCGGCCGCCTGCCGCTGGTGATTCAGCCGCGACCAGATCAGCAGCAGCACCAGCGCCGCCAGGCAGAAGAAGCCTGCGCCGAGGATGAGCGGCATCTGATTGTAGGCGGTGTAGAAACCGGCCAGGACTGCGGCCAGCACGAAGGAGAGAAGCATAAACAGCAGGATCGGCCCGCTTTTCGGCTGGCGGGAAAGCCGGCGAAGCTGATTGAGGTCGCGCTGGACCTCCACGCCGAGCTCCTCCGGCTCGCGCACGCCGAAGGTGCTGGCGCGCAGCGTCTCCCGCGCCTGTGAGAGTTCAGACATGGCGGCGTCGTGCTCGGCGCTGATCAGCTTAAGCTTGCCGCGGCCGGTGTTGAGCTTCTCCAGCGCTTCCTGGCGCTGGCGGCGGCGGCAGTCCATGACCTGCTGTTCCAGCTGCGAACAGGTCTGCCGCGTCTGCTCGAGCTGCGTCTCCAGCCGTGTCTGTTCGGCCAGGGAGCTCTCCATCTCATCGAGACGGCGCTGCACCTCGTCCATCCGCCCCTCCAGCTCGGGAAGCTGACCGCGTCGGTTGAAGCGGCGCTTACGCTGCCAGGCGCGCAGCCGCTCGTCCGCCTCGCTGTATGAGGTCTGCTCCTCGCCGGTGGAGACGATGGCGCCGATGCGCTTCTCCAGCTCCGGGCTGCCCGTCACGGCGACGGTGCCCTGCCCGATGAAGGCGGTGCGGCGGAACACATCCCGGGTCACGCCGGTGAGCATCTCTCCGGCGTTTGCCTCGGTCAAACCCTCAACGGGCGTGTTCGTACCGGTATAGGTGGCGGTGAAATCCCGCATGGGGGCGTTCTTGGCCCGTGAGGAGCGGGTGATCGTGATGTCGCAGCGATCGGCGGTCAGCTCCATCGTCCCCTCCATGGGGGCGCCCGACCAGGGAGCGTAGCGGAGCTTGTCCGGCAGGAAGCCGGCCTTGGGGCGCTGCGCGCTGTCCACGCCGTAGAGCATGGCCTGGATGAAAGCGCACCAGGTAGATTTGCCGCTCTCATTGGGCGCGTAGATGACGTTGAGCCCCTCGTGGAAGCTCAGCGACTCGTGCTCGAGCTTGCCGAAGGAGGCGGTCAGCTTACGGATCTTCATGCTGCACGACCTCCTCCGCGTTGTTCAGAGCGGCCAGCCCCCAGCGGGCGGCCTGTTCGATCAGCTTTCTCTCCTCGTCGTTCGCCGCGCCGTCGTAACGCTGGCGGAGCTTTTTCAGAAAAATGCCGCGCAGACTGTCTTCGCCCGCACACTCCCAGACGCTGCGGCGCAGACGGGTCTCGTCCCGCAGCTGCAGCTCGAAGAACATCTCACTGAGGTTGGCATACAGTTTTTTCAGGTCCGGCGCGCTTTCCGTCTCGCCGGTCAGCACGATGCGGTAGATATCCCGTACCGTGTCGTCGGGGAGCAGCGTGATGACCGCCAGCAGGGGATCCGTCCCGGCAACGTCTACCGACAGGACCTCATAGCGCCGCGAGGCGATCGAGGCGGTCTGCAGCTCGCAGCCGCCGGCGTCGTCGAGCGATAGGATGTTCACGGTCTTTTCTCCGCACTCGTCAAAGCCCCGTCCCTCCGGGCAGCCGGGCCAGGCGTACCAGGTATCCCCGGCCTTCCGGAGCCCGGAGGCCTTGTGGATATGGCCGAGCGCCGCGTAGTGCAGGCCGCTTTCGGCGAGCTGCTCCTCCGTGATCGGGTCGTAGGGTGAGAGAGGATTGCCGAACTCGCCGTGCAGGCAGAGAAGTTTCCAGACGCCGGGCTCCTCTATCACATGAAAATCCGTAAGCAGGGCGGGGGAGTTTTTACCGATGAAGGCCGCACCGTAAACGCGGGTGTTCAGCTCCGGCAACAGGACGGAGCCTACGGCGTTCTCGCTGAAAACATGGACGTTTTCGGGCATGTGCAGCCTCGCGTAGGGCGAGGTGGACGTATAAGGGTCGTGGTTGCCCGGCGCGATGAACACCGGCACGCCCATGCGCCGCAGACAGGCGACCAGCTCCTCGCCGGTCTCAAAATAACTGCTGTTGCTGTCCAGCAGATCTCCGCTGAGCAGGACCAGATCAACGTCCTCGGCCGCAGCCAGTTCCGCAAGAGCGCCGAGCATGCGGCGCTGCTCGGCCCGGCGGATCGCGGCCTTGCCGCCGGGCGGGGCCTCGAAGGGAGAGTCCAGATGCAGATCCGCCGCATGTAGGATCTTCAGGATCATGTCAGTCGTATCGCCTCCGCTCGCAGGCAGCGGCCCGTGTCCGGGTCGATCTCAAACAGGCAGCCCTCCAGCTTCATCGGGCCCCTGGCCGCGGCATAGCGCATCGGAGGATCGCCCATAAACTTGCCGATGGATTGCTCGGGGTCGATGCCGAGGACGGACTGTACCGCGCCGGTCATGCCGAGGTCGGTGATATAGCCGGTGCCCTTGGGCAGTACCTCGGCGTCGGAGGTCTGCACATGGGTGTGCGTGCCCCAGACGGCGCTGGCCTTCCCGTCGAGCAGGAAGCCCATCGCGCGCTTCTCGCTCGTGCCCTCCGCGTGGAAGTCAACCAGGATGATTTTTTCTTTGATCTCCGCCATGAAGCCGTCGGCAATGACGAAGGGGTTGTCGGTGTTCGCATCGAGCGTGAAGCGGCCCATCAGATTCAGCACGCATACATCCCCGAAGGGCATGGAATAGGCGGCGATGCCGCGTCCGGGGCACTGCGGCGCATAGTTCGCCGGCCGCAGGATCTTGCGCCGCTCATCGAGATAGGGCTGCAGTTCGGTGCGCGTCCCGGTGTGGTTGCCGAGCGTGATGACGTCCGCCCCGGCGCGGAAGATCTGATCCGCCTGCCGCGGCGTGATGCCCACGACGTTTGCGTTCTCGCCGTTGACCACGACAAAATCGATCTGGTTTTCCTGCCGGTAGGGCTTGAGGCGCTTCTCCAGAAAAACGAGTCCCGGCTCTCCGCAGATATCCCCAACGGCCAATACTTTTACACTCATGCGCTGCCTCCCCGAGACAGATATATTTTTACATCATAGTATACCACATATTCCCTGCACTCTGCAACGGGTAATCCGGGCATACTGAAAACAGAGCAAAAAAAGGAGGATGTCTATGAATCGCAAATTGTATACCGGGATCGGAGTGGGACTGGCCGCGGCGGCCTCGGTGGCGATGCTGGCCTGGCCGACGAAAAACCGCCGCGTCAAACGGACCGTAAAGGCGCTGAGCAAGGTGGCGGACGATTTGGGCGGGGCCATGAGCGCCATGAAGTTTTTCTAAAAAAAGACTTGCTTTTTATCCGGGACTGTGCTAATATAATCGAGCTGTCGGAAAACCGATATGCGCGATTAGCTCAGCTGGATAGAGCGTCTGGCTACGGACCAGAAGGTCAGGGGTTCGAATCCCTTATCGCGTGCCAAAAGAGCCACCCCGTTTGGGGTGGCTTTTTTGGCACGCATGGGGATTCGAATCATGTCCGCACAGGCCGGCGGCCTGTGCATGAGCCAGTGGGCACACTGGCGAATACCTTTATTTTTCACGCGGGAAAAGGTCGAAACAGAACGCGCGGACTCCCTGTGGAAAATGCATGCGAATCCCTTATCGCGTGTCAATGAAAACCGCTGATTTCATTTGAGAAAGAAAAAGGATGGGGCTTCCGTTGACGGTGAACGGAAGCCCCGTTTTTCTTTTTTCAGTGCATGGATTAGAATGCAATCTAAGACACGGGAATGATTTGGATAACCGCGTTCTTCCCATCAATCCGCTTGATAGTTCCCCTTGCTTCCCCCCCTTGTTTTTATTACACCCAGAGCGAACCAGAAAGAGGCTCAGTACGCGGCTATCCGGAAAAGAAGGAACTAATCACAAAAACCCAAGGGCATAAGTGGATTTGAAAGCGAGGAGAATATACTCCCGGAACTTCCTCGTGGATCACTGTTTTTTTATCAGGATCTCATCTGATGACGGACTTGCCGGTTCATTTTCAATACTTTTGAGGAAGGTAAAACTCCCGTTCGGTATTCCAGCCGAACGGGAGTTTTCGTTTTCCGTGATTATTTTGCGACGGAGGAGTGGATCCAGAGAAATCTGGCCATGCGGCGGGAGGGATTCCTCCAGCAATGCAGGTCGGAGCCTCGATAATAAAACGAATCGCCCTGATGCAGGAGATAGGGTGGTCCGTCGTTGAGGGTTATCTCCAGTGTTCCGGAGAACATGTGGATGAATTCCTCTCCGTTGTGGTTGTGGGGCGTCATGTTGCCCGAGCCGGGCTTCACCTTACAGAGCACCGGGTACATCACATGCTCCCGCATTGCCACAAGTGATAGCATCTCGATCCCCGGGTCGCCGTTGAGATCGAGCGGATCGCCGCAGCTTTTTTCAACCAGATGCTTTTCCTCACGGACGGGCTCCAGAAAGTACAGCAGGCTCTCGCCGTAAAAATGTGCCAGATCGCGCAGCAGCTCGAGTGAAACATTGCCGCCGTTTTCCAGCTTGCTCAGATGAGCCACGGAGATTCCGACGCTGCGGCTTACGTCCTCGAGCGTGTATCCCTTCTGCTTGCGCAGTTCCCGCCATTTCTCGCTCATAAGCTTCTTGGAGTATTGCTTCTCCGCCTGCTGGCGGATGCTCTCTTCAAAATCGCTCTCACCGCTCCCGCCCAGCAGGAGCTTGATGGCGTGCGTGCCCATGTGTTTGTCGATAGAGTATTCCTTGACGCGCCGCAGTGTTGCCAGATCGTCCACGGTAAAGAGGCGGTAATTGCTGCCTGAACGCTTGACGCTGATCAGTCCTGCCTTTTCCCAGTTGCGAATCGTGCCGGGAACCACGCCCAGCATTTTGGCCACTTGGCTGATGGAGAATGTGATACTGTCGTTGTGATCCATTTGGGCCAAAATCCTCCACGATTGTTTGTGGTTCGATTGTACGGGATACGACTCGGCTTGTCAAGAAAAACCCCCCGTATGGAACGGGGGGTTCATAGATCTCAGTCTCGGCGGATACGCCCGTCGACGGCAAAGAATTGCTGCTGCACGGGGTCGTAAAGCAGAGGGTTGATGTCCATTTCCTGGATTTCGGGGTGGTCCAGCAGAAGCTGGTTGACGCAGTAGAGGATGCGCTTGAAACCCTCCCTGTCCACGCCCGCGCTTTCACGGTAGCCATCGAGCAGCCTGGCACAGCGCAGGGAAGAGAGCATCTCCTCGGCGTCGGTCGGACTCAGCGGAACATGGCCGATTGACACGTCCTTCAACAGCTCGACCAGCGTGCCGCCCAGGCCTGTCAGAATACTGTGGCCGAGTGCGGGGTCCACAACTGCGCCCACGATCATCTCGAGCGAGCCGACGATCTGCTGTTGAATCTGAACGCCGCGCAGGCCGGGAAACTTCTCTGACCACTCCTCAAGCAGCGATCGAAGTTCACCGGCGCTGCCGATTCCGAGGCGCACACCGCCGACGTCGGACTTGTGGATGATATCCGGGTGATCGATCTTGGCGACGACTGGATAGGGAAGCTCAAGGGCTGCCGGATCCTCACCGCAGGCCAGATAGGCGTTCGCCGCCACTGGCACACCGTAAAGGGAGAGAAGCCTGAAACAGTCGTCTGGCGCGAGGTAGGCGCCGCGCGGTGTTCGTCCGAGGATAGCGTTAGCCTCCAACCGATCGTCCAGACACAGGTTTTGCACAAAATGGAAGGCCTCAGGTTTCGGCTTTTCCACCATATAGGCCATTGTGCGTACCATCTGATCCGGGAAGGAGAAGGTGGGGATGCCGCCCTTTTTCATCACGGCCCGCCCCTTCGCGCCGAGATTGGGACCGAAGAAGCAGGAAAAGATCGGGATATCGGTGGCTTTGAGGATGTCGACCATAGCCTGCGCCACCTCGCCGGTGTCGATCAGCGCCGGCGGGACGCAGTCGACGATGATCGCATCGTAGCGCCCGCTGTCGATCATGGCGTGAGCGGCAGCAGCGTAATGCGCCGGAGGTGCAGGCGCAACCAGATCGAGGGGATTTCGGGTAGAGGCCTCCGGCAGCAGCTGTGGCGCAAGAGCGGCCTGCTCCTCCGGACTCAGCTCAGGCAGCTCGAAGCCGTACTTCACCAGCACGTCGGTCGTCAGGGTGCCGAGACCGCCGGCGTTGGAGATGATGCCCACGCGTCTGCCTCGAATACGCGGCATTTTCCCCATGGAAGAGGCCAGCAGAAATGCGTCCTCCAGGTTTTCGGCACGAATCACGCCGCATTTGCGAAGCAGGGCGTCTGCGACCTCATCGTTGCAAGCCATACTGCCGGTGTGAGAACTCGCGGCTTTTGCGCCGGCGGCGGTACGGCCGGATTTGACCATGATGACGGGCTTGTTCATCCGCGCCATGATTCGCTCGAAACGATAGGGCTCCGGAAGCGTCTCCATATACATGCATATCAGCTCGGTGTTTTCGTCCTCCTCAAGCATGGGCAGCAGGTCGCAGGGATTAATGTTGGCCATGTTCCCGAGAGACACCACGACACTGAAGCCAACATCCAGCTCTTCGGCAAAGTCGATAAGACTCGCGCCGAGGGCGCCGGACTGGGTCAGAAAAGCGACGTGGCCCCTGCGGGGGGACTTGTCGAGAATGGTGGCGCTCAGGCACACTTTCTCGTCGGTGTTGGCGAGACCCATGCAATTGGGACCGGTGACGCACATGTTGTATTTGTCCACGATCTCGAGCAGCCTGCGCTCGCGCTCAAGGCCCTCTCCGCCGACCTCCCGAAAGCCTGCGGTGATACAAATCATGGCCTTGACGCCCTTTTTGCCGCAGTCCTCCGCGACGCTCAAAACGCCGCCGGAGGGTACCGCGAGCACAGCCGTGTCCACCGTGTCCGGAATGTCCAGCACCGAGCTGTAGCCGGGCACGCCGTGGACGGGTTCACCCTTGCGGTTGACCGCATAGAGCCGCCCCGTGTAGCCCAGATCCAGCATGTTGCGAACGATAGCGTTTCCCATACCCGGACGACTGGAGGCCCCGATGACCGCTACGGAGTCCGGGTATAAAAGCTTCGTGCGGTCCCGCTCAAAAAAAGGTCGGTTTTCTTCCCAGCTCTCAAAGCAGAGCCCGGCAGGCGCAGGTGCGCCTTTGTAATAGAGATGACCTTCCCCGTCCGTGGAGAAGTTCCCGAGCGCGAGTTCCAGCACGGTACGTGCGCCAACCAGCCGCGCCTGCTCGTTGACAAGTTTCAGATAATACCGGAAGCGCTCCTCCTCGTCGGAAAAGAGGCTGTAATCCACAGGCACTTTCGGAGAGCGGACCAGCAGGGGACCTGCGTCCAACTCCTTGGTGGCAATGTGGGAGCTCGCACGGAGATAATCCATGTTATAGGAGAATGCGGACTTGATCCCGTTTGCGCCCGCGAGCAGCCGATGACCGTCCTCTCCGGTGACAGCAAGGTCCGCCGGGTGGACGTTTACAACCGTGTAGCGGTCGAGCACAACATCGGTGGTCGCCCAGACATAGCCGGCCAACAGAATCATATCGGCCTGGAAGGGCTCTACCTTTTCGAGCACTTCCCGATCGAACTCTGCCCGAACTTCCCGGTCCTTCAGCGGCTTGTTGCGATCGGCATAATACTGCCGAATGTCCATGGCCACATAGGGTATGCCGTAAGCCTGCGCTGCGGCGACGGCCTTGGAATCCGGCTTGTCGGCGAAAATACCGACGATCTCAAAGGGACAGCCCTCCGGCAGCTTCTCCATTTCCTGCTGCAGTTCATAGGCTTTCCACAGGGTGTTGCCGGAGCCGGAGCAGTAGCCCAGAACCCGCAGCCGGCCGCGAGCGGGATTGATAATGGGTTTCAGCATGGCGGTATTCCTCTCTCAAAAAGTTATTTCAGGTATTCGTCGATGGCCTCGGCCATGATCCGGATGCCGCGGTCGATGTTTTCCTTGGAGGGCGTGGAATAGTTCAGGCGGAAGGCGGGGCAGGGATCGCTGTCGTTGACCATGAAAGAGCAACCGGGTACGAAGGCGACGCCCTTGTTGGCGGCCAGGGTGGCGAAGTCCAGGCTGTCGTAGCCCTCGGGCAGGGAACACCAGAGGAACAGACCGCCGTCCGGCCGCGTCCAGGTCACGCGCGGGTCGACGTACTTGTCGAGGCAGGCGAGCATGAAGTCGCAGCGGTCGCGGTAGATGCCGCGGATCTTCTCGATGTGCGCAGGCACGTCGTAGTGGCGGAAGAACTCGTCGCAGACCATCTGGAAGAAGATGTTGGTGTGGCAGTCACCGCCCTGCTTGGCGATGATAAGCTTCTGGATGATGGGCGTCGGGGCGCAGATGAAGCCGATGCGCATGCCGGCGGAGAGGACCTTGGAATAGGAGCCGTTGTAGATCACGAGGCCCTCGGTGTCCATCGACTTGATGGTGGGCACGTCCTCGCCGCGGAAGCGGAGCTCGCCGTAGGGGTTGTCCTCGAGGATGAAGATGCCGTGCTTCTTGCACAGCTCGTACACGTCCCTGCGGCGCTGCAGGCTCATCGTGGAGCCGCGGGGGTTCTGGAAGGACGGGATCAGGTACAGGAGCTTGACCTTCGGCTGTGTACGGACTGCCTCCTCCAGCAGGTCCATGCGGATGCCCTCATCGTCCATCTCGATGCCGACGACGTTGGCACCGTTGGACTTCATGGCAATGATGCCGCTAACGAAGGAGGGGCTCTCCACGATAACGGTGTCGCCGCGGTTGATGAGCACCTCGGGCGTCATGTACAGGCCCTGCTGGCCGCCGGTGGTGATTATGACCTCGTTGCCGGTCGTGTCGATGCCGAACACGTCGCGCAGGCGCTGCTTGGTGATCTCACGCAGGGGGGTGTAGCCCTCGGTCACACTGTACTGCAGAGCTTCGATCGGCCGCTCGCGGAAGAGCTTCTCCGAAATCTCGTGGATCGCCTCGACGGGGATCGCCTCGCTGGAGGGGCTGCCGAGGGAAAGGGAGATGATGCTCGGGTTTGCGGCCACGAGTTTGAGGATCTCGCGGATCGCGGAGGGCTTGACGCTGGAGATGTTGTCGGAAAACGTGTAGTTCATATAAAGGACTCCTCTCGTGTTTTTTGATGGAACCGAGTTGTTTCTCTTTCTGATTTCAAGTATAGCAAGGGCCCGAAAACTTGTCAATCCGCTTAGCAAGCTTAGGAAAACAACCTTGAATAACGGAAGCTCGCTGCTTTTCGGCAAAGTGTCAAAAAGACGCCCGCCATTTTGGTACTTTAGCTGGCAGCACTGGGGCAAGCAACGGTCCCTGTGTGCAAACCGCACAAATTTGAGGCGGCATTTTTATCAAAAACGGGAAATCGATTCTCATAACATTGCCTCTCATGTTGACAAGGTTTGTGGCATATAGTATTGTTTGAAATGTATAGGAGAAGAGGGAAAGCCGCCGGACAGACCGAGTTGCACTTTTTGGAGGCCTTCCTGCAAATTACCGGGATCGGAATCAATCCCTGACGTACGTCAAAAGACCGTGTGAGCGTCTTGGGCGCCCGGGCGGTATTACAATATGAGGAATCAACAAAAGAATAAGGAGGTACTGAGCTATGGGATTCAAAGAAGAGGGGAAATGGTGGGTAAGCCCCGGGGATTATGATGAGAGAGTCGTCCGTGAATACGGCTTCCCCGAGAAGATCGAGATCCTCGATACCACCCTGCGCGACGGCGAACAGGAGGCCGGTATCATTCTGACGAAAGAGGACAAGCTGGCGATCGCGAAGAAGCTGGACGCGGCGGGCGTGCATCGCATCGACGCCGGTTGTCCCGCCACCTCTGAGGAGGATGCGGAAGCCCTGCGCGAGATATGCGCGGCCGGGCTCAACGCCGATATCTACTGCTTCGTACGCGGTGTGCTCTCGGATCAGGACCTCGCTAAATCCTGCGGTGTGGACGGCGTCATCATTGAGATCCCCGGGAGCGAGCACATGCTCTCCGGCGGCATGCGCTGGACTCCCGAAAAGGCTGTCGAGGCCGCCATCGCGGCGACCAGCCACGCCCATGAGCTGGGGCTGAAAGTCACGTATTTTCCGTCCGACGCTTCCCGTGCCTCGCTTGATTTTCTCATCAATCTGCTCAACGCTATCCTCGAGGGCGGCGGGTGGATGGATTCCATCGCGCTGGTTGACACCTTTGGCGCTTTTTCGCCCGAAGGGGCCGCGCTCTATACCCGAGCGATCCTGGAGCGGGTCGGCAAGCCGGTCGAGGCGCATTTCCATGAGGACTTCGGCCTCTCCGTCGCAACTACCATCGCTTCGCTGAAAGCGGGTGCTTTCTGTGCGCACGTCACGGTCAACGGGATCGGCGAACGTGCCGGCAGCTGCCCGATCGAGCCGCTTGTCATGAGTTTGCTGTGCCTCTACGGACAGGACACCGGCATCAAGACCGAGAATCTGATCGATCTGGCCAAGGAAGTGGAACTGCGCAGCGGCAAGCCGACACCTCCGACCAAAGCCATTGTCGGCGACCGTCTCTTCGGCTGGGAGACCGGCCTGCCGGTCGGATACTGGCAGAAGGCCAAGGATATCAATCCGCTGATCATGCTGCCTTATCTCTATACAATGACCGGACAAAACCCGCCGCACATCTACATCGGCAAAAAGAGCGGCGGCGCCAATGTCGCGTTGGTCAACGAGCGTCTGGGTCTGCCCCCGGTGGAAGATAAGGAGGAAGTCCGTGCAATCCTTGCCAAGGTCAAGGCCCTCTCCCTTGCGGTCAAACGCGATCTGAACGACGAGGAGTATACGAAAATCTACCACGAAGTGGTAGGCTGAGGGTTCATTGACGGCCCGAAACGGCCGTTTGTGATAAAACGGTATAGGAGAAAAACGAACAGGAGGTAAATTATGGACAACAAAAAACCCCGCGAACAATGGTCGGGGCGTCTCGGCTTCGTGCTTGCAACGGCAGGCTCGGCAGTCGGCCTCGGCAACATCATGAAATTCCCGTGGATGACGGGACAGAACGGCGGTGCGGCGTTCCTCTTCACCTACATCGTCATCATGCTGATCATCGGCATCGGCATGCTGATCTGCGACTTCCTGATCGGGCGCAATGGCAAGGCAAACGCCGTCGCGTCCTACCGCAAGCTGCTCGGAAACGGGCACTTTACCTGGATGGGTTATCTCGGCATTTTCAGCGCCATGCTGGCTTTGGCCTATTACGCCGTGTTCGGCGGATGGATGCTGCACTACATCGTCAACTCCTTCACGACCCTCGCGCACATCGATCCCGCTGAGGTCGGCGGATTCTTCGGCGCCGCCGTCAGCGCGGTCTGGTCGCCGATCCTGGGTACCTTCATCTTCCTGGCAATCACCGTCATCATTGTCTGCGGCGGCATCAAAAAGGGCATCGAGGCGGCCAGCAAGTTCATGATGCCCGCCCTGATCATCATCCTGATCATCCTGATCTTCCGCGCCGTCACCCTGCCCGGCGCCGGCGAGGGCATCAAGTACTACCTGAAGCCCGACCTGTCCAAGATCACGCTCCCGGTCATCGCCGCGGCCGTCGGCCAGTGCTTCTTCTCCCTGAACGTCGGCACTACCGGCATGGTCAACTACGGCAGCTACCTGAGCGACGATGAGAATGTCTTCAAGTCCACCATGCAGGTGGCCTTCACCGACTTCGGTGTGGCCTTCTTCGCCGGCCTCATCATCATCCCCAGCGCCTTCGCCTTCAGCATCGACGTCGGCTCCGGCCCGGGCCTGCTGTTCGTCACAATGCCCTCCCTCTTCGCGCAGCTCCCGGCGGGCGGCTTTTTCTGCTTCCTGTTCTTCGTGCTGCTGCTCTTCGCCTCCCTGACCTCCTCCGTCTCTATCCTGGAGATCTTCGTCCCCTTCATGACCGAGACCTTCCCCAAGGCCTTCAACCGCACCAAGGCTTCCATCCTGGGCGGCGTGATCTGCCTGCTGCTCGGCATCCCCGTGAGCCTGAGCTTCGGTATCTGGGGCGACGTTCGGATTCTGGGTCAGGACATCTTCAGCCTGTATGACAACTTCATCTGCATCTTCGCGTATCCTCTGATTGCCCTCTGCACCGCCATCATCGTCGGCTGGGTCTGGGGCAAGAAGAACGCGCTCAACGCCATCTCCAACGAGGGCCGTCTCGGCCATCGGAAGGTCTACGACGTGTGGTTCTTCCTGGTCAAGTTCGTCTGCCCGATCCTGCTGCTGGTGGTCGTTATCACCGGCCTGGTGAGCTTCTTTGGCAGCTTCTGATCGGACCGTGCGGTAAAACGGCATAATTTCCCTGCTTCATGAAGCGCTTCGAATACAGCTCTGAGCAGACACGGTAGAAAAACAATGGGCAAAGCACCCCCTGATACAGGAAAAAGAATCCTCATCAGGGGGTGCCGTTCTGCCTGAGGCTTACCCTGACGCGGCGCAAAGTCATTTGATGTTTGCGGGACGTAAAGACGGGTATAAACGCCGGACACCTCTGAGGAAGGGTGATGGTTTCGAGAAGCGAAATATTATTGTAAAAAGGGACGTCATGTGATAGGATATAAACAGAATGGCTTTCATATCGTTTTCGCTTCCAAACGGCGAATTGCATATGAGGGCTGAAACGAAAAAACATCAAAGGAGGAAAAACAATGAAAAAGTATCTTTCACTTGTGCTCGCGTTCTGCATGGTGTTTACTCTGTGCATCTGCGGCACCGGGGCAGAAGCAGCGGCAGAGAAACAGAAAATTGTCGTTGCTTTCAACGATGCTTCCGACACCGGTGAAAACGGCTTCACCTACAAGTGGATCAAAGCCGCTGCCGACAAATTCAGCAACGACCAGTATGAGATCGTGATCCAGGATGAGCCTGTATCCGACGGCGATTTCACGACCAAGATGCACCTCCAGCTCTCTGACGCTTCCACCGCACCTGATGTGGTGCTCTACGACGGCTTCCAGCTTCAGTCCGACATTTCTGCCGGCTACTTTATCAGCCTCGACGAGCTGGCAGCGAACTGGGACGGCTGGAACAACGGCTTCATCAGCGAGCACACGAAGGGCATCGGAACCGGGATCGACGGCGTCCTCTACGGCATTCCCGCTTTTACCGACACCCGCTGCCTCTGGATCAACAAGGACATCTTCGAACAGGCCGGTCTCGGCGCTGACTGGCAGCCCACCACCTGGGCAGAGCTCATGGATGGTCTCACCACCGTGAAGGACAAGACCGGCGTCATTCCCATCTATCTTCCTTCTTCTGAGGGCGAAGGGGAAAAGACCACCATGCAGGGCTTCCTGATGTATTACTACGGCACCGGCGAGCGCCTTCTGGACGAAGCGACCGGCAAGTGGAACATCAATACGCAGGGCCTGTATGATACGCTTGCACTTTACCACGACATCTATGCCAACGGCCTCGGAATGCCGGAGGCTGAAATACTCGACTCCCATGCGCGCAACACCGCTACCGACTATTTCCAGGCGGGCGAAATGGCCTCCTATCAGTACGGCACGTGGTATGCCTCCAAATTCCTGCCCCAGAACAGCCCCTGGGAAGGCTTTGAGGATATCATCAAGCCCGTGAAGATCCCCATGCAGAACGGCGGCGGCTTCATCAGCCTTTCCGGCGGCTCCTGCCTTGCGATCTCCACGGCATGCGAGTGCCCCGAGGCGGCGTTTGAATTCATTACCATGCTCTTCACCGACGTTGACAGCTATGTGGATTATCTGATCGGCGGCGGCAACCTCTCCGTTGTTCCCTCTGCTTCCGAGAATGAGAAGTATGTCTCCGAGTTCCCCTTCCTCGACGAGGCGATCGAATACCTTGCGTTCTCCTATTACCGTCCCGCGAACGAGAACTATGCCTCTGTTTCCTCCTTCATCGCAACGGCTGTCGAGAAGGCTGTTACCGGGTCCGCGGAGGATGCTCTCGCTTACTATAATCAGGCTGTGATCAATCTGGTCGGCGCAGACAATGTCACCGACGGCGGCTACCTCAAGTAATCTCTTAACGGCATAACTTATGCGGCGGCTTTTCAAACAAATGCCGCCGCATATTCCTTATTTCGTGTGGAAAGAGCACACAGAACCCACAGCCGACATCGGAATGCTCCCGGCAGAGGATTCGGTTTTCAGAAAAAGAGAATGGCAGTTCACCAAAGCTGATGCAAGGAAGATGATTCTATGACAAAAAATGCGGCACGCGGCAGGCTTTTGTCTCCCGCCGGCAGAGTCGGAGATTTGGTATATCGCACATGGATGCTCTGGCCGGCGCTTGTTTTGCTTGCCATATTCTTTATCGGGCCCATACTCATGGCGCTGTATTACTCTTTCACGAACCTGGCACTGTCCGGCTCTGCCGCCGGAAACCTGAGGTTCACGGGCCTTGCAAACTATTCGAGAATGATAAAAGATTCGGATATGGTCTCGTCTATCCGGGCAACGCTTCTTTTCCTTATAGGCTCGGTCGTGGGTCAGACTGTGCTGGGCTTCTTCATGGCGCTGCTGATGAAAGGCAAGAGCACTGCTTTCCGCCGTATCACCGGTTCCTGCGTTCTCACGGGCTGGGTCATGCCTGAGGTTGTTGCCGCCATATGCATGTACGCTTTCTTTTACAGCAAGGACAGCGGCACGGTCAACCGCATTCTCGCCGTCTTCGGCGCACAGCCTGTCGCGTGGCTGTATAAACATGCCCTTCTCTCCGTCACGATCGCAAATATCTGGCACGGCGCCGCCTATTCCATGATGGTTTTCCAGGCTGCTCTGGATAATGTCTCCGCCGACACAGAGGAGTCTGCCATGCTCGACGGGGCAAACCGCATCCAGACTCTGATACATATCTACATCCCGCAGGTCAGGTCAACGATCTTCTCGAATACCATGCTGATCACACTCAAAACCATAGGCGTCTTCGATCTGATCTTCACCATGACCGGAGGCGGCCCGGGCGGCAAGACACAGACGCTCCCGGTATATATGTACCTGCAGGCATTCAAGAGCTTCCAGCTCGGTTACGGCAGCGCGATCTCCGTTGTGCTGCTGGCGCTCGGCATCATGCTCAGCGTCCTCTACACAAGAGTCTATAAAGAGTAATGGGGAAGGAGGAGTATGGAAATGAGCAGAAAAAAAAGCAGAACCACTGCCTATATCATCATGTCTGCGATGGCGGTCATCTTTGTCCTCCCGCTTCTGTGGGTCATCTTCGCCTCCTTTAACCCTGACGCCGGCGTCGGACTCAAGCTCCCCTCGACATGGGTGATGGAAAACTATCAGGCGGTTCTCAGCGAGAGCAAGAATATGCGGTCCTTCGGCGTCGGCCTGGTGCTGTCCATCGGCGTTGCGGCGCTCGAAGTCGTTGCCTGCGCTCTGGCAAGCTATCCGCTTTCCCGCTATGAGCTCAAATACAAAAAGACCTTCATGTATACCATCCTTTTCATGTCCTGCCTGCCCATGACGGCGCTGATGATCCCGGCATACAGGCTTTTCGTCACCCTCCACCTTATGGATAATCTGTTCGGCGTTGTGCTTTTCATGGCGGCGACTCAATTGCCCTACAACATGTGGATGATGAAAAACTTTATGGACCAGGTGTCGATTGAGCTTGAAGAGGCAGCATGGGTTGACGGAGCCAACAAGTTCAAGAGTCTGCTGAATATCGTGATGCCTCTGATGATCCCCGGACTCTGCACCATCGCCATCCACTCGTTTGCTTCCTCCTGGGGCAACTTTTTCACACCGTTTATTCTTCTCACATCCACATCAAAATACCCCGCAGCTGTTCGTCTGTTCCAGTTCTTCGGTACACACGGCGTAAACTACGGTCATTTGGCGGCTTATTCCGTCATGTATTCCATTCCTTCCATTGTTCTGTATAGTCTCGCCCAGGGCTTCATGTCCAAGGGCTTTATCATGCAGGGTGCAAACAAGGGGTGATTTCGAATGATCCAGCATCAGCTTGAATCCCGCATCTTCAGAATTCTCGGCGACCTCAGCAGAATGGTCAAGGCAAGCGGAGAGGCTGCGGAGCTGTTCACTTTCGATGAGAGCGGCAGGAAGACTCCGATCGAAAACGGAACGCTATGGGGCCCCAGCCCGTGGCAGGATTTTGAGGTTCATCTGCATGTCTCTCCGGCCCCGGAAGGACGCAGGAACTATCTCTACCTGACGACCGGGCGCGAGGGCCAGTGGGATGCGCTGAACCCTCAGTTCCTCGCAAGGCTGAACGGCCGCGCCATGCAGGCCTTCGACGTGAACCACACCCGTATGCCGCTTGACGGCGGGGGTGAGATGACCGTGGAACTCAAGGGTTACTGCAATATAAGGGAGCTCAGCATCTCCCGCCCCTTCCTTCGTGCCGAGCTCTGCTGTGTCAACACGGAGCTTGAACAGCTCTATTACGACATGAAGGTCCCCTATGAGGCCGTGACTCTGCTCAAAGCCGGAGAGCGCGAGCGGGAAGTCACGCTGGAGATCCTGTCCCATGCCGTTGACCTGCTGGATCAGCGCATACCCAACAGCGCGGCTTTCAATGAAAGCGTTGCCGCTGCCAGGGACTATCTGCGAGAAAACTTTTATGAAAAGCGCAGGAGCTGTACGCCTGTGGCCTATGCAGACTGCATCGGCCACACGCATATAGATATAGCCTGGCTCTGGGATATTGAACAGACCCGTCACAAAGCGGTGCGCAGTTTCTCCACTGTGTGCAGCCTTATGGACCGCTATCCCGACTTTAAGTTCATGTCCAGCCAGCCGATTCTTTATGACTTCGTCAAACAGGACGAACCGGAACTGTACGAGCGCATCAGACAGCGTGTCAGCGAAGGACGCTGGGAAGTTGAGGGCGGTATGTGGGTCGAACCGGACTGCAATCTCAGCAGCGGCGAGTCCCTGGCAAGACAGTTCCTGTACGGTCAGCGTTTCTTCCGCGAGGAGTTCGGCAGACGCTCCCGTATCCTGTGGCTTCCCGATGTGTTCGGTTATTCCGCGGCCCTGCCGCAGATCATGCGGCTGTGCGGCGTAGACTATTTCATGACGACCAAAATAAGCTGGAACGAGTTCAACGTCATGCCGTATGACACGTTCAACTGGAAGGGCATAGACGGCACATGCGTCCTGACGCATTTCTCCCCTCCGCGCGACTATGTCTCGGCCAACATCGGGGAAGGACACCACAAGCACGGCGACCATTACACCACCTACACATCCATCCTCGATCCAAACGAGATAGCCGGCGGCTGGAAGCGATTTATGCAGAAGGGGCTTGACGACCACTTCCTCGTTCTATACGGATACGGGGACGGCGGCGGGGGACCGACCGACTGGATGATCGAGCAGGCGCGCCGCATGGCAACGCCCATGCCGATTACCCCTGTTGTCCGGCAGGAGTTTGCCCGCCCCTTCTTTGAGAAGCTCGAAAAACGCGTAGGGGATAACCCGGATCTGCCGGTTTGGAGCGGCGAGCTGTACCTTGAATATCACCGCGGGACCTACACATCTCAAGGGCGCAACAAACGCAGCAATCGAAAGGCGGAGCTTGCGCTTCGCTCGGCAGAACTGCGCTGCGTCCAGGCGGGCAGCACACCAAAGCAGCTGCTTGACGAGATATGGCGCGACGTGCTGACTCTCCAGTTTCACGATATCCTCCCCGGCTCATCGATCCGCAAGGTTTATGAGGACTCGGACAAGATGTACGAGATCTGCTTTGAAAGACTCGGCCGGATCCTTCATGACGCCGAGGCGAAACTCGGCGAGAGGGCAGGGGACGTGATCAGCATCTGTAACGATCTGGATTTTGTGCGCGATGACGTGGTAAGTTTCCGAACCGATTCTGAGCCGCTGAGTCTCATCGGCGAGAGCGGCGAACGCTTTCCTGTGCAGCACCTGGGGGATGAATACATCGCCTATGTCAAAAACCTGCTCCCGTTTGCAGCGTCGAATTTCCGCCTTTCCGAAACCGCCTGCGGAGAGGCCGCAATGCACATTGACAGCACCGGTTTCGATACGCCCTTCTATCGCGGCCGATTCGATGGATCCATGCGCATCGTAAGTCTGTTTGACAAGCGCAGCGGACGCGAGCTCTGCAGGGAAGGGAAAGCCCTTAACCGCCTTGTCTGCTATGAGAGCCGCCCGCACAATTACGACGCCTGGGAGCTCAATATATACTATAGCCGAAAAAAATGGGAGATCGATGAAGTCACATCCGTCGAACCTCTCGGCTGCGGTCCGGTCGCGGCGGGCCTGAGAGTGACGTGGAACTATATGTCC
The DNA here is from genome assembly GCA_017535865.1 of Oscillospiraceae bacterium. Taxonomy (GTDB): domain Bacteria; phylum Bacillota; class Clostridia; order Oscillospirales; family Oscillospiraceae; genus Limivicinus. The sequence goes on from JAFXTM010000102.1 coordinate 93,772, forward strand.
TCCTCCGTCACGCAGGATATCCTTCTCTACGCCGACTCGCCCCGCATCGACTTCAGGACCCATGTGGACTGGCACGAGCAGACCTATATCGTCAAGTCACATTTCCCCCTCGATGTGTTTCATACGGACGTCACCTGTGACATTCAGTACGGAAATGTGCGCCGTTCGACATGTAAAAACACCAGTTGGGACCTGGCAAGGTTCGAGATCTGTGCACACAAATGGGTCGATATTTCCGAGTCTGATTACGGTGTCGCGCTGCTGAACGACTGCAAATACGGGCACAGCGCCGATGACGATGAACTGTCGTTGACCCTGCTGAAAACCGCGACCTATCCCGATGAGATGGCGGACATCGGCGGACACGATTTCACCTATGCACTTCTTCCCCATATGGGAGACTGGAGAGAGGGGAATGTCATCCGCGAGGCCTATATGCTCAACATCCCCGCAGAGGTCATCACCGGACGCAAGGCGGCGAATACCGTGCCGTTTCTTGAACTTGAAGGCGAAGGGGCGGTCATTGAGGCGGTCAATCAGGCCGAAGACGGCAGGGGGACCGTCGTGCGCCTGTATGAGTGCTTTGGCGGACGCAGAACCGTCACGCTTAAGCCCGGCTTTGCCTGTGAACGGGCGGTAATCGTCAACATTCTCGAAGAGGAGATGGCCCCCGCGGCGCTTATAGACGGAAAGCTTGCGCTCACGCTCACGCCCTATCAGATCCTGACTGTCAGGTTCATTTGAGCACAGGAGGCAGGGCAGCGATAATGACACGGATAATCGCAACAGGATTACTGCTGTGATACAGCGCTTTGAACCTTTCCCAATAATGGTAATCATTTCGTGCACAAGCGTGCACAAAATGGTCGGAAATGGCGAGAAACTATGAAAGGGCCAGACTCTGAAACCCGCATGAAATCAGACATTTTCGCAAGTTGAGAGAAGTCATGAAAAGGAGAAACCCGATCTGCGGACCCAAAGGTCCGGGGTTCGGATCCCTTATCGCGCGCCAAAAGGTCACCCCAAAGGGGGTGGCCTTTTGGCGCGCTGCAGCAGGGATTCGAATCAAAATCGAAAGCGCCGGAAGAAACAGCTTTACCAAGAACCTCGTGCGAAGTGTCTTTCAAAATGCGAAAAAACAGGATTTTTAGCTCCGACACCGGATCATGGCGCGCACCGAATGAAACTTTTTGTGCCCTTGTTTGGGACAATATATTTGCAAAAACGGTATAAGCTGGTATAATCGAAAAAAGACAATCCTGCCATGTGATCCGGGTATAAATCGATAGAAACGGAGAAAACGATATGCAGACGAAGCAAAGGATCGTTGTAAAGGTCGGGACATCCACCCTGACCCATGAAAACGGGAACAGCAAACTCAGAGCATATGAGGACCTGGCGCTTGCGCTGTCCGACATGCAGAACAACGGCAACGAGGTGATCCTTGTCTCCTCCGGCGCCATCGCCGTCGGGAGCCAGAAAATGCACCTTGCGGAGAAACCGAAAGAGCTGCGGATGAAGCAGGCCGCGGCCGCGGTCGGGCAGTGTGAAAACATGTTCCTGTACGACAAGTTCTTCGGCTACTACAACAAGACTGTTGCCCAGATCCTTCTGAATGCCGACGACATCGAAGATGAGGAGAAGAAGGAAAACCTTGCCAACACCTTCGGCACGCTGCTGGAACAGGGGATCATCCCCATCGTGAACGAGAACGACTCCGTCAGCTATAAGGAGATCGAGTCCGAGGAAAAACTGTTTGGAGACAACGACATGCTGTCCGCCGTGGTGGCGGTGCTGTGCCGCGCCGACAAGCTGATCATCCTGTCGGATATCGACGGAATGTATGACAGGGACCCGCGGCTGTACAAGACGGCGAAGCTCATCAAGAGGATCGAGCAGATCGACGAGGCTACCTATTCCCTTGCCGGCGGCGCCGGGTCCAGACGCGGGACGGGCGGGATGCGGACCAAACTGCAGGCTGCGGATCTCGCGACTGCCCAGGGGATCGATGTTATCATTACGAACGGGAAGAATCCCAGAGTCCTTTTTGATATAACGGCGGGCCAGGAGACCGGAACGCTGTTTGTCGGGAAAAAGGCGCAATTCTGACCCGGTACGGCGGAAACGTCATCGGAGCGGTGAAAAACGGAAGGACAAGGGTGATGAAATGAAGATCGCATTTATCGGTACGGGGAATATGGGCGGGGCTCTGGCTAGGGCCGCATCCCGGGAAAAAGAGAACCAGCTCTATCTGGTCAACCGCCATCCGGAAAAGGCGGAAAAGCTCCAAAAAGAGATCGGCGGCGTGGTGACGGATTTATCGGACGCAGTTCGGGCCGCAGAGCTTATCGTTCTCGGGGTCAAGCCTCTGATGCTCCCGGCGCTGTGTGAGGACATCCGCCCGCTTCTGGCAGCCAGGACCGCACCGTTTACGGTCGTTTCCATGGCGGCGGGGGTCACCGTCGCGCGGCTGCGGGAGATGCTCGGCGACTGTCCGATCATTCGGATCATGCCCAACACGCCTGTCTCCGTGGGAGAAGGGATGATCCTCTACTCCAGTCCCGCCGACGTCAGTCCGGACGCCTTCCTGCACGCCATGCGTTTTGCGGGCAGGTTCCTGGCCGTGGAAGAACGGCTGATGAATGCGGGCATGGCGGTCTCCGGCTGCGGCCCGGCTTTTGTCGATCTTTTTGTGGAGGCGTTGGCGGACGCCGGCGTCGCCGAGGGCCTGTACCGCCGGGACGCGCTGTTGCTCGCGGCGCAGATGGTCCTGGGCTCCGCGAAGCTGATCCTGGAGAGCGGACAACATCCAGGAGAATTGAAGGACGCCGTGTGCTCTCCCGGTGGGACCACGATCCAGGGCGTCCGCAAGCTGGAGGAAAAAGGCTTCCGCTCGGCTGTGATCGAAGCCGTGATCGCGGCTGCGAACGCCTGATTGAGCCATAGATTATTTTGAGGTGATGAAACCATGAAAACAACACACAGCATTCTGGTCGAGACGAAAAGCGCCTTGCCGGCGCTGACAGCTTCAAGGGAACGGAAAAACTCGGCTCTTCAATCGATCGCGGATCGGCTGCTGGCGGAGCAGGACGCGATCCTGGAGGCGAATCGCGCGGATGTGGAAGCCGCCGGGGATCGCTATGGCGATGTGATGATCGACCGGCTCACACTGACCCCGGAGCGCATCGCCGGGATGGCACAGGGTGTCCGGGAGGTCGCGGCCCTGCCCGATCCGGAGGGACGGGTGCTGAAACGCCTGGAGCGCCCGAACGGACTTGTGATCGAGAAAACCTCCGTTCCGCTCGGCGTGGTCGCCATCATCTATGAGAGCCGACCGAATGTGACTTCGGATGCCGCCGTTTTGGCGCTGAAGTCTGGAAACGCCGTCGTGCTGCGGGGCGGCCGGGAGGCCTTCCGCTCCAATGCGGCGATCGTGGCGGCCATTCATCACGGCCTGGAAGACGCCGGTCTTCCCGCGGCGCTTGTGGGTTTTGTGGAGGATATCTCTCACGCCAGCGCGGACGAGCTGATGCAGGCCGTAGGCTATGTGGATCTGCTGATTCCCCGGGGCGGCGCGGGGCTGATCCGGCGCTGCACGGAAAACGCGAAGGTCCCCTGCATCGAGACCGGTACCGGGATCTGCCACATTTTTGTCGATGAGTCTGCGGATCAGGAGCAGGCTCTGCGGATCATCGAGAACGCAAAGACGAGCAGGCCCTCCGTATGCAACGCAGAAGAGGTGCTGCTGGTCCATCGGAACATCGCGGAGGAATTTCTGCCGAAACTGAACCGCCTCCTGACCGACGAGCGCGCCGAGAAGGGCCTTGTCCCGGTGGAGCTCCGCCTTGATCCTGAGGCCGCAAAGATCATTCCCGGCGTCCCCGCGGGAGAAAAGGACTTCGATACGGAATTTCTGGACTATATCCTGGCCGTTGCCCTTGTCGATGATGTCGACGCCGCGATCGCGCACATCTCTCGCCACTCCACCGGTCACAGCGAAGCGATCTTGACCCGCAGCGACGAGAACGCCGCAAGATTCACCGCCATGGTGGACGCAGCCGCCGTGTATGTGAACGTCTCCACCCGTTTCACGGACGGCGGCGAGTTCGGTCTCGGCTGCGAGATGGGCATCTCCACGCAGAAGCTCCACGCCCGCGGTCCCATGGGGCTGGAAGAACTCAACAGCTACAAGTATATCATCCGCGGGAACGGACAGATCCGATAGCCGGTCGAAGCTGAGGCTTGAAGCTCTCCCAAACCTTCCGTACAGAGCGGGACATCTCCCTTGAAAAATCGGAGTTGTATCTACGCTTGCAGATCGCGCCGATCGGGCTCTGGAAAGACCGAGCTCCTGTCGTATCCGCGAAGACCTCCCGCAGTTTTTCGCCGGTCAGTTCATAACAGGCGGTCTCATTCAGCAGGGCAAAAGCAATAATCTGGAAATTGAGTTTGGATGACATCGGTGCTTCCGGTACCTTTCCGGTCATCCGGAAAACCGCATCATCACAACAAAACCTAGGCATACGCTCAGGTTTTGTTGTGATGATACAGGAACAAGTCCCGGAAAAAATGTGATAGTAAAGGAAAGGACGGAACATGGATATCCAGCAGTATCTGACAGAGGGCGTGGAGGCTATTGTGAAAGACGCAATCCGCGCGACAATGCGGGACCCGAAGGAGAGTCTCTTTATGGCACGCTTTGCTGCGGCGTCCAAGCACGCCTCTTTGCGTCGGGCGGAGAATGAGAAAGCAGGCTTGCATGTTCCTTCCTACCTGATCGCCAGCATCACCTCAAGCTGCAACCTGCACTGTGCCGGCTGCTACTCCCGCGCCAACCGCGCCACGGAGGACTGCGCTCCCGTGCAGCAGCTCAGCGCAGAGCAGTGGCAAAGCATTTTCCGGCAGGCGGAGGAGCTGGGAATCAGCTTCATCCTGCTCGCCGGCGGCGAGCCGATGCTGCGGCGGGATGTGCTGGAGGCCGCCGGACAGATGAAGAATCTGCTGTTTCCCATCTTCACCAACGGCAGCTTCCTGGACAGGCGCTATGTCGAGCTTTTTGACCGGAGCCGGAACCTGATCCCGGTTATGAGCATCGAGGGCGGCCGAAAGGCGACAGACGCAAGGCGTGGGGAAGGCGTCTATGACAGGCTCATCTCCCACATGGAAACGCTTCACGATCGCGGTCTGCTCTTCGGGGCCTCTGTTACGGTCACGACTGAGAATCTGGACGAGGTGCTGTCGGACGCCTTTGTCGATTCGCTGTCCGAACGCGGGTGCAAGGTCGTCTTTTATATTGAGTACGTACCGGTAACGGATGAGGCAGGGCATCTTGCTCCGGGAGACGCCGAACGCGGACGAATCCGGGACAGAATCGAGCAGCTGCGCCGGAAACGCGGGGAAATGGTGTTCGTCTCCTTTCCCGGCGACGAAAAAAGCTCCGGCGGATGCCTGGCCGCCGGACGGGGCTTTTTCCATATCAATTCCCACGGCGGCGCGGAGCCCTGCCCTTTTTCCCCGTATTCGGACATGAATGTTGCAGAGACTTCGCTGCGGGAGGCGCTTCGATCCGAGCTGTTCCTGTCGCTGCGCGAGGGAGGTCATCTTCTGGAGGACCACGCCGGTGGCTGCGTCCTGTACGAGAAAAGAGAACTGGTTGAACGGCTCGCGAATCGATAGACAATCTGACGGTTGAAACAAGAATGAAACATATCTTGAAAAAAGCTCTCCTGATCCTGCTTCCTGTTCTGGCCTTGCTTGCCATGGCAGGCTGTCAAAGGAAGTTTACGCGTTTGCAGACTCCCGATCCCGCCGCGACGCCCTTTCCGGCGAAGAGCGGGCTCCGGATCGCCGTGGCGTCCGATCTTCATTTGAACCCCGACGACACGAAGAAGGGGGAAGAAGCCACGGCGGTCCAGTACAGCATGGAACTCGTGGACGCGCTGCTGTGGGACGCCAAACAGCAGGGAGCGGATATGATCCTTCTGACGGGCGATCTGGTCAACGGCGGGCGATACGCGCGTCATGCCGCTTTGGCGGCGAAGCTGAAACAGGCGGAGGACAGCGGGCTGGATGTTTATGTGCTCCCCGGAAATCACGATCTTGCGCCGGTAACGCAGACGGAATTCGCAGCGTTTTATGCGGATTTTGGGTATGGAGAAGCCTTTAGCCGGGACACGGCATCTTTGAGTTACTGTATCATTCGTGACGGTTTGATGCTTTTGATGATGGACACGGCCGGATATCCCATCGGAGCGATCGACCTCACGGATCCGCCGGGGCATGAGGAAGCGTTCTTGTCGGAAGAGACCCTGCTCTGGGCGGAAGATATGCTTAAAAAGGCAGAGGAAGACGATCTTCGCGTCCTGTGCGCGGGCCATTATAATCTGCTCCCGGAGATCAGCCGGCGGCACAACAGCGGTTATTATGTGGAAAACGGGGCGTACTTCGCGACACTGCTGCAGTGCCGCGGCGTGCCTCTCTATCTGAGCGGACATATGCATCTGCGCGCGGTTTATCGGGAAAATGGCCTGACGGAGCTGCTGACGGAGTATCTGCTTTCCTATCCGACGGGTTACAGTATGCTCGATCTGACGGACGATGGCATTCAATACCGGCCGCGCAGGATCGATGTGGAGGCTTGGGCCGTACAGGCAGGTGAGAGCGATCCGGTCCTCCTGCGTTTTTCTGCCTGGCAGCAGGAGGAACTGCGCGCCTATTCAAAAAGCAACGTGGCCTATATGGCGGAGCGGAATCCTCTGAGCAGGCGGGAGAAGAAAGAAGCGGCGGAGTTTTTTTATGCTGTAATGAACGCCTACTGGGCAGGAAACCTCAAGGAAGAACGTGAGGATCTGGAGAGCATGCCGGGCTATGGACCCTTTTTCCGTTGTGCGGATGGCTATGCGTACGGCACCTGGCTGAAAGAACTGATCGAGACCGCCGGGCCGGAGTTGGGAGGCTTCACGCTGCCGTGGTGCTCGTAGCCGAAAGAAAGCATTTCAACAATATTTGGTTTCATTGAAACCCTTAAGTGAAGTACCAGCCTGTCGCGTCTACGACCTTTTTTCTTTCCGTCATCACCGGAGACCGGATGAGCGCGGCCGGCACCAGACCAAGCGATAGGGGAGGATCATCAAAATGAAGGACCTGGACAGTTTCCCAAAGGTGGCTCTGGGTGTGTTTCCCACACCGGTCCAAAAGCTTGAAAACATCAGCAAGCTGCTTCACAGAAACGTATATGTCAAACGGGATGATCTGACCGGACTCGGACTGGGAGGAAACAAGGTCCGCAAGCTCGAATTTCTCCTCGCCGACGCGCAGAAGCAGGGGGCGGAAATCGTCTTCACGACGGGAGGCGCTCAGTCGAACCACGCCATGTTGACCGCCGCCGCGGCGGGCAAGCTGGGAATGAAGGCGGTCCTTGTGCTGAAAAAGCGCGGCGTTACGGAATGCGTGGGCAATCAGCTCCTGGAACGCCTGATGGGAACGGACGTGCGTTTTGTCGATACCGATGACTACGCCGATATTTACCGGGAGATGGATCGGATCGGGAGAGAAACGGGCAGGCCGTATTATAAAATCCCCTGCGGAGGGTCGAACGCCCTGGGTACCCTGGGATATGTGGACTGCGCCAGAGAGATCGCCGGACAGGGCATCCGCTTCGACCATATTGTCTGCGCGGAGGGCAGCGGCGGCACGATGGCCGGGCTGGCTCTCGGCGCCAAGCTGTTTCTGCCTGGGACAAAAGTCCACGGCATGATGGTCGACAGGGATCCGTTTGACCGGATCACACCGGCTTTGATGCGGGAAGCCGCCGCTTTGCTTGAAGCGCCGCTGGAGATCTCGCCGCGGGACTACCATCTGCGGGACATGTGCGGACCCGGCTATGCCATTGCTTCGGAGGCCGGAAATGCCGCCGTCTCCCTGCTGGCCGAACGCGAGGGGCTTTTCCTCGATCCGGTATATACAGGCAAAGCCTTCGCCGGGCTGCTGGAAATGGCAGAGGAAGGCGCTTTCAGCGAAGAGGAAAACATCCTGTTTCTCCATTCGGGCGGCGCGGGCGGCCTGTTCGCGATCAGAATGCAGGGATTTGGACAAGGTGCTCTATGAGCTGGCCTTGCAGGAGGATCGGGAAAGCGACGACCATAGCCGAGCCGGGCTGATTAAATCAAATAAGGATGAAAATGCCCTGCGAGATCCGCCGCCCTTTCAGGCGGAACTCACAGGGCCTTTTTACAGCCAACGGCTGACACGATCTGTAAGCGGCGGACGTCTTATCGGCCGAAACGCCGCAAACACCGGGAGACAAAGGAAGAGGACGCCGGCATACAGAAATCGGCGACCGGCCCGACCAGAAAGGCACAGATGATCGTACCGATACCGAATCTGCCGCCCAACAGGAACCCGACGAGGACAAAGGAAAAATCGGCCGCGATCCGCACGATGCCGAAACGCAGTCCGCTTTTTTCGCTGATCACAACGGTGACCAGATCGTTCGGTCCGGTACCGGCTTCCGAACGGATCACGATGGTCATGCCGAAGGCCAGAATGCCGCAGCCGAGAACAAGGACCAGGATTTTCACGGGGAGCGCCGCCTGTCCGATCCCGGTCCGCTGCAGCAGCCAGGTGAAAAAGTCGATGATAGGCCCGCCGCAGAACATGCAGACCACCGTTCCCGCCTTGATATAGCGCCTGTCCGCGAGGAGCAGGATCAGGATGATCAGAAAGCAGACGCCCATATGGACAGTACCGTGTGTCAGGAAAAGCCCGGCCTTTTCCAGGAGAAGGCGAAGCCCCTGGATCAGCACGTTGAACGGGTCGGCCCCCTGATCGGCGAGCAGGAACAGCGTCACGCCCAGATGGGCGATCGTCAGACCCACGAACAGGATGAGCAGGCGGAGGATCGATTCGCGGACTTTTGTACGGTCTTTCATGGGCATCCCCCTCCTGCGTTTCTCTCCGAACAGGCCCCCGGGCCTTCAGCCGAGCGCGTCAAAGGCGTTTCGCTCGGTTTTCCGCTGATTCTTATTTGCCCCGCCGCTTGAGCTGCGACGCGGTCTTCGGATTCCATTTTCCGATCCGTTTCAGCTCCTCTTCCTTATGCCAGATGAAATCGGTTCGCATTTCTGCGCCGTTTTTTATCCGGACGAAGTTCTCCCAGTGCTTGGCAAAGACCGGTATGGCGGGGAGCAGCAGGATCAGCGCGGAGAGGAGCAGGCCAGTCCGCCAATAATAGCAGGCCGGAAACACGAGCGAGATCGTCGGCGCGACCAGACACACATAGCGCGTCCCGAAGGCGATCACGATGGCGAGAGCGAGGAGCAGGAAAAACCATCTCCAGTCCCAGGCCAGCACGACGCCGCCGATGCTGGCCAGCCCCTTTCCGCCGTGAAAGCGCAGAAGGGCGGGATAGATGTGTCCGATGACGCAGGCGGCCCCGCCGATCGGCCCGGCCGCCGGGAGCGCGGGAAACAGGAGCGCGCAGAGCGTATACGCGGCAAATGCCTTCAGGATATCCAGCAGGGCGGTGAGAAAAAAGGCGTTTTTTCCGAGCAGGATGAACGCGTTTGTCGCGCCGACGTTTCCGGAACCCTCCTCGCGTATGTCGTAGCCCTTTGCCCGGCCAAACAGAAAGGCCGGACTGAAATTGCCCAGCGCGTAGCCCAGCAGCACGCTGAGCGCAGCCTGCAGAATCATACTCATGCTTGGCGTTTCTCCTATGCTTGAAACAGTCTTTGGAAAAGTATAACACAGAGGACGTCTTTTTGAAAGGGAGAATATCAGGGGGCCGTCTCCGCCTGAACGAAGCGGGATCTCCAGGAACGCAGCCGCCGACCGACCGTGGTCCGCTTCTGTCGGCGGGACGGGTACGACGGTCTCTTTCGCCTCTTCCGGCATTCGTTGTTAATCACATGTTTTGCGGCGTGAATCTTGACATCATTATATGATTTATATATAATTTTACTTATGCAGCCCACCATGTAACCGGGTAAGGGCACTTTATGCAACAGGATTTCTTAAAAGGAGGAAATTAAATGAGCAAAGAGATTTCCAGACGCTCGTTCATCAAGGGCGTTGCCGCTACAGCGGTTTCCGCTGCCGGCCTGGCCCTGGTGGGCGGCACCGCTTTGGCGGACGACGCGGCCTTGAAAACAGCCAGCGCAACAGCCAAAGGCTTCGGAGGAGACGTTACCGTCACCCTCACGGTCGACACGGGAAAAGGCGCTATTACCGATTGCCAGATCGTAGGCGACTTTGAAACCCCGGGCGTCGGCGGACGGGCCGTCGCTGAAATGCCGGCACAGTTTATTGAGGCCGGGAAACTGGACGTGGACGGCGTTGCGGGCGCGACCGTCTCCTCGACCGCGATCAAGAACGCGGCGAGAGCGGCGTACAACGAGGCCATGGGCATCGTGACGGACGCCGCAATTCACATGGCGCCCGGCAAGTATACGGCAGGCGCCCTGGGCTACTGGGGTATTTGGGAACTGCCTGTCACGATTACGGTCAGTGAGACTTCCATCTTGAAGATCGAAACGCCGGAGGACCGTTTCGCCCACGGCGAGGCGGAAGTGATCCTGCAGAGCGCAAAGGACAAGCTGATCCCCCGCATCATCGAGAGCCAGTCTCTGGAAGTCGACAGCATTGCGGGCGCGACCGCATCGAGCACCGCGATCAAGGTCGCCGTCGACAAAGCGCTGAGAGAAGCGCTTGTGGCGGGCGGCACCGATGAGAGCGCGGTCGAGTACTTCCACAAAGCGCTCCCGGCTCCCGAAGTCACGGAGGTGAAAGAGCTCGACACGGATATCCTGATCGTGGGCATGGGCAACGGCGGTTTGTTCGCCTTCCGGAACGCGATCGAAAAGATCCAGGAGCTCAACGGCGGCAAGCTCTGCAGCGTCATGGCCATCGACAAGGCCGGCAAGGTCGGCGGCAAGTCCGCTCTCTGCCACGAATTCAACGCGGTCAACCCGCCCCGCTACAAAGAGATGTTCAACAACGGGGAAGACTTTGTCGACGCCGAGGCATATTTGCAGACCTGGCTCGATTTCACTATGGGTTCCGACGGGGTGCAGAAGGCAAAGCCGGAGATGATCAAGCTGTTTGTGGAGAAATCCGGCGATACCATCGACTGGCTGTTTGACCGCGGCTGGAGGTTCGGCACGCTGGATCCCTCCCCGATGGCCGGCGGCATCGTCTCCTTCAACTCGGTTCTTGCCTCCAACATCGATACCGGCACCTATGAAGACCGCCGTGCGGGCGTGAACAAGTATTATAAGTCTTTCCTGTCCTTCTGCGAGGCCGAGGGCGGCAAGTACATGCTGGAGACCGAGGCGTATGAGATCCTGACCGAGGGCGACCGCGTGACCGGCGTCAAGGCGCGCAACAACGTGACCGGACAGGAATACATCATCCACTGCAAGGCGCTGATTATGGGCTGCGGCGGCTTCTCTTCCAACCCGGAGATGCTCTCGAGGCTGCTGGATCCCAAGTGGGCCGGCCCCAGAAAGACGCTCGGCACCGGTATGGATACCGGCAAGATGATGCAGGCGGCCCTGGATATCGGCGCGGGCACCTGGAACATCGAAATGAGCCCGAACATCATGCATGTCGGCATAGACCACTGGCTGACCAAGTATCCGGTGGAGCAGCTGGAGGGCACGCTGGACGGACGTACCGGCCGTGTCAAGACCCGCACGCTGAACGATATTCCTCTCGGCCTCGGCATCAGCTCCGACTGCCTGGTTGTGAACCCCAAGGGCGAGCGCTACGTCAACGAGGAGATGCTGATCCGCTTCGGCCTGGTCCTCACGGAGGATTCCTGCCCCGCGTTCAAGGCCGGCACCCACTACTTCGCCATTTACTCCAAGGATCGTCTCCAGGCGATCGCGGACGAGGGCTTCACTGCCATTCCCAAGTGGGAAGGCTACTGCTGGCAGGGCGGCACCGCCATGAAGACGCCCATCCCCGAAGTGTTTGAATGCCTGGACGCCTGCATTGAGGAAGGGATGGCTTTCAAGGGCGAGACGGTGGAAGAGCTGGCCGAGAAGCTGGGCATGGATCCCGCTGTCCTGGCCGGCACGGTCGATGCTTACAACGCCTGCGTGGAAAGCGGCGTCGACGTCGACTTCGGCAAGGCCGCGGAGAACCTGAAGCCCTACGCCGAAGGTCCTTTCTACGCCGTTGAGATGAAGAACGTCACCTTCGGTACCGTCGGCGGTCTGGATGTGGATACCAATATCCGCGTCCTGAAGGCTGACCACAAGACGCCGTTTGAGGGCTTCTATGCGATCGGCCTGGATTCCCACGGCGTGCTGCTGACCCCGGAGCACAACTACATCGGCTTCGGCGGCGTGGCCCAGGGCTGGTACGCCACCTCCGGCCTGCTGGCCTCGACCCATGCGGTGTCCTATGTCAGCGAGAACTTCGGCTTTGCGGAGGTCAGCCCGGCGCTGGTTCAGACCCAGGCGACGTCCAGCACGCACTAAGCATTTGCCCCGAACGACCCTGTCAGGCTAAGCAGGGCATATGACTGAGCTCAGCCTGATAGAAACAAAAAGCGGAATAGATCCGACTGTGCCCGGAGCTCGCGCTTGCTGAGCAGTCGGATTTATTCTGCGCTCCCGCCCCGACCGCCCGCAGACGGCCGGGGCAGGGGACCATATCCAGGCCTGGAAGGAGAGGGACCCGATGAACCAGGGATTAGCCATGAATCAGGTGAGAGGGGACTACTTCGACACCTTCAATACCATCACCTCACCCGCCCCGCAGGAAGTGCTCCAGGCCGCGATGGACGAGTGCGCGTATTACAACAAGCTCCTGAGCAAGACGGTTCCCGGCAGCGACGTCTGGCGGATAAACCATAACCATGGGGAGCCGGTAACGGTCAGTGAGCATACGCGGACGATCCTGGAAATGGCGCTGGAGATGAACCGGGCCTCGGAGGGCGCGTTCAACATCGCGATCGGCCCGGCGATCGCGCTCTGGCATTTCACGGACGGCACCGCCGTGCTTCCGGACCCGGAGAAGTTGAAGGAGGCGGTCAAAAGGGCGGACTGCTCGCGCATCTGTCTGGAGGAGAATACGGTGACGGTCCCGGAAGAGGTGGAGATCGACCTGGGCGGGATCGCCAAAGGCTATATCTGCGACTGCATCGCGGACTCTCTCCGCGCCCGCGGCGTCACCTCAGCTTTGCTGAACTTCGGGGGAAACGTCGTGACCGTGGGGAAGCGCCCGGACGGGCAGCCCTGGACGATCGGGCTGCAGCGGCCCTCGGGGGAGAGAGGCAAGGAATTCTGGGCCGCGGTGAAAAGCAGCGACAACACGCTGGTCACGAGCGGAATCTATGAGAGAAGCTTTCAGCTCAATGGCATGACCTACCATCATATTCTGGATCCGCGCACGGGCTGGCCGGTGCAGAACCATATCCTGACGGTGACAGCTGTCACCAAAAGCTCCCTTCTGGCCGACGCCATTACGACTGCGCTCTTTGTACTGGGGCCGGAAAAAGGTCTGGCGCTGGCACAGAAATACGGGGTGTCGGCCGTCTATCTGCGGGATGATGGAAAAGTGTTTTTTGATCCGGATCTGGATATCGTCTTTGTGAAATAGCTTCCTGGACGCCGCTGCCGCGCCGCGCAGCGGCCGTCGTGAAAAAGGACAAAGGACCCCGGCCCCAAAGGGGGCCGGGGTCCTTTGCGCGCTGCACCGGGATCCGATCCTGCGGAACGGATCGTTCAGTCTGCGGTCAGGCCGCAGAGCAGGAGGATCAGCGGGGAGTTCCAATAGATGCAGACCTCGTTGGTCGAATAGCTCTGATCGCTGTCGGCATAGCATTTAGCCGGAGCGCGGTCAGCCAGCACGTTCACGGCGAAGGGGTCCTCGAGCGCGTTGTCCGGGCCGCCCGCGAGCATGCCGTGCACGGCGGCGCCGAAGGCCGCCGAGGGCCGGTGATGCGGATGCTCCGGGCTCTTCGTGCCGAAACCGGAGACAAAGCAGTAGCCGGTGGCGTTCTCGCCCAGCAGGTAATCGAGCTGGCGGGCTGCGTCGGCGCGCAGGGCCTCGTCGCCCAGCAGGGAGGCGCCCAGGAGCAGCACGACGCCGTCGTTGGCAACGCCCATGTTGGAACCCCATTCGTAGCTGTCCGTCCGGTTGACAGCGTAGGGATGGGAGGCGATGACCGCAGCGGCGTTCTGCACGGCGCCCCGGAGCAGGGCCGCCGCGCGGATCCGGAGCGTGTCGTCCGCCGCGAGCTGCGGGTCGGCCAGCAGGGCGTACAGCCCGTAGCCGCCCATCTCCATCCAGCCGAGCTCGGCTGTGACCTTGCCGACGCTGAGCAGCCTCGACGCCGCTTTCGTGTATTCGCTTTTCCCGGTCGTCCGTGCGAGCTCCGCCGCCGCCCAGAAACGCTCGTCGCCGGCTTTGGAGTCGGGATATTCGCCGGTCACGATTTCCTCGGGGTTGGTGAAGCCGGGGTCGCCCGCGTGCGCGTTCACATAGGCCCAGGCGCGCTCGGCGGCCTGCACATAGTCCTCGGCGGCCGCGGCCAGCTCGGGCGAGCCGCTCGCGGAGAACAGGCGTGCTCCCAGCGCGAGCACGGCGGCGAAGTCGGCGGTCGCGGTGTTGGAGATCGGGCAGACGACCAGCTCGTCGGTCTCCTCCTGCGGCTTGACGAAGCCGGGGAAGCTGCGGCAGGTGACCTTGTGATACACGCCGCCGCTCTCCGCCTGCATTTTGAGCAGCCAGTCGAGCTCGTAGCGTGCCTCCTGCAGCCGGTCGTCCACGCCGTCGCCGCTCTCGGGGATGCCGACGTCGTCGAGCAGAGCGGGTTGGAGCTCACAGCTCAGCAGCAGGTCCGCCGCGGCCTTCGTCCCGGGCACGACGTAGCGGCCGTAGTCCCCGGCGTCGTGCCAGCCGCCGCTGACGTCGATCCGCTGATCGGTCCCGTACACGAGCGCAAGCTCGCTGTGGCAGACCGGGTGCGCGTAGATCCCGGCGTGTTCGGCGTCGAGCGCCGTGCCGCAGCGCTGGAGATACAGCATGCGCAGCGCCTCGCGCAGCAGCTCGTCGTAGACCTGTTCGCCGACCGTGAAGACGGGAGATTCCGTGCCGTCGGAGCCGAGCAGCTTATAGACGCCGGGCTCGGTCAGCGCCGAGAAATCCGCGACGCGGTCCGTCTCCCCGGCGTAGGCGTTCTCACACGGCGCGGACAGCGAGCTCTCCAGTACGACTTCCCCGGAGGCCGCGTCCACGACCGCGAAGCTCTCCGCCTCGAGATCGGCGAAGACCGCAGTTTTGGCGGCGTCGGGCAGATAACCGACCTGGTTGAGCCGGATCCCGACGGCGTCGGCGTCGGCGGAATCCGCGGCGGCGCCGGAGGCGTCCTTCACGCACAGGGAGACATTATCGAAAAACACCTGATGCGGCGCGATGTCCCCGGGCTCCAACCCTGCCTCGGCCATCGTATCGACGTAGCCCATGTTGACGCACAGCCGCGGGGCGGGGTCGCTCGGCTCCTCCATCACAAAGGAAAAGCTGAAATGCTGCATCTCCTCCGTCGCGGAGATCATCTGCTCGAAATAGGCGTGATAGTCGCCGCCGTTGAGCTGGATGCGCATGAAGAAGTCGCGCGGCAGGGTGGAGCGCGTGTCGAAGCTCAGGGTATACTCGACGCCCTGGACGAGCTTGAAGCCGTCGTAATAGGGCTGGATCGCATGGGCGACGCGCCCGATCTTGCTGACATCGACCTGCAGCTCGCCGTCCACGATGCTGAGCGCGGCCTGGCCGCCGCTCTCCTTATAGAGCTGGAACTTCAGCGGGGCGCTGAAATCGCCGTTGACGAGCATCTCCTCGCCCGGAATGAGCGCGTCGTCCTCGGCCAGCGCGCCGAGGGAGGGGAGGGAGACGAGCAGCACGAGCGCGAGCAGCAGGGCAAGCGTCCGCCGCAGAAAACGCTTTGAATTCACGGGAGAGCACTCCTTTCAAAAAAGGGGATTCGATGCTTTCACTATAGCACGGGGGACCGTGCTTGTCTACGGAGAAGAAAAGGAAGGTATCCGGGGAGAAGCGAAAGGATGCAAGATGTTTGTTTTGCTTTTCCGCGGCCATGACAGGAGGGGATCGGTCAAGCCTTGACGGTTTTTCACGAAAGAGAATGAATAATCATCCATTTTCTTGTGAATAACCCCGTCTTGACAAACGGGCAAAGCACGATACAATAGAGGCATGATAGAGGCGCGCCCGAGAAGAGTACCGCGGTGCAACGGCTGCCACAGCCGCGCGGGAAAGGCGAAGGCGCCGAAGGGAGCCGCCGCGGCGGGCGGCTCGCTGGCAGTGCGGAGAAGATCCGTCCTGCTGTCGCAGCGATGCGGAGCGCTATCCGAACCGAGAGACCGTACACGGGACTTTGTGAGGGCAGCCGCGATCCGCGGCCGCCCTCTTTTTGCGAAACGGCCGCCCCGGCGGGCCTTCCGCAAAAAGAGGACGGAAACAGGAGAGGAGATCCGACATGGTACAAGACTTCCTTTGCAGCAATCTCTCCGCGGGCGCGGACGGCCGTCTGCTCTTCGCGGGGCAGGACACGGCGGAGCTGGCCCGTCAATACGGGACGCCGCTCTATCTGATGGACGAGCAGCGCATCCGCGAGCGCTGCCGGACCTACGTGCAGGCCGTGAAGACCGCCTTCGGCGGCCGGGGCCGGGTGCTCTTCGCGTCCAAGGCGGCCGCCTTCAAGCGCATGTTTGCGATCATGGCGGAGGAGGGGATGTGCGCCGACGTGGTCTCCCCGGGCGAGATCTGGACCGCCGCGCGCGCGGGCTTCCCGATGGAGCGCGCCTGGTTCCACTCCAGCAACAAGAGCGACGAGGACCTGGCCTTCGCCATGGAGCAGGGCGTGGGCGCGATCGTGGTGGACAGCACGGAGGAGCTCTTCGCCGTCGACCGCATCGCCGCGGAGAAGGGCGTCCAGCAGGCGATCCTGCTTCGTCTGACGCCGGGCATCGACCCGCACACCTTCGAGGCCGTGGCCACCGGCAAGGTGGACTCGAAGTTCGGCTTCGGCATCGAGACCGGGCTGGCCGAAACGGTCACGCAGACGGCGCTCTCCCTGAGCCACGTGTCGCTCGTCGGCTTTCACAGCCACGTCGGCTCGGAGGTCTTCGACTCGGACGTGTTTATCCGCTCGGCGGAGATCATGCTGCAGTACATCGCGCTGGTAAAGGAGCGCTACGGCTACGAGGCGGGGCTGCTCGATCTCGGCGGCGGCTACGGCGTGCGCTACCTGCATTCGCAGCCGGATATCGACCTGGCCGCGAATATCGCGGAGGTCGGCGCCTACATCGCGCGCCGCTGCCGGGAGCTCGGCATCGAACAGCCGGAGATCGCCTTTGAGCCTGGGCGCAGCATCGTGGCCGACGCGGGGCTCACGCTCTACACCGTGGGCATGGTCAAGCGCATCCCGGGGATCGTCAACTACGTCTCGGTGGACGGCGGCATGACCGACAACATCCGCTACGCTCTGTATCAGGCGCCCTATACGGTCCTCGCGGCCGGGAAGCTGAACGAGGAGCAGGATATGCGCTGCACGGTGGTGGGGCGCTGCTGCGAGAGCGGCGACATCATCCAGCCCGACGTGGAGCTGCCCGCGAGCATACGCCGCGGTGATCTGCTCGCCGTGTGCACGACCGGCGCGTACAACTACTCGATGGCCTCCAACTACAACCGCGTCCCGCGGCCCCCGGTCGTCATGCTGAACGAGGGCGAGAGCTACGTGGCCGTCCGGCGCGAGAGTCTGGACGATCTGCTGGCTCTGGACGAATAAAAAAGACAGACGGCTATCGGCGTTCCGTTCGGAACGCCGATAGCTTTTTGTGCGCCGGAAAGTGTGAAATGCTTTACAGAAACCGGAAAATCTGATATAAATAAAAAGATACTGAGAAATGTGATGTGACGGCGCCGTCTGCGCCGAGCAGTCCGGGAGGACATAAAGGAGAGAAGGATGAAAATGAAAAAAAGACAGGGCTTCCGCTTTGGGCTCTTTCTTGTGACGATCGGGATCGTGTACGGCGACATCGGAACTTCCCCGATGTACGTCATGAAGTCGATCCTCGAGGGCAACGGCGGTATCGGGCAGATCGACGAGAGCTTCATCGTGGGCTCCCTCTCCCTCGTGATCTGGACCATCACGCTGCTCACCACGATCAAATACGTGCTGATCGCCATGAAGGCGGACAACCACGGCGAGGGCGGCATCTTCTCGCTGTACGCGCTGGTGAAGGACTGCGGCAAGTGGCTGATCCTGCCGGCCATGCTGGGCGGCGCCGCGCTGCTCGCCGACGGCGTGCTGACCCCGGCCGTCACGGTCACGACCGCGGTGGAGGGCCTGCGCAGCATCGCGAGCATGGACCGTTTCCTCGGCACCGGCCAGTGGAAGGTCGTCCTCATCACCCTGCTTATCATCACGGCGCTCTTTTCGGTGCAGCACGAGGGCACGAGCCGGATCGGCAAGGCCTTCGGGCCGGTGATGCTGCTCTGGTTCAGCTTTCTGGGCGTCACGGGGGCGCTCCACATTCTGGAGCTGCCGGTGGTGCTGAAAGCCTTTAACCCGCTCTATGCCGTGCGGGTGCTCCTGAGCCCGAACAACAAGCTCGGCTTCATGATCCTCGGCAGCGTCTTTCTCGCAACCACCGGCGCCGAGGCCCTGTATTCGGACATGGGCCACGTGGGCAAGGAGAACATCTATTTCAGCTGGCCCTTCGTCAAGATCTGCCTGATTTTCAATTATCTCGGCCAGGGGGCCTGGATCATCCGGAATCAGGCGAACACAGCCCTCTACACGATCGAGGATATGAACCCCTTCTTCCTGATGCTGCCCCCCGCGCTGCGCCCCTTCGCCGTCCTGCTCGGCGCGACCGCCGCGATCATTGCCTCGCAGGCGCTGATCACCGGCTCCTACACACTGGTCTCCGAGGCGATCAGGCTGGATCTGCTGCCGCATCTGGAGATCCGCTATCCTTCGGACACCAAGGGCCAGCTCTACATCGGCACGGTCAACACCGTGCTCTGGATCGGCTGCTCCCTCGTGGTGTTGTACTTCCGCTCCGGCGCGCGCATCGAGTCCGCCTACGGTCTCGCCATCACGATCACGATGCTGATGACAACGCTTCTTATCTCCACGTACCTGCGCAGGATCCGGAAAAAACCCGTGCTCGCGCTGCTGGTGCTGGCCGCCTTCGGAGTGTTGGAGGGCGTGTTCTTCGTCTCCAGCCTCGGCAAGTTCGTACACGGCGGCTATGTCACGGTCCTGATCACCCTCATGCTTCTGTTCCTTATGATCATCTGGTACCGCGGCACGCAGCTCGAGCGCAAATACAGCACGCGCCTTAAGGTGCGCGAGCATGTGGACAACCTCGTGGCGCTCCACGATGACGAGCAGATCCCGCTGCTGTCCCACAACCTGGTCTATCTGGACAACGAGACGGACCCGGAGCTCATGGACCGCGACATCCTCTATTCTATCCTGGACAAGGACACCAAGCGCGCCCGGGCCTATTGGTTCGTCTCGGTCCACGTGCTCAACGAGCCCTATACCATGAACTACGAACTCGAGACCTACGGAACGGACTGCATTTTCCGCATCCGGCTGAATCTCGGCTTCAAGTGCTCCCAGCGCATCAACATCTACCTGCGCCAGATCGTACAGGATTTGCAAGAGCGGGGCGAGCTGCCCGTGCAGGACAAGAAGTACTCCATCTACGGAAAGTCCACGGTCGGCACCTTCAAGTTCTGCATCATCCACAAGTCCGTCACGACCAAGACAGAACTCTCGGATTTCGACGAGCTGCTGCTGAACATGAAGTACAGGATCCGCCATATGGCGGGCACCAAGGAGAAGTGGTACGGTCTCGACACTTCCTCGCTGATCCTGGAAAACGTGCCGCTCATCACAGGCAGCGCGGACCCGAGCCGCCGCATCCAGCGCAAGAGCGCGGAGGAAAGCGAATAAAAGAACGAAGCGGCGTCGGGAGACAGTTCCCGGCGCCGCTTCTCTTTTGTGAAAAAGCACGGCGGCCCTCTGTTCAGCGGAGAAAAAATATGTTACACTAAATCACTATGTTTCATCGAGAGGAAGTGAGCCGTGTGGAAGCCCGCCTGACCGGCATCGACCGTAGCCTGACGCTGCATTATCTGCAATACCGGGGCGGAGAACTGCCCGACGGGCTCCGCGCGGATATCGCGCGCTGCGAGCGGCGGCTCCTGGAAACGGCGCGGCCGCGGATCACCTGGCGGCTTTTCGAGCGCCTGCCGGACGGGCGGCTCGCGGGGACGGATTTCCGGCCCGCGGGGCGGGACGTCGCCTCGCTGCTTGCGGGCTGCGATCAAGTGATCCTGATGGCCGCGACTCTCGGGACCGAGGCGGAGAGCCTGCTGCGCCGGGCGCAGGCGCGGGACATGGCCGAGGCCGTGATCCTCGACGCGGCGGGCAGCGCCGCGATCGAAAATGTCTGCGACAATCTCTGCGCGGACCTTGCAGCCCTGCTTGCACCGCGGTATCTGACCGACCGCTTCAGCCCCGGCTACGGGGACATGCCGCTCGACCAGCAGCGGACGCTCTGCCGCGTGCTGGAACTGGAGCGTCGCATCGGCGTGAGCCTCTCGGAGAGCGGGCTCATGATCCCGCAGAAGAGCGTCACGGCGCTGATCGGGGTCTCGGACGAACCGCAGCCGATGCGGCCGCGGGGCTGCGCCGTCTGCGAAAACGCGGAGAACTGCGTATACCGGAAGGAGGGGACGGACTGTGGAAAAAGCTGAGATCCTGCTGCTCGACGGCGGCATGGGCACGATGCTTCAGGCGGCGGGCCTGCCGCTCGGCTGCCCGCCGGAGCTCTGGAATGTGACAGAGCCGGAGAAGGTCGCGGCCGTGCAGCGCCGCTATGCGGCGGCGGGCAGCCGCGTCCTCTATACGAACACCTTCGGCGCCAACCGCTGCAAGCTCGCCGGCTGCGGGCACAGTCCCGCGGAGCTGATCGCGGGCGGCGTGCGCTGCGCACGGGCCGCGGCGGAGGGATACGACGTCCGGGTCGCGCTGGATATCGGACCGCTCGGGCAGCTGCTGGAGCCGCTCGGGACCCTGCGCTTTGAGGAAGCCTACGATATGTTCCGCGAGATGCTCGTCGCCGGCGAAGATGCCGGGGCGGATCTGGTCGTCATCGAGACGATGAGCGATCTCTACGAGGTCAAGGCGGCGGTGCTCGCGGCGAAGGAGAACACGAAGCTCCCCGTCTGGGTCACGATGACCTTCGAGGCGAGCGGGCGGACCTTCGTCGGGACGACGGTCCCGGCCATGGCGCTGACGCTCACGGGCCTCGGCGTGGACGCGCTCGGCTTCAACTGCAGCCTCGGGCCGAAAGAGCTCCTGCCGCTCGTGGAGGAGCTGCGGCAGTGGACGGACCTGCCCCTGATCCTCAAGCCCAACGCGGGCCTGCCCGACCCGCTGACCGGCGCTTACGGTCTCGGCGCGGAGGACTTCGCCGCCGCGCTGCTCCCGGCGCTCGAGAGCGGCGTTGGTATCGTGGGCGGCTGCTGCGGCACGACCCCGGACTTTATCCGCGCCCTGCGGGACACGCTCGCAGGCCGCGCTCCGGCCGCACGGGAAAAGGCGCGGCGCGCCGGCGTCTGCTCGGCCTCGCGGACCGCGGCCTTCGGCGCGGCGCGCGTCATCGGCGAGCGCATCAACCCGACGGGCAAGAAGCGCTTCCAGCAGGCGCTGCGGGAGAACGACATCGACTACATCGTCCAGCGCGCGGTCGAACAGCAGGATGCGGGCGCGGAGATCCTGGATGTGAACGTGGGTCTGCCCGGCCTCGACGAGCCGACGATGATGCGGCGTGTGGTCAAGGCGATCCAGGAGGTCGTGGACCTGCCGCTGCAGATCGACTCCTCCGATCCCGCGGCGATCGAGGCGGGGCTGCGGGCCGTGAACGGCAAGGCCCTCGTCAACTCCGTGAACGGCAAGCAGGCGGTGCTGGACGCGATCCTGCCGCTCTGCCGGAAATACGGCGCGGCCGTCGTCGGGCTCTGCCTCGACGAGAACGGCATCCCCGCGACCGCGGAGGAGCGCGTCGCCATCGCGCGGCGTATCCGGGACGCGGCGCGCGCTTACGGTATCCCGGACTCCGACGTGTTCATCGACTGCCTGACGCTGACCGTCTCGGCCCAGCAGGACCAGGCCGTCGAGACGCTGCGCGCGCTGCGCCGCGTGAAGGAGGAGCTCGGCCTCGGCACCGTGCTCGGTGTGAGCAACATCTCCTTCGGCCTGCCGCAGCGGGAGATCATCACCGTGAATTTTCTGATCTAGGCGCTGCAGGCCGGGCTGGACCTGCCGATCGTGAACCCCAACCTGAGCGCGGTCATGGACGCCGTTGCGGCCTTCCGTGTGCTCGCCGGGCAGGACAAGGACTGCGCAGCCTATATCCGCCGCTTTGCCGGCACGGAGAGCGCAGCGCCTGCGGCCGCGCCGGCCGCGGACGGGCTGAGCCTCGCCGACGCGATCCTGCGCGGCCTGCGGAAGGAGACGGCCGCGCTCACGGCCCGGGCGCTCGAGACGCACAGCGAGCTGGAGGTGGTGGACCGCTTCCTGATCCCGGCGCTGGATGCGGTGGGCGAGCGCTACGAGCGGCAGGAGCTCTTCCTCCCGCAGCTCATCCAGGCCGCAAACGCCGCCTGCGAGGGTTTTGAACTCGTCAAAAAGCGCATCGCGGCGCGCGGCGCGGAGTCGGTCTCCAAGGGGAAGATCCTGCTCGCCACCGTGCACGGGGACGTGCACGACATCGGAAAGAACATCGTGCGCGTGGTGCTGGAAAACTACGGCTACACCGTCGTCGACCTCGGGCGGGACGTGCCCGCCGAGACCGTGGTGGAGGCGGCGATCCGGGAGGACGTCCGACTTGTGGGCCTCTCGGCGCTGATGACCACGACGGTCGCCAGCATGGCCGAGACGATCAAGGCGCTGCGCGCAAGCGGACACACCTGTAAGATCATGGTCGGCGGCGCCGTGCTGACGCCGGACTACGCCGCGCAGATCGGCGCGGACTATTACGCAAAGGACGCCAAGCAGAGCGCGGACATAGCAAAGCAGGTGCTGGGATGAAGGATATACGCGCATACCTACAGGAGAATACGCTGCTCTTTGACGGCGGCATGGGGACCTACTACGCCGCGCGCAACCGCACCAGCCACCGCGACTGCGAGTGGGCCAACCTCACCGCGCCCGACGAGGTGCTGGGGATCCACCGGGCCTATCTCGACGCGGGTGCCCGCGCGATCAAGACCAACACCTACGCGCTCAACCGCCTGAACTTTGGCGAGAGCGAGTGCGCGGCCATGCTGCGCGAGGGCTGGCGCATCGCCCGGCGCGCCGCCGGGGAGGAGGCTTTTGTCTTTGCCGACATCGGCCCGATCGATCCGCGGGACGACACGGATTTGCTGGCCGAATACCTCTTTGTGATCGACCAGTTCCTGCTGCTCGGCGCGCAGTATTTCCTGCTTGAGACGCTGAGTACGGACCAGTTCCTGCATGAGATCGCCGCCGCGATCAAGGCGCGCTGCCCCGAGGCTTTCCTGCTGGTGTCCTTCGCGGCCCAGCCGGACGGCTTCACGCGGGACGGCCGCCTGATCCGTGAGCTGATCCGGACCGCGGAAGACGATCCGCTGATCGACGCCGTGGGTCTCAACTGCGTTTCGGGCGGACGGCAGATGGTGGAGCTGCTGAAAAAGCTGGGGCCGCTCCCGGGCCGCTTTGCCGTGATGCCGAACGCGGGCTATCCGACCGTGCGCGCCAATCGGGTCTTCTACGACGGCGACCCCGGCTATTTTGCCATGCAGATGGCGACGCTGCACGCGCAGGGGGCGACGATCCTCGGCGGCTGCTGCGGCACCGCGCCGGAGCATATCGCCGCCACGCGCGACGCGCTGCTGCTGCCCGCGCCGGTGCGGATCGAACTGCGCGGGGAGAGCGCGCACAAAACCGAAGCGCAGCGGGAGGATCCCTTCTGGACGGCGCTCTGCGACCCCGACCGGCGGCCCTTTGCCGTAGAGCTTGACCCGCCCGAGGGGGCGGACGTGACGCGCTTCATGGCCGGCGCCCGCGAGCTGCGCGACGCGGGCGTGGAGGCCATCACGGTGGCGGACTGCCCGGTGGCCCGGGCCCGGATCGACTCGAGTCTCACGGCCTGCAAGCTCAAGCGCGAGCTCGGCATGAACGCGCTGCCGCACCTCACCTGCCGGGATCGGAACCTCAACGCCACGCAGGCGCTGCTGCTCGGACTCTGCTCCGAGGGGATCGACAAAGTCCTTGTGATCACCGGCGACCCGGTGCCTGCCGCGAGCCGCGACGAGGTCAAGAGCGTCTATAATTTCAACTCCCGCAAGCTCATCAAGTACGTGGACGGCCTCAACCAGACCGTGCTGCCTGCGCCCTTTCGGATCTTCGCGGCGCTCAACGTAAACGTGCGCAACTTCACTGTCCAGCTTGATCTGGCCCGACAAAAGGAGGAGGCCGGGGCGCTCGGCTTCTTCACCCAGCCGGTGCTGAGCGAGCAGGGCCTGGAGAATTTGCTCCTGGCCCGCGAGACGCTGCAGGGCAAGCTCGTCGGCGGGATCCTGCCCATCGTGAGCTATCGCAACGCTCTCTTCCTCAACAGCGAGATCGCCGGGATCCACGTGGACGAGGCGATCATCGCCCGCTATGCCGGTGCGGACCGCGTTCGCGGCGAGGCGCTCGCGGAGGAGATATCGGTCGATTTTGCCCGCCGTATGGCGCCGTATGTGGACGGGTTTTATCTGATCACCCCCTTCGGCCGCACGGCGCTGGTGTGCCGCATCATCGGGGAGATCCGGGAAAAAGGCAGATAGAGTTCAAAGAAGACCGTACCGGGAGCGGCGAACCGCTCCCGGTACGGTCTTTCTTGCCGTATGCGTTTGTTCCAAAGACCTTGCCTCACTCGGCAAGCGAGAGGATGTGCCGCGCGACGTGCACGCCGCTGGCGGAGGCGTGGGAGAGAGAGTGCGTCACGCCGGAGCAGTCGCCGATCACGAAGAGGCCCTTGCTGCGGGTCTCGAGGTTCCGGTCGATCTCGACCTCCATGTTGTAGAATTTGACCTCCACGCCGTAGAGCAGCGTGTCGTCGTTGGCGGTGCCCGGGGCGATCTTGTCGAGGGCGTGGATCATCTCGATGATGCCGTCAAGGATGCGCTTTGGGATAACCAGACTCAGATCGCCCGGCGTCGCGGCGAGGGTCGGGGTCACAAAGCTGTCGCGGATGCGTGCTTCGTTCGAGCGCCGGCCGCGCACGAGGTCGCCGAAGCGCTGGACGATCACGCCGCCGCCGAGCATGTTGGAGAGGCGCGCGATGCTCTCGCCGTAGCCGTTGGAGTCTTTGAAGGGCTCGGAGAAGTGCTTGGAGACCAGCAGGGCGAAGTTGGTGTTTTCGGTGTGCTTGCGCGGGTCCTCATAGCTGTGGCCGTTGACGGTGACGATGCCGTTGGTGTTCTCGTTGACCACCACGCCGTGCGGATTCATGCAGAAGGTGCGCACGAGGTCCTCGAATTTCTCCGTGCGGTAGACGATCTTGCTCTCGTAGAGCTGATCGGTCAAGTGGGACCAGATCTCGGCCGGAAGCTCGACGCGCACGCCGATGTCCACCCGGTTGGATTTCGTGGGGATCTCCAGCGAGCGGCAGACGGACTCCATCCACTTGCTGCCGCTGCGTCCGACGGAGATGACGCAGCGGGCGCAGTCATAGACCGCCTCGTCCGTATGCACCGCATAACCGCCGCCCTCGCGGCGCTCAATACTGCGCACGGCGGTGTTGAAAAAGAAGTCGACCCGATCCTTCAGCTCGGTATAGAGATTCTCGAGCACGACGTAGTTGATATCGGTGCCGAGGTGGCGGACCTGCGCATCCAGCAGGTGCAGACCGTTCTCCAGGCACATGCGCTTGACGGCGCTGTTGGCTGTGGAATAGAGCCGGGTGGCCTCGCCGCCGTGGCTGCAGTTGATCTCGTCCACATAGTGCATCAGGTCGATGGCTTCCTGTTTGCCCACATACTCGTAGAGCGTGCCGCCGAACTGGTTGGTGATGTTGTATTTGCCGTCGGAGAAGGCCCCCGCGCCGCCGAAGCCGCTCATGATGCTGCAGACCGGACACTTGATGCAGCTCTTGACCTTTTTGCCGTCGATGGGGCACTTGCGCTGCGACAGCGGACGGCCGAGCTCCATGACCGCGACCTTGAGCGCGCCGTTTCCCCTCATCAGCTCCCAGGCGGTGAAAATACCTCCGGGACCCGCGCCGACGATAATGACGTCATATTGCATGTTCTCGCTTCCTTTGCTCTGGATTTCGAAAGACAAAACCGGACGCCGTGGGAGATCCCAGGCGTCCGGCCTTTTTATCCTTGTCTTACTTTAACATATACCGTGCTCCCTGTCAAGCGGGGCTCACTCGAGATTGTCCTCCAGCGTCATCGTGAAGACATAGCGATAGCCGCTGTTCTCCTGTGTACAGGAGAGCTTGTAGACAAAGCCGTTGTGCGTGAAGGACTGCTCGTTCCCCTTCGCGTCGAACAGGTCGAGCCCGTCTTTGAAGAAGGCGGTCTGTCCCAGACTCGGATCGAGGACCTTTGCGGCGTAGTAGCCGATCTGCGCGATACGGGCGGAGATGCTGGTGTCGAAGGCCTCGGAGTCGGAGAGGTAGCTGATCTCGATCATGTTGAAGCGCTTGAGCTTGTCCAGCGACTTGCGAGAGCCCGGATAGAACTCGTCGGCGTGGTAGAAGCGGATGAGCTCGTCGAGGCCGGTCCTCGTCATGGTGTCACCGGTCATATGGACCGTCCAGCCCTTTCGGGTGGGCTCGATGCTCAGGAAAGCGGGATAGCTGTGTTCGAAGGCGTAGCGGTATTCCTTGAAGCTCTTGTCGAAATAGTGGATCGGCAGGGGCTCGCCCTCTGTCTCCCCGCAGACCGAGCAGGTCGCCGGCTGGGTATGCGTGGCCTTGAGCCAGCTGTGGCCGGTGGGCTCGATATCGACCTCGGTGCGGGACTGGGCTGTGAAGGCCTCGTTGGTAAAGGCGGCGGAATAGGTGGTCTCGCCGGGCTCGGTACAGGCGGCGGGCCTGGTGACCTCGGCGGTGACTTCGGCGGTCTCGGTCTCCACATGAGCGGAATCATTCAGACAGACGCGGGTGGCGGTGACGCTGCTCATATCGTCGGCCCATTCATAGCTCGGCTCGCCCCAGGCGTGACCGGTCGGCTCGATATCGGCCTCGGTGCGGGACTGAGCGGGGAAGCTCTCGTCCCCAAAGACGCCGGTGTAGGTCGTCTCGCCGGGCTCGGTGCAGGTGGCGGGCCTGGTGACCTCGGCGGTGACTTCGGCGGTCTCGGTCTCG